>JAKLKS010000056.1 GCA_023150535.1 Planctomycetota bacterium
CGACGCCGCCGCCGCGCGGGGGCGCCTGCGGGCGCTCTGCCTCGAGGGGCTCCGCCGCCGCCGCGGGGGCCGCCCCGGCGGGGCCTACCTCCGCCGCCTCGCCCGGGAGCTGCGCGTCGTCGGGGACCTCGGCTTCGACGGCTACTTCCTCATCGTGCACGGCATCGTGGAGTTCGCGCGGGAGGCCGCCATCCCCTGCGTCGGGCGGGGCTCCGCCGCCGACAGCCTCGTGGCCTTCGCGCTGGGGATCTCCGTCGTGGACCCCGTGGCCCACGACCTCGACTTCGAGCGGTTCCTCAACCCGGGGCGGCGGGACTGCCCCGACGTGGACCTCGACCTCTGCTGGAGGCGCCGCGACGAGGTGACGGAGTTCCTGCGCCGCTCCGCGGGCGAGGACCGGGCGGCGACCCTCTGCACCTACTCCACCATGGAGGGGCGCTCCGCCTTCCGCGAGGCGGCCAAGGCGCTGGGCATCCCCCCCCGCGAGGTGGACCGCATGAGCGCGCGGCTGCCGCACCACCCGGGGGAGGGGGGGCTCGCGGCGGCGGTGCGGGAGCGCCCGGACGCCCGGGGGGCCGGCTTCGACCGGCCCGAGGCGCGGCGCGCGCTCCTCCTCGGCGACGCCCTGGCGGCGCTCCCCCGCCACCTCTCGGTGCATCCCGGGGGGATGGTGGTGGCCGACCGCGACCTCGCGACGCTGGTCCCGCTGGAGCGCGCGGCGAAGGGGATCGTGGTGACGCAGTACGACAAGCGCCCCGTGGAGGCCATGGGGCTCGTGAAGATCGACCTCCTCGGCAACCGCACGCTCTCGGTGCTGGCCGACGCGCGGGAGCGCCTGCGCGCGCAGGGGCGGGAGCCGCCGGACCTCGGGGCGCTCCCCGGGGAGGACGGCCTCTGCGGCCGGATGCTCGCGGAGGGCCGCACCGTCGGCTGCTTCCAGATCGAATCCCCGGGCGTCCGCAACACGCTCCGCGAGATGGCGGCCCGCACGCGGGAGGACGCCACCGTGGCGCTGTCCGTCATCCGCCCCGGGCCCGCGGGCTGCGGCATGAAGGAGCGCTACCTCCGCCGCCGCGCGGGGACGGAGCCGGTGCGCTTCCTCCACCCCGCGCTGCGCCCGATCCTCGCCTCCACCCTCGGGGTGATGCTCTTCCAGGAGGACGTGCTCCGGGTCGCCCACGCGGTGGCCGGCCTCTCGCTGGAGGAGGCGGACGGCCTGCGGCGCGCCATGACGAAGGCCCGCGACCCGGCCTCCATGGAGGCGGTGCAGAGGCGGTTCCTCCTCGGCGCCGTGGCCGGGGGCTGCCCGGCGCGGACGGCGGCGCGGATCTGGGTGGAGATGGCCCGCTTCACCGGCTACGCCTTCTGCAAGGCCCACGCGGCGACCTACGGGCACGTCGCCTGGATGGCGGTCTGGATGAAGGCGCGCCACCCGGCGGAGTTCCTCGCGGCGGTGATCGACAACGAGGGGGGCTTCTACGACGCGCGGGAGTACCTCGAGGAGGCGCGCCGCAGCGGGGTGCGGGTGCTGCTCCCCTGCGTGAACCGCGGCGCCGCCGGCTTCCTCGTGGAGGACGGGGCGATCCGCGTCGGGCTCGCGCGGGTGCGGTGCCTGCGGGAGGGGACGCTGGCGGACCTCCTCGCGGAGCGGGCCCGGGGCGGTCCCTTCGTCTCGCTCCCCGACCTCCTGCGGCGGGTGCGCATGGAGGAGGCCGAGGCCCGGAACCTCGTCGGGTGCGGGGCCTGCGACGTCTTCGACGCGCCGCGGGCGGAGATGCTCTGGCGGCTGCGCCTGCTCTACGGGGCGGGGTCGCGGCGGCGGGACGGGGGCGGGGGCTCGCCCCCGGCGGACCGGGTGCGCCGGACGCTCTTCGGGGAGGAGGTGGCCGGGGCGGGGGAGGCGCGGCGGTTCCCGGTGCTGCGGCGGGAGACGCCGGAGGAGCGGGTGGCGGACGAGATGCACCTGCTCGGGCTCACGCCGACGGCCCACCCGGTGGCCTTCTTCGGGGCGGCGCTGCGGGAGCGGGGCTGCGTGCCGAGCGGGCGGAGGACGCGGAGGGGCTCGTGGAGTGCGTGCTCTTCCCCGACGCCTACCGCCGGCTCGCCGCGCGCCTGCGCGGGAGCGGGCCCTTCGTGCTCGAGGGCGTGGTGGCGCGCCCCCCGGCGCCGCCGGTGCTGGCGGTGGAGGAGGCCGAGGACCTCGGGAGCGCGGCGCTGGCGGAGGGGCTCGCGCCCGGGGGCGGGTGGGGGAGGGCGTGACGAACCTGATCAGTACTGAACCCGACCCGTTTCCGTCACCGGGGACGGTCCGACGGCGGGGCGGCCGGTCCCTCCCGCGGAGGTACACTTCCCGGGTCCGGCGGCGCGGGCCGGGAACGGAGGAGCGGACCATGAGACTCCCGGGCCTGTGCGTGCTGGCCGTCGCGGCGGCGCTGTCGGCGGGATGCGGGAGCTTCGCGACCCGCGGGGAGACGGCCCCGGGGGCCGACCTCTCGGCGGTCCGCACCTTCGCCTGGATGGAGGGGCAGGAACTCGGCTTCGCGGGGTCCGCCTCCGACCGCGAGCACCTGTCGGCGGCGGCCGCGGAGGCCCTGTCGGCCGGCTTCCAGGCGCGGGGCCTCGCGCCCGCGGGCGGGGGGGCGCCGGACGTCTTCGTCGCCTTCCGGGCGGAGGTCGAGCGGGAGACCTACGTGACGGACTTCGGGCACTCGACGGCCGGTTCCTGGAACAGGGCCGGCTTCTACGGGCGGAGGGGATACGACCCGATGGTCGTCACCTACGACGCGGGGACGCTTATCGTGGACGTCGTGGACGCCCGCACGCAGAAGCTCCTGTGGCGGGGGACGGCCCGCGCCGACGTGGACCGCAACGACACGCGGGCGGACCGCGAGGCGCAGGTCCGCGCGGCGGCGGCGTCGATCGCGGCGGAATGGCCGGGGGCGGGCGGGAAGTAGGGGGAACCGGGGATGTCCGGAAGGCCGCCGCGGATCCTCCTCCCGCTCTGCCTCCTCCTCGCGGCCTCCCCTCCCGCCGCCTCGCAGGATCCCCCGCCTCCCGCGCCCCCCGTCTCCGCGCCCGCGCCCGCCCCCGACCCCGCCTCCTACCTCCGCGTGACCGAGGACGCGGACGGGGTCCTCCTCCTCGAACTCGCCACCCGCGTCCTCGCCCCCGCCTCCGGCACGGGCCCCCGCATCCACCTCGTCTCCGCCGTCCACGTCGCCGACGCCTCCTTCTACGCCGCCCGCCAGGCGGAACTCGACGCCCGCGCCCTCGTCCTCTACGAGGGCGTCAAGCCCGCCGGCACGTCCCCCGTCGACCCCGCGGCCCCCGACGCCGAGAAGGCCGCCGCCACCCGCCGCCGCCTCGAACTCCTCAGGGCCATGCTCCTCGAGCACCACGCCCTCACCGGCTCCCTCCCCGCGACCCCTGCGCCCCTCGTCGAGGAGGGGAGCCCGGCCCGCCGCGAGATCCTCCGCAACGTGCTGGCCGACGGCTGGGGCCGCCCCCTCCGCTACCTCCGCCGCCCGCCCGCGGAGGGCGCCGCGCCGGCGGTGGACGCCGCCACCTTCACGAGCGACGGCCCCGACGGGAGGCCCGGCACCGCCGAGGCCCCCGGCGACGACCTCTCCGTCGAGGTCTCCGCCGCCCCCGGCGGGGGGAGCGGGCAGGGGAAGGGGCCCGGGCTCCAGGCGAAGCTCGCCGCCGCCCTCGGCCTCGCCTTCCAGCTCGACGCCATGGACACCGGCGGCGCGCGGTGGCGGTGCAGCGACATGGGCATGGACGAGCTCCAGGCGCGGTTCGAGAAGGCCGGCGTGGACGCGGCGGAGTTCCTCGCGTTCCTCGAGGGGACCTCGGAACTCGGCCGCATGGCCGGCCGCATGCTCGACTTCATCGCGAAGGCCCCGAAGATGGGCGCCTACGTGAAGCTCCTCCTGGTGGAGATGATGGGGTCGGGCGCCGCGGAGGCGATGGGGGAGGGCGGGAAGGGGCAGGGACTCCCCGGCTTCCCCGGCGGCGACGCGGCGGCGGCCATGAAGGTGATCCTCGTGGACCGCAACGGCGTCGTGATGGAGGACCTGCGGGCGATCCTCGCGAGGGAGCCGGGGACCGCGGACGTGGGCGTCTTCTACGGCGCCGCCCACATGAAGGACCTCGAGCGGCGGATCGCCGAGGAGTTCGGGTACCGCGCCGAGGAAACCACCTGGACCGCGGCCATGAGGGCCGACCCCCGCGACGCCGGGTTCACCCCGGAGCAGGCGCGGAACATGCGCAAGGCCATGCGGAAGATGCTCGAGGGATTGAAGTAGCCGGGGCGGAAGAGGAAGGGGACGGGCTTCGGTCCTGCGGTTTCCACCTCCTCCGCCCGGGCGAACGGGGTCCGGAACCGAGGAACCGAAGCCCGTCCCCCTCCTCTATCCCATCGCCTCGACGAGGGCCCTCCCGAAGGCGGCGGCGCTCTCCGGGCCGTCGGCGGTGACGACCTTCCCGTCGGTGACGACGGGGGACTTCTCGTAGAGGGCGCCCCCCGCCTCGAGCGCGGCGATGGCGGCGCGGTCGGGCCAGCAGGTGGCCCGCTTCCCCCGGGCCACCCCGGCCTTCGCCAGGACCGCCCCCGAGAGGCAGATCGCCCCGACGACCTTCCCCGCCTTCGCGCGGTCCTGGAGGAGCAGGTGGAGCGGCCGGTGGTCCCAGAGGTGCTTCGGCGAACCCATGCCGCCCACCACGACGACGGCGTCCCACTCCTCCTTCGCGTCCTTCACGAGGCAGTGGGGCATCACCTTCGCCCCGAGCATCCCCCGGGCGATCCCCTCCTTCGTCGAGGAGATGGAGACGCGGGCGCCGGCGGCCTCCAGCGCCTTCTTCGGCTCGACGAGTTCCTCGTCGCGGAACTGGTCGGGGGCGATGACGAGCAGGACCTTCCTGCCGGAGAGGGACGGGGCCATGGGGGACCTCCGGGGGCGCCGGACCGGCCATTGTCCGTCGGGGAGGGGCGGCGGAGGAGGCGGATCCCGGGAGCGGTCACGATGGAGGAGGCGGAAACCGAGGAGCCGAAGCCCGTCCCCTACCGCCGCACGGCGCAGAGGACGAAGCGGAGGTAGCGGCCGCGGGGCCAGGCGGGGTTCACGGGGAAGTCGGGGGGGAGGCCCTGGACCTCGATGACCTGGAGCGTGGCGCCGAGCCCGCCGGCGGATTCGCGCAGGAGCGACAGGAAGTCGTTGAAGGCGAGATCCTGCTCGTGGATCCCGCAGGCGAGGAGCCCCTGGGGCTGCAGGACCGAGACCGCCGCCCGGACCAGCTCCCCGTAGCCGCGCCGGAAGCGCTCGATGGGATCGGCGCCGGAGGGGGCCCCCATCCGCCGCTTCCCGCCGGACTTCCCCTTCGCGGGCTTCGACTTCCCCGGCTTCGCCTTCGCCGGCTTCGCGGCGGGCTTCCTCGCCGGCTCGGGCTTCGGCTTCTCGGGGAAGCAGGGCACCTCGACCAGGGCCAGCTCGAACCGCCGGCTGGAGGTGGCGATGCGGGAGAGCACCTCGGCGGGGTCGCCGGTCAGGAACTCGTGGCTCTCGGGAGGCAGGCCGTTGGCGGCGAAGTTCTCCCGGCCCCAGGCCGAGGAGCGCGGGGAGGCGTCCACGGAGACCACCCGGGGCGAGCCCGCGGCGGCCGCCGTGAGCGAGAGCGTCCCCGTGAAGGAGCAGGCGTTCACGACCTGCCGGCCCCGGGAGTAGCGGGCGACGGCGCGCCGCGCCTCGCGGAGGTCGAGGAAGAGCCCCGTCTGGTCCCCCTCGGCCATGCGGGCGAGGAAGCGGAGGTTGCCCTCGCGCACCGGCAGGGCGTCGGGGGCGGTGGAGCCGCCGAGGTGGTGGCCGCGGGCCCCGTCGGCGGTGCGCCGCTTCTCGTAGATCCCGCGGGGCTGGAGGGCGCCCCGGACCGCGTCCACGATGGAGCCGAGGTGGGGGCGGAGGGCGTCGGTCTGGAGGCGGAGCACGGCGTAGGAGGAGTAGGTCTCCACGACGAGCCCCGGGAGGAAGTCCCCCTCCCCGTTCACGACCCGGAAGGCGTCGGTCCAGGTGAGGTTGACGAGGGAGCGGCGGAGCTCCGCCGCCCTCTCCAGGCCGGCCCTCCAGAAGGCGGCGTCGAGGTTCGTGGCGCGGTCGCGCGTGTAGACCGAGACCGCGCGGGGCCCGTTCTCGTCGAAGAAACCGCGGCCGACGAAGTGGCGGCCCTCGAGGAGGTCCACCACGGATCCCGTGGCGAGGCCCCGGGTCCTCGTGGCGAGGTGATCCCTGGTGAGGAAGGGGCAACCCGCCCGGAGGGCGCGACCGGCCTCCGGGGAAACGGACAGTTCGGCATGCACCATGGATCATCCCTCCCGCTGCCCGGGGAGCGGAAGCCCACCCCGGGCGGGGAGATTATCCCCATCGAGGGGGGGCGGGGCAATGGGGATATCCTGTGGACGGGGAGGAGAGCGACCGGAGGGGGGGAGGGGGAGAAGGTGGGGAGGGTGTGTGGACAACCTGGGGATAACTTGGGGTGATGACATAAGTCTTTGTCATAAAAACAGTTGAGCGCTCGTCCCGGGTCCCCCTATCCCCCCCATTTCCGGAGCCGGAGGGCGTTCCCCACCACGGAGAGGCTCGACAGGCTCATGGCCGCCGCCGCCACCATGGGGCTGAGGAGGACCCCGAGGAGGGGGTAGAGGGCACCCGCCGCCAGGGGGATGCAGAGGCCGTTGTAGCCGAGGGCGAGGGCGAGGTTCTGGCGGATGTTCCGCATCACCGCCCGGGAGAGGGAGCGCGCCCGGGCCGCGCCCCGCAGGTCCCCCCGCACCAGGGTCACGCCGGCGCTCTCCTTGGCCACGTCCGCCCCCCTCCCCATGGCGATGCCGACGGAGGCCAGGGCCAGGGCGGGCGCGTCGTTCACCCCGTCCCCGGCCATGGCCACCACCCGGCCCGAGGCCAGGAGGTCCCGGACCAGCGCCTCCTTCCCCTCGGGCGTCATCTCCGCCTCGACCCGCCCGATGCCCAGCTCCCGGGCCACCGCCTCCGCCGCGGCGCGGGAATCCCCCGTGGCCATGATCAGCTCCACCCCCTCCGCGCGGAGGAGGCGCACCGCCTCCGCCGTCGTCCCCTTCACGGGATCGGAGAGGGAGAGGAGCCCGGCGACCCGCCCGCCGAGGACCGCGAAGAAGACCGTCCGCCCGAGGGCCTCCTCCTCCCGGGCCCGCCCCTCCAGTTCGCCGGGGACGAGGTCGAGGTCGGCCAGGAGGCGCCGGTTCCCCACGGAGACCGCCCTCCCGTCGAGGGAGGCGGCGGCCCCCTTCCCCGGCAGGGCCCGGAAGGCCCCCGAGGAGGGGATGGCGAGCCCGCGCCGCTCCGCCTCCCGCACGACGGCCGCCGCGAGGGGGTGCTCGCTCCAGCGCTCGACGGAGGCCGCCGCCGCGAGCACGGCGTCCCGGGAGGAGGGGCCGTCCCCCCCGGCGGCGACCACCGCCGCCACCTCCGGCCGCCCGCGGGTGAGGGTCCCCGTCTTGTCGAGGACGAGGGTGTCCACGCGGCAGAGGAGTTCCAGCGCCTCGGCGTCCCGGAAGAGGATCCCGGCGGAGGCCCCCCGCCCCATCCCCACCATGATGGACATCGGGGTGGCGAGGCCGAGCGCGCAGGGGCAGGCGATGACCAGCACCGAGACGGCGGCCAGCAGCGCGTGGGCGAAGCGGGGCTCCGGGCCGAGGAGGGCCCAGCCGGCGAAGGCCAGGACGGCGACGACGACGACCGCGGGGACGAAGCCCCCGGCCACCCGGTCGGCCAGGGCCTGCACGGGGGCGCGGCTCCGCTGGGCCTCGGCGACCCGGGCCACGATGCGGGCGAGGACGGTGTCCGCACCCACCCTCTCCGCCTCCAGGAGGAGGGAGCCCGCGGCGAGGAGCGTCCCCCCGGTCACCCGGTCCCCGGGACCCCGGTCCGCGGGGATCGGCTCCCCCGTCACCATGGATTCGTCCACCGTGCCCGCGCCCTCGAGGATGCGCCCGTCCGCGGGGATCCTCCCCCCGGGCCGCACCCGCAGGCGGTCCCCCCTGCGCACCGAGGCGAGGGGGACCTCCTCCTCGCCGCCCCCGGGGAGGAGGCGGACCGCGACGGGGGGGGCGAGGTCGAGGAGCGCCCGCAGGGCGTCCCCGGTCCGGGCGCGGGCCTTCAGCTCCAGCACCTGGCCGAGGGCCACCAGGGAGACGATGACCGCGGCGCTCTCGAACCACAGCGGGACCTCCCCGTGGTGGCGGGAGGCGGCGGGGAACGCGCCCGGCGCCAGGACGGCGGCGGCGCTGGCGAGGAAGGAGGCCGCCGTGCCGAGGCCGATGAGGGTGAACATGTTGAACCGGCGCGTGGCGAGGGACCGGGCGGCGCGCTCGAGGAAGGGGAACCCGCACCAGAGCACCACGGGGGCCGCCAGCGCCATCTGGACGAGGGGGGCCGCCCCCGCGGGCAGGAGGCGGTCGGCGGGGATCCCGACCATGGGCCCCATGGAGAGGACGAGGAGCGGGAGGGTGAAGAGGAGCGAGAGGAGGAACCGGCGGCGCATGTCCCGCAGTTCCGGGCCCTCCTCCCCGGAGGGGGCCGCCCCCTCGGGATCCAGGGCCATGCCGCAGGAGGGGCAGGGGACGGGCCGGGTCTCCCGGACCTCCGGGCACATGGGGCAGACGAAGACCGTCCCCGGCGGGGCGGCGGCGGCCGCCGCCGCGGCGGCCTCCCGGGCGCGGCCGGAGATCCACCCCTCCGGGTCGCGGCCGAACTTCTCCGCGCACCCGGCGCAGCAGAAGTGGAAGACCCGCCCCCCGTGCTCCCGGCGGGCCGGGGCGCGGGCGGGGTCCACGGACATCCCGCAGACGGGATCCACGGGGAGGTCTGTCCGGCGGGCCTGGGGCAGGGGGCGCATCCCCAGAGCGTAATCCCGGGGGTGACGGGCGCCGCGCCTTCCGCCGCGCGAATGAGGCACCCGGGGGATGTTCCAGTACCCTCGGGGGCTTCCCGGGCGTCCAAGCCATGGGAAAGGACCCCGGTCCCGAGGAGGCTCCCCGCCCTGCTCCCCCCGCACCCCCGACGGAAGCCCGCCCGCGCCCTCGCCGCCCTCGCCGCCCTGGCGGCCGCGGCGGCGGGCTGCTCGGCGGGCTCCTACTCCCGGTCCGCGGACCGCGAGGCGGCGGCGATCCTCGAGGGGCGCGGGGGCCCGCTGCGCGAGGCGCGGGAGAGGGACCGGGTCTTCCCGTCGCCCCCCGACCCCGCGTCGGAGGGGGCGGTCCCCGCGGGGACGGAGCGGGAGCCCCCCGTGGAGGTCCCCGCGACGATGACCCTCCAGGACGCCCTCCGCATCGGCATCGCGGCGAACCGGGACTACCGGGACGAGGTCGAGGGGCTCACCCTCTCGGCGCTGGCCCTCTCGGGGGTCCGGTACGAGTTCTCCCCGAGGCTCGAGGCGACCCTCTCCTACCTCGTCGGGAACTCCACGGGCGCCGAGCGCGCCGACACCGCCCGGGCCGCGGCCAGCGTGAGCCAGGTCCTCCCCACGGGCGGCACCATCACCGTGTCCGGGCAGGAGGACGGGTCGAAGGAGGAGGTCCCCGGCCGGGCCTTCGCCTCCGATTCCACCGTGGCGGCGCTGCTCCGCCAGCCGCTGCTCAAGGGGGCCGGCTACGAGTCCTCCCACGAGGCGCTCACCCAGGCGGAGCGGGACGTGGTCTACGCGCTGCGCGACTTCGAGCGGTTCCGGGAGCAGTTCCTGCTCGACGTGACGAGCCGCTACTTCGCCATCCTCGCCCAGCGGATCCGGGTTCGGAACTTCGAGGAGCGCTTCGAGAGCGTCCAGTTCCAGACGGCCCAGGCCGAGGCCCTCTTCCAGATCGGCCGGCAGGACAAGCTCGAGGTCCTGCGCGTGCAGAACGACCTCCTCTCGGTCGAGAACGACCTCCTCGACGCGCGGGACGCCCTGAGCCTCGCCATCGACCAGTTCAAGGTGTTCCTCGGGCTCCCCACCACGGCCCGGTTCGAGTTCGCCGAGGCCACCCCCGAGTTCCTGAGGGTGGACGTCTCCCTCTCCTCGGCGGTGGAGGCCGCCCTCTCCAACCGCTACGACCTGGCCAACGCCAGGGACCGGCTGGAGGACGCCGAGCGGGGGCTGCGCATCGCGCGGCGGAACCTCCTCCCCGACCTCGCCCTGGAGGCCTCCTGGCGGGCGACGAGCGGGGAGCGGACCGGCTGGCTCCACGACCCGACGCGGGGGCAGGCCTCCTCCCTGGGGCTCGTCCTCGACCTCCCCCTCCAGCAGACGCTGGAGCGCAACGCCTACCGCACCTCGGAGATCGCCCTGGAGAAGCAGCGCCGCGACTACGAGCGGTTCCGGGACGACGTGGTCGTGGAGGTGAGGGAGACCCTGCGGCGGCTGCGGCAGGCGGCGGTGAGCCTGGAGATCCAGACGCGGATCATCGCGCTGGAGGAGAAGCGGAGCGAGAAGGCGCAGCTCGACTTCGAGGCGGGGACCATCGGGAACCGCGACCTCATCGAGGCCCAGCAGTCGCTGCTCGACGCGAAGAACGAGAGGGTGAACCGGGTCGTGGAGTACGAGCTCGCCCGCATCAGCCTCGAGCGCAGCATGGGGACGCTGGAGGTCGAGCCGGACGGCACCTGGAGGGCGCTCCGCGCCCCGGCCGCCGGCGGCGTCGCGGGCGGCGAGGGGGGGAATCCATGATCCGGGGCGGCGGACGGGCGGCGGCGTTCGCGGCGGCGGCCCTCCTCGCGGCGGGCTGCGGCGGCGGCGAGGCCGCGGGCGGCGGCGGCGGGGCCAGGGAGGCGGTCCACCGCGTGGAGAGGGGCGCGCTCCGCATCACCGTGCGCGACACCGGGACCCTCAAGGCGAAGAACTCCGTCAACATCAAGGCCTCCATCCCCGGGACCGCGAAGATCGTCTGGCTCGTCCCCGAGGGGACCGAGGTGAAGGAGGGGGACAAGCTCGCCGAGCTCGACAAGACCGACGTCCAGCGGGACATCGACAACTTCGAGAGCCAGGTCGTCCAGTTCGAGACGGAGCGGAAGAGCGCGAAGACGGAGTTCGAGATCCAGAAGGCGGACGGGCAGGCGGCCATGGAGAAGGCGCGCCTGGAGGTGGACATCAAGTCCATGGAGCTCCAGCGCTACATGGAGAACGAGGCACCCCAGCAGGCGAAGAAGAGGGAGCTGGCCGTCGAGAAGGCCCGGAGCGAGTACGACCGCCGCAAGGAGCGCTACGAGCAGATGCAGAAGCTCCTCGAGCGGGGCTTCGTGACCTCGGCCCAGGTCGAGGAGGAGCGCATCGCCATGCTGGCCGCGGAGCTCGAGCGCAACGAGGCCGAGGACCAGAAGGACACCTACCTCCGGTACACGGCCGACATCGAGCGGCGGCAGAAGGAATCGGCCCGGGACGAGGCGGTGCGCAGCCTGGAGAACGAGAAGCTGCGCGCGGACAACATGCTCGACCGGAAGAAGGTCGCCTGGGACCAGGCCGAGCGGGGCTACGCGACCGCGGTGCAGAGGCTGGCGGAGTCCCGCAAGCAGTTCGCGGAGATGACCATCCTCGCGCCGGCGCCGGGCATCGTCATCTACGCGGACCTGCGCGGCATGGGCGGGGACGACCTCGCCGTGGGCTCCTCCGTCTACAACGAGCAGGTCTTCCTCCAGCTCCCCGACCTCAGCGAGATGGAGGTGACGCTGGGCATCCACGAGGCCGACGTGAACAAGCTCAGGGTGGGGCAGGAGGGCTTCGTCACCGTGGACTCCTACCCGGGGCGGCGCCTGGGGGCGAAGGTGGCGAAGATCGCCACCGTCGCCGGCGAGCGGGACTGGCGGAGCGACATCAAGAAGTTCGAGGTGGTCCTGTCCCTCGAGCGGAACGAGCTCCCCCTCAAGCCCGGCCTGACGGTCAAGTCGGAGATCCTGGTGGGGGAGGTGCCCGACGTCCTCACCGTCCCCCTGCAGGCGGTCTTCGTGAAGGAGGGCCGCTACTTCGCCTTCGTCGACGGGGGCGGCGCGCCGGAGCGCCGCGAGGTCGCGCTCGCCGAATCCAACGCGACCCACGTGGTCGTGAAGGAGGGCCTGAAGGAGGGGGACCGGATCCTCCTCTGGAACCCCGAGGGGACCGAGGCGGTCGCCGGGCCCGCGGGGGAGGGGGCGAAGGGGCCGGCCGCCGGGAAGGGCGCCTCCCCGGCCTCCAACGGCGGGGCGAAGCCCGCGGGCGGGGGCGGCGCGCCCTCCGGGGGCGGCGGCAAGAGGGGCGGGAAGCCTTGACGACGGCTCCCGCAGGGGCCCCCCCGATCCTCTCCCTCCGCGGCGTCCACAAGTACTTCGGGGAGGGGGAGGCCCGGCTCCACGTCCTCCACGGCATCGAGATGGAGGTGCGGGCGGGGGAGTTCGTGGCCATCGTCGGGCAGTCGGGGTCGGGGAAGTCCACCCTGCTGAACATCCTCGGCTGCCTCGACCGGCCCTCGGAGGGGTCCTACGTCCTGGACGGGCGGGACACGGCGACCCTCCCCGACGACGACCTCTCGGAGGTCCGCAACCGCTCCATCGGCTTCGTCTTCCAGTCCTTCCAGCTCGTGCCCCAGCTCACGGTCCTGGAGAACGTGGAGGTCCCGCTGTTCTACGGCGGCGTCGCCCGCGCGGAGCGCCACCGGGTCGCGCGGGAGCGCCTGGAGCAGGTGGGCCTCGGCGGGCGCCTCTCCCACCGCCCCCCCCAGCTCTCGGGCGGGGAGCAGCAGCGCGTGGCCATCGCCCGGGCCCTCTCCAACGACCCCCGGCTCCTCCTCGCGGACGAGCCCACGGGCAACCTCGACAGCGCCACGGGGGAGCAGATCCTCGACCTCATCCGCCGCCTCAACGGGGAGGGGAGGACCGTGGTGATGATCACCCACGACGTCCACGTGGCGGCGGCCGCGAAGCGGCGCGTGCGCATCCTGGACGGGCGCATCACGGACGGGGACGCGTGAGCGCGCCCGCCCCCGGCCCCGCCTTCGGCGCCTTCGAGCGCCGCGGGGGGATCTCCCTCGTGGAGCTCCTGCGCCTCGCCGGCCGGAACCTCCGCGGCTACCCGCTGCGCACCCTCCTGACCACGCTCGGCATCGTCTTCGGCGTGGCCTCGGTCATCGTGATGCTCGCCCTCGGGGAGGGGGCCCAGCGGGAGATCCTCGCGCAGATCGGCCAGATGGGGATCCGCAACGTCATCGTGAACACCGTCAAGCCCCCGGAGACGCCGGACCAGGCGGGGCGGCGGCGGTGGATCAGCCAGTACGGGCTCACCTTCCGGGACTTCGAGCAGATCCGCGACACGCTCCCCGGCGTGACCTCGGTCCTGCCGGTCCACACGAAGTCGGAGCGGGCCTGGTACGGGAGCAGCAAGGTGGACGTGACCCTCGTCGGCGTGACGCCCGCCCACTTCGAGCGGGCGAGCCTCCGGGTGGCCCGCGGGCGGGCGGTGACGGAGGCGGACGAGGGGAACCTCGCCACGGTCTGCGTGGTGCGGGCGGGGCTGCTGCGGCGCATCGGGTGGTTCGGGGAGCCGCTCGACTACCCGCTCCAGGTCGGCGAGAAGGTCTACAAGGTCGTCGGCCTGCTCGAGGACGAGGAGTTCCGGGGGCACTACCGCAAGGCGCTGGAGACGGAGTTCGCCGCCGAGGAGATCTACGTCCCCTACAGGACGATGCTCGCCCGGGAGGGGACGCTCTCCTTCAAGCGCTCCACGGGCTCCTTCGAGTCCACCAACATCGAGCTCAACCAGATCCTCGTGGAGGCGTCCTCCGTCGAGCAGGTCCTCCCCACGGCGCGCATGGTGACGGCCATCCTCCAGAAGTTCCACGCGCAGCAGGACTGGCAGGTGGTGGTCCCGCTGGAGCTCCTCGCCCAGAGGCAGAAGACGCAGAACGTGTTCAACATCGCGCTCGTCCTCATCGCCTCCATCTCGCTGCTCGTGGGCGGCATCGGCATCGCCAACATCATGCTGGCGACGGTGACGGAGCGGACCCGCGAGATCGGCGTGCGCCGGGCGCTCGGCGCGAAGCGGCGGCACGTGCTCCTCCAGTTCCTGACGGAGACGGTGGCCATCTCCGCCTCCGGGGGGATCCTCGGGATCGCGCTCGGGGTCGGGGGCGCGGTGGCGCTCCAGGCCTTCACCGGGTGGAGCACCGCGGTCACCCCCTGGTCCATCGGGGCCGCCTTCCTCATCTCCTGCGGCGTCGGCGTCGCCTCGGGCATCTTCCCCGCCCGCCGCGCAGCCCTCCTCGACCCCATCGAGGCCCTGCGCTACCAGTAGCCCGCCACACCGTACCCGACCCGGGTTGGCGACGAATCCGGGGAGAATCCCCCGCTCCGGCCCCGCTCCAGGGACGCCGGGAGGAGGGACGCGCGGGGGCGGTCCCCCCCAATCCCTGCCGCGCCTCCCACCGCTGCGCTATCGTCCCGCCGATGATTCCCGCCACGGTGGACGGCGCCTTCCTGCGGAGGCTCTGGAGCGTCGCGAGGGAGATGGTCCTCGCGTTCATGGAGCCCAACCTCGGGTGGGAGGTCCCGCCCGACGTCCTGGTGGGGATCCTCGTCTTCGGGGTCTTCCTGCTGGTGGCGGGCTCCGCCTTCGCCGTCCAGGGGCGGGGGCGGTTCCTCCGGATGGCGGCCGTCGCGGCGGGGGTCTCGCTCGCGGGCTGGGTCCTCTTCGGGGGGATGGGGAGGGTCGCCACCTTCTTCGTCGTCGTGATGCTGCTCCTCAAGTTCCTCGGGGGCGTCACCCTGGTCCTCGGGATGTTCCGCTCCTTCTGGGGCCCCGCGGTCGTGCTGGCGGCGGTCCTCCTCGGGGCCTTCGGCGTGGTGGAGGTCCGCCTCCTCGCCTTCGTGCTGGCCGTCCTCGCCTCCCTCCTCGGGGCCTGGTCCCTCCTCCAGAAGGCCGAGGAGTTCAGCCCCGGGAAGCGGGGCTCCCGCTGGAACCGCTGCACGGCCGTGGGCTGGGTCTGCTGCCTCCTGGCCGCGGGGATGCTCCGCAACGACGGGCTCGCCGCCTACGGGGAGGACTTCAAGATGGCGGGGACCGTGGTGGGGGTCGCCGTCCTCCTCCTCCTGCCCCGCTCCGCCGGAAAGAAGGTCCGGGTGAAGGTGGGGTAGCGCCCCTCAGTTCGCGCCGGGGTCGGGGCGGCGCGAGAGCATGCGGTCGAGGGAGCGGGTGCGGGCGGCCCGGGGCCCCAGGACATCGAGGAGCCGGCGCGCCCGGGCCTCGACGTCGTCGAGGGCGAGGAGCTCCTGCCGCTCCTCCGGCGGGAGCCCGCAGACCGCCGCGGCCACCCCGACGAGGGGGCCCAGGTCGGGCCCGACGGCCCCCGACTCCCGGATCCCCCCCGGGCGCAGGAGCTCCGCCGCCTCGACGAGGGACCCACCGAGGGCCGCCGCGGCCGGGTCGTCGGGGGAGGGCGCCCGCTCCGGGAGGATCCGCACCCGCGCCCGCCGGTACTCCCCCCCGGGCTCCTCCTCCAGGATGCGGAACCGCCGAGATCCCACGAGGAGGAGGTCGTACCTCCCGTCGGGGTGGAGCCGCGAGCCGGAGATCACGGCCAGCCCTCCGACCGGGACCACGGCGGGCCGGCCCTCGTAGTCCGCCTCCCAGCCGGGGGCGAGGAGCACGATGCCGATGCGGCGGTCCCCGGCCAGCGCGTCCCGGGCCAGGGCGCGGTAGCGGGGCTCGAAGACGTGGAGCGGGAGCGGCACCCCCGGGAACAGCACCGTCCCCGGCAGCGGGAACAGCCCGACGCGGATCACCTCCCCGGCTTCGAGGGCCATGTCCATAGCCATACCGAACCCGACCCGAGTTGGCGACGGAATCGGGGAGGATTCCCCACCTGGCCGGGGCCCGCCGTTCCCGTGCGGGTACGGCATCCCCTCCATCCGGTGCCTCTTCGCCCGTCACGGCGGCAGTCGGAGGCGGGGGTGGAGGGGCCGACGGGGACCTGCGGGAGGAGGGAGGACCTCGGAACAGGAGGGAGTTTCCGAGGCGGGAGGATCGGAGCCGGGAGGGGATCGTGGGGTGGACGGGGACCTGCCCGGACGAGGCGGCGAGGGCGCGGGGCGCGGGAATTTCCGCGATTCCGCCGCCACCTTGGGTCGGGTTCAGTATGGCGACCCGGATCGGGTACGGTATGGCTATCCCTATGCGGTTCCCGCCGAGGGGCACGCCCCTCCTCCGAGGCACCTTCGTCCTCCCCGACCCCGTCGCGGAGGGGGGGAGGCTCGTCTTCCGGGAGCCTCTCCGGGACACCCTCCTCCCGCTGGGGCTGTTCGGCGGCCTCGACCTCGCCCTCTGCGCCGGCATCGCCTTCACCGACGGCCTCCCGCGCTACCTGCTCCTCTGCGGCGCCGCCGTCGCCTCCTTCCTCGTGGCCGCCCTCCTGCTCTCCCTGCTCCGCCGCCCGGAGGTCGTGCTCGATCGCGAGCAAGGGAGGGTGCGGATCCGCCGCCCGGAGCACGGGCCCCTCGACCTCCCGGTCAAGGACCTGCGGGCGGTCACCCTGGAGCCCGTCCCCGACGGCTCCGCCACCGCGCCGGCCGCCGGCCTCGAGACCGTGGAGGGGGAGTGGCTGCCGCTCCACGTCGGCTGGGCCGAGAGGCGCGGGGGCGGCGCCGCGCGCGTGCGCGAGCGGGGGGAGGCCGTGGCCTCCTTCCTCGCGCTCCCCCTCGAGGAGCGGGCGGGGGCGCCGTGAGGGTCCTCCTCGTGGAGGACGATCCCTCCCTCGGCGGCTTCCTCCTCAAGGCCCTCGGGGAGGCGGGCCACGCCGCGGACCGCGCGGGGACCCTGGCCGAGGGGCGGAGGCTGCTCGCCGAGCGGACCTACGACCTCCTCTCCCTCGACCTCGTCCTTCCCGACGGCTCCGGCCTCGACTTCCTCGCCGAGGTCCGGGGCAGCGGGCGGTCCCTGCCCGTGCTCGTGCTCTCCAGCCGCGCCACGACCCCCGAGAGGGTGGCGGGCCTCGACCGGGGGGCGGACGACTTCCTCGCGAAGCCCTTCTCGCTCGACGAGTACCTCTCGCGGATCCGGGCGCTCCTCCGCCGGGGCGGCGGCCGTCCCGACCCGGTCCTCCGCCTCGGCGCCGTGGAGTGCGACGAGGCCGCCCGCAGGGTCTCCTGCGCCGGCCGCCCCGTGGAACTCACCCCCAAGGAGTTCGCGCTCCTCCTGCTCTTCCTCCGCTCCCCGGGGGCCGTCCTCTCCCGGACCCAGGTCGTGAACTCCGTCTGGCAGTGGACCTTCGACGGCTACAGCAACGTGGTGGACGTCCACGTCTCCTCCCTCCGCCGCAAGCTCCAGGGCTCGGGCCTCCGGTTCCGTTCCGTCCCCCGGGTCGGCTACGTGCTGGAGGAGGCAGCCCCGGGGGCCGCCGCGGAGGGGGAATGAAGGGGGGCCTCCGGCTCCGGCTCGCGGCGAGGGCGGGGCTCCTGTCGGCGGCGGCCCTGGCGGGGCTCGGGCTCCTCGTCGAGGTCGTCGTGGTGCGCCCCATGGAGGAGAGGGAGGACGCGCGCCTCGTCTCCCAGGCCGAGGGGCTCGCCGCCGTCGTCGCCGCGGAGGGGACGGCCGCCTTCCGCCGCAACGCCGCCCACTGGGTCCGATCCTCCCGGGAGGAGTGGGTCGTCCTGCTGGCGGCCGACGGCCGCCTCCTCGCCTCCGAGGGATTGGCCCCCCCGGCCTCCGCGGCCCTCCGTCCCGGGGCGGCGCCGGAGACCGTGGAGGGCCTCTCCCCCGGGGGGGACCGGGCGGTGCTGCGCGAGGCGCGCCCCCCCGGGGGGGAACCCCTCCGGCTGGCGGCGGGCTTCCCGCTGCGGGGGATCCGCGCCGAGCAGCTCCGCCTGCGGCTGCTGCTCCTCGCGGGGGGGCTCCTCGGCGTGGCGCTGGTGGGCGCGGGGGCCTGGGCCGGCGCGGCCTCGGTCCTCTCCCCCCTCGGGAGGATGACCGCCGCCGCCCGGCGATCCCCGGAGGACCCGGCCTCCCTCCGCCTCCCCGACGGGGGGGATTCCGGGGAGTTCGACGAGCTCGCCCGGCTCCTCAACGACCTCCTCTCGCGGATCGAGGGGGACATGGAGGAGGAGAGGGCCTTCGCGGGGGAGGCGGCCCACGAGCTGCGCGGGCCCCTGTCGCTGCTCCGCATGCGGGCCGAGCGGGCGCTGGCCTCGGGGGACCCGGCGTCGATGCGGGAGGCGCTCGAGGGCTCCGTCGAGGACTGCGATCGCGTGGGGAGGCTCGTGCAGGGGCTCCTCGAGCTCTCTCGCGCGCCGCGGGGCAGGGCGGCCGCGGGGGAGGGGGCCCCCGCCGACGCGGCGGCCCTCCTCCGGGAGCTGGCGCCCGACCTCGCCTCCCTCGGGGGGACGCGGGGCGTGGGGCTCGACCTGCGGCCCCCCGCCGGCCCCCTCCCGACGACGGCGCCCCGGGAGGTGGTGGAGACCTGCCTCTCGGTCCTCGCCGACAACGCCTTCCGCTATTCCCCCCCGGGCTCCCGGGTCGCTCTGTCGGCGGGGCCCCGGGAGGGGGGCGGGGTCCGCGTCCTC
>JAKLKS010000057.1 GCA_023150535.1 Planctomycetota bacterium
GGCCGCCGCCACGAGGAGCAGGGGCGCGACGAGGAGGGAGAAGGTGCGCGCGTTCATGGGCGTCCTCCGGGGCGGACCGCCATCCTACCGGAACGGGCGCCGCGGGCCGGGGTGCGGCCCGCCGGGCTCAGGCGCCGGGGCCGCCGGCCACGGCCGGGTGGTCGGGGGCGGCGCCGCCCGCGCCCCCCCCGTACCCGTACCCGTAGCCGTAGCCGGCCGCGTACCCGGAGGTCCTCGAGTCGGCGTTGTTGAGGACCGCCCCGTGGACGGGGACGCCGACGGTGGCCAGGGTCTCCCGGGCGCGCTGGAGGTTGCGGATGGAGGTCTTCCCGATGGAGATGACGAGGAAGACCGCGTCGACGTACTTCGCCAGGAGCGCCGGGTCGGTCACCGCCACGAGGGGGGGGGAATCCACGACCACGCGGCCGTAGCGCGAGGCCGCCGAGCGCAGGAGGTCCTGCATGCGCTCGCTCCCGAGGATCTCGGCCGGGTTCGGCGGCACCGGGCCGGAGGCGAGCACGTCCAGCCCGTGGACGGTGGACCGCTGGATGCACTCCTCCAGCGAGGCCTCCCCCACCAGCACGTTCGTCAGGCCGCGCCCGTTGTCCACCCCCAGCGCGGAGTGGATCCGGGCGCGCCGGAGGTCGGCGTCCACGAGGAGCACCCTCTCCTTCCCCCCGGCGAAGGCCGTCGCCACGTTCACGGAGACCGTCGTCTTCCCCTCCCCCGGCCCGGCGCTCGTCACGAGGAAGGTCCGGACCTCCCGGTCCCCGCGGCTGAACTGGATGCCGGTCCGGATGGCCCGGAAGGCCTCCACCTCGGGGGACCCGGTGCGGCCGAGGGCGACGACGAGGTCCCGGGAGGGGGGGCCGCCCTCCTTCCCCGCGTCCCGGATGTGGGGCACGTAGCCGAGGAAGGGGAGCCGGACCAGGCGGTCGAAGTCCTCCCTCGTCTTCACCGTGTCGTCGAGGTACTCGAGCACGTAGGCGAGGGCCGCGGCGAGGAGGAGGGCGAGGGCGGCGGTGGTGCCGAAGATGACCGGCCGGTCGGGGGAGACGAGCTGGGCCTCCCCCCGGCGGGCGAAGGCGTGGACCGTGACGGACCCGGCCTCGGCCTCCCCGGCCTTGCGCTGGCGCTCGGCCTCGAGGACCAGGCCGTCCACGGCCTCGAACTCCGCCCGGAGCGCCAGGGCGGCCTCCTGCAGGCGATCCAGCTCCGCCCGCGCCGCGTTCTCGGCCGCGAGCTGGTTCTCCAGCTCCTTCACCTGGCCGGCGCCGTCCTTCTCCAGGAGTTCGACCTGCTCCAGGTCCAGGGCGTGCTTGAGGACGGCCGCCTCCACGATCCGGGCGAGGCGGCGGCGCTCGTCGTCCCTCCGCCTCTCCGCGTGGCGGACGACATCGGAGTCCGGTTGCTTGGGCGCCTCCCCCGTGAGCAACGCCCGCACCTCGGCCTCCTGCTCCTCGATGATCTCGACGGACTTCTGCGCCCGGGGGTGCGCGGCGACGACGTCGAGCGCGAGGACCCTCTCCGAGAGGCGGGGGTCCTCCCCGATGGGCTCCGCGGGGGGGGGATGGAGCGCCTTGCGCCCCTCCCCGTCGGCGCGGACGGACAGGCCGGCCGCGGAGAGGGTCTCCTCGATGGTGCGCGCCTCCCTCCGGACGGTGTAGAGCCGCTGGCGGGTCTGGGCGAGGTCCTTCTTGAGGGAGTCCAGGGTCTCCCGGGCGATGGCCCCCCGGACCGGGGAGAAGTCCACCCTGGAGTTGTCCTTGCGGAAGGCGGTGACCGCGGCGTTGGCCTCCTCGAGCTTCGCGGCGAGCCTGTCCCGGCTCCGGAGCCGATCCCCCAGGGACTGGCGGAACTCCTCCTCCGCCTTCTCCCGGAAGACCTCGGCGAAGACCCGCGCGTAGCCGTTGGCCACGGCGTAGACGATCCCGGGGTCGGGTCCCTGGGCGGTCACCGTGCAGTAGGAGGTCGGTGGGATGGGCGCTATGGAGATCATCCGCCGCACCTCGCCCGGGGTCAGCGACCGCAGGAGGTCGGGGGAGGGGAGGGGGGGCTCGCGGGGCGCACCGGAGGGACCGGCGGAGGCCCCCTCCGCCCCGCCCACCGCCGCACCCCCGGCGCCGCCCGGGACGCGGTCCTCGCCGCGGATGTGCCGGAGGACCCGCTCGGCGAGGGAGTCGTCGGTGCGGATGACCCAGAACTGGTCGGAGAGGAAGTTCCCCTCCTCCCGGGCCGACGCCTTGCCGGACCCGGCCCCCCGGGAGCCGGCCTCGATCTTCACCGTCGCCACGGCCCTGTAGACGGCCCTGCAGGTCGCGGCATAGGTCCAGCCGGCGGCCAGCACGACGGCCATGGTCCCCAGCATGAGGAGGAGGTGCTTGCGCAGGATGAAGAGGTAGGACGCGACGGGAAGGCGGGGGGCCATCGGGGAGAGGTTACCCGAGGCGGGGGCGGCGGCGGAGGGGAAGAGACCCCGTCAGTACCACGTCTCCTCGACGGCCACGCGGTCCCCGGGCTGGAGGACGGGGTCGGGCGCCACGCCGTCGAGGATGTCGTTGTAGTTGACCGTGTAGGCGCGCTGCCCCGAACCGCCCTCGCCCGCCCGGAGCACGCGGATGTCGCTCCTCGCCGAGAAGGCCTTGAGCCCGCCCGCCTCGGTGATGAGCATCGTCAGGGTCATCCCCTTGGTGCAGAGGAAGGAGCCGGACTCGTTGATGTTGCCCGTGATCCAGACGCGGCCGAGCCTGGGGACCTTGATGATGTCGTTGGGCTCGAGGGGGGGATCGCGGTCGAAGAGGTTCTCCCGGAGCATCCGGTCGAGGTCGAAGACCGGCAGGGAGACCTCGGTGCCGGTGGAGGGGTCCTTCCGGGAGATGGTCACCGCCGAGAGGTCCCCGTCCTCGGCCGGCCCCCCCGCGGCCATGATGGCGCGGCTGAGGGTGAGGCGCTGCCCGGCCTTCGGGAGCTCGACCTCCCCCTTGGTCCCCTCGGCCTTCACCGCCCCCATCACGTAGACCACCCTCTTCACCGCCTCCGTCAGGGTCACCTGCACGTAGGGGGGCTTCTGGAGGACGGTCCGGGCGTAGACCTCCCTGAGCGCCTTCTCGAGGTCCTCCACGGTCATGGAGTTCGTCGGGATCCGCTCGTTCGGGCTCCCGTCCTTCCCGGTCCGGAAGACCTCGATCACCCCGTCCGAGGGGATGGTGGCGGGGAAGTTGAGGTCGGGGTCGTCGAGGACGGTGATCGTGATCTTGTCCCCGGGGAGGAGCGGGTAGGGACGGTCGAGGTTGTAGCCCCCCACCGGGGGGGGAGGGAGGGTCGGGGCCGTCCGCTCGTCGGGACTGGAGACGAGGGAGGGGGCGTCCATGGTGCCGCACCCCGCGGCGGCGGAGGCCGCCCACGCCAGGAGGGGCAGGAAGAGGACCACGGGAGCCCGGAAGCCCCCCGCCCGGGGGGCCGCCGGGCTCCGGGAGACCGGGCGGCCCGTGGACGGCGCGATCATCCTAGAAGTTGACGTCGATCCCGAGGCTCAGGATGTTGGCGAAGAAGTCCCCGTTGGACCGCACCTGGAAGGGCTCGTTGGCCGCATCGGCGTAGTCGGTGAACTTCTCCTTCCGGGACCGCTGGTAGCGGAAGGTGTAGCGGAAGTGGGCCTCGGTGTGGGCCCAGAGCTTGTACCGGATGCCGAAGCCCGTCTCCTGGTAGGTGCGCTTCTCCCCGTGGGAGACGTTGTCGTTGATGAGGTTGTAGATCAGCTCGGCGGTGACGCGGTCGTTCACGGGGTGGTTGACGGTGAAGGAGAAGTCGTCGGTCACCTTGTGGTCCGCCACCACCGACCAGTTGATGTCGCGGCTGTACTCGAGCTGGACCTGGGTCGCCTTCGTGGTGAAGGGGCGGTAGGCGAGGGTCAGGCTGCCGCCCACCCCGTTGTACTCGTCGTAGTCCCGGATGAGGGTGTCCTCGCCCCGGGGGAAGGGGGGCTTGTCCTCGTCCTCGATGACCTGCGCCAGGTAGTAGACCTCGGCCTTCCCCTTCACCTTCTTCGTGCCGAGGGGGCCCTCCCAGCCCGGGCCGGCCCGGAGCATGGAGTAGTTGCGGAGTAGCTCGACGTCCTCGCCGGGACCGCGCTGGTCGAAGTCGTAGATCGTCCACTCGCCGAAGCCGTAGAAGCGGTGCTCCGAGGAGGGGAGGCGGAACCCGATGTCGGCGTAGAACTCCTGCTCGATGTGGTCGGCGGAGTCGAGCGTGTCGTCGTCCACCGAGAAGGAGTAGTACTGGTAGGAGACCTTGCTGTCGAACCGGTTCCCCTGCCAGCCCAGGGTCGCCTTGCCGCTCCACTCGGTGCGGGTGAAGTCGTTGCGCTCCCCCTCCTGGGTGAGGGTGGGGGCCGCGGAGGCGTACTCGTAGGTGGCGACGTCGAGGGGGTCGGTGACGTTCGAGAAGTCGGCCTCCGTCCTGAAGTAGAAGGAGTTCCTCCCCCCCTGCGGCAGGACGTTGTTCAGCATGGTGTTGAGGAGGACCGGCAGGTCGAAGTGGAGGTTCCAGTTCAGGGCGTCCGGGCCGTCCTGCGCCGTGAGGTACTCGACGCTGGTGAGCTCGGCGCTGAAGGCCTTGATGGTGGTCTCGCCGTCGCCGAGGAGGGGGACGAGGCGGGAGTTGATGGCCATCTCGAGGTCGCCGCCGATGGTGAAGTTGTTGACGAAGGAGTTCACCCGGCCGCGGGGCTCGTCGATGCCGGGGTTGGCGTCGATCCCGTTGTTCTCCGGGTCGAGGTCGACGATGAACTCCTCGTTGCGGTCCTGGTAGAAGATGTTGTCGGACCAGATCAGCTCCTCGGTGCCGTGCAGGCGGAGGCGCATCCCGAAGATCTTCGATTCCTCGAGGCTTTTGCCGGACCGCTTCATGAAGTCGTCGATGGAGGCCCACATGCCGGGCCCCGCGGGCGCGGCCGCCTTCTCCGGGGCCGCGGGGGCCTTCTTGTCGGCGGCGGGGGCGGCGGCGGGGGCCTTCTTGTCGGTTGCGGGTGCGGTCGCGGGAGCGGTCGCCGGCGCCTTCTTCTCGTCCTTGGAGGCCGGAGCGGGTGCGGGGGCCGCGGAACCGCCCTCTGCGGCGAGGGCCTCCGGGGAGATTCCGGAGGCGACCGACAGCCCGGCCGCCATGGCGGCCGCGCCGACCGCGGTGAGGAACCTGTTCTTCCTGGATGCCATCACACCAGCCCTCCGCTCTGTGCTCGCCCCGTTTTCCGCTCGCCGAAGTGGTGCCGTCCGGCGGCCGCGTCCACTCCCGGACCCCGCTGCCCGCCGGGTCCGGCCCTGCTTCCTTCGCCCGGGGACGGCGTGCCCCGGGTCCCGACCCCTCAGTCCTTCGGCTTCGCGATGGGGCTCGTCGCCAGGGACTCGAACTCGCTGGTGAGCCCGACGGCGGCCTTCAGGGAGGAGAACTCGACCTTGACGAACCCGATCTCGATCCTCCCCGAGGCGTTGTCGATGGTCGCGATGACCCCGGGCCCGATCTCGCCCTCGCCCGTCGTGCTGTCCCCGAGGAGGGTGACGATGCGCATCTTCCCCGCCTTCCAGGAGGTGACCTTGTTCTCCACCTCGGTCTTGCCGGAGACGCCGACCTTCGGGCGGACGGAGCCCGAGGTGGCCTTGGGGACGTAGACGTCGATGATGAGGCCCGTCGGGAGGGGGTAGATCACGCGGACGAGGCCGTTCCTCCACTCGTTGTCGGCGTCCGTCGTGTACCCGATGGCGCCGGCGGCGGAGGGGCTGCGCTCCACCGTCACCCCCTGGTCGGCCTTGATCTGCACCTCGGTCATGGACTCGCGGTCGGCCAGCAGCCGGACGATGCCCGACCCCTTGGCGGCCCGGGCGTAGCCGGTGTTCACCCCGAAGGTCTCCGCGTAGAAGGAGGCGCGGCTCCCCTCCTTCTCGGGGAAGGCCCAGAAGGTGGGCGTGGAGACGCGGGAGAAGTAGCCGGTGTTGACGTCGGCCCCCCCGCTCTTCAGGAAGAACATCTCCGCCTTGGCGCCCTTGTCGCTGGTCTCGGTGCCGAGGAAGCGCAGGACGGCCCCCTTGCGGAGCCGGATGGTGTCCTTCCCGTCGTCGCTCTTGACCTCGGCGGGACCGGAGACCTCCTTGTTCGGGGAGAGCTTCTCGGTCTTGCCGTCCGGGTAGGTGACCGTCGCGGCCTGCGCCAGGGCGGCCCCCGCCAGCAGCAGGACCGGTCCGGCCAGCCAGGAAATGCGGCTCTTCATGATCGCTCTCTCCTCCCGCACCTGCGCGCGGGGTACTTTTTCCACCCCTGAAGGGGGGGAGCATAGCACAACCGGGGTCCTACCGCAAAAGCCACTTCCGGGCCGACTTGCGTCGAACGCCCCCCCCCTCGGACCGTGGTCGGGAGAGGACCCGGTGTGACATCATCCCGCGGATCCGCGGCCGGGTTTCGGCAGGAAGACGGTGCCGAGGCCGATGAGCACCCCCGGCACGAGGAGGGCCAGGAGCGCCGCCCCGCCGATGTTCCCGGTGAAGGAGTCCCCCTTCCAGAGGTCGGCGTCCCACACCCTGAGGAAGAAGGCGGCGGCGTCCGGGAGGACCTCCTTCCCCGCCTCGGCCGCCCTGCGGAGGGGGACCGGGTTGAGGACCGCCGCCACCAGGGGGGCGAGGAGCCCCGTCCAGAGGAACCGCATCGCGGGCCGGTCCATGGGCCAGGAGAGGGAGAAGGCGACGAACACGAGGAGGGAGGCGAGCGTGAAGCTCGCGGCGGAGAAGAACTCCCCCCCGAGGGCCACCGCGGCGCCCTGGGCCGCCAGGAGGACGAGGGCGGCCAGCACCAGCCGCCGCACGTAGGCGGCCACGGAGAGCCGGGGCTGGAACACCACCCCCGCCGTCCCGGCGATGCCGAGGCCCAGGGCCGCCGCCACCGCGTGGAGCCGCAGCAGGGAGAGGCTGTACTGGAGGGTGGCCGTCACCGGCTCCTGCCCCTCGATCCCCTCCTGGGTGACCTGGATGTCCACGGTCCCCGGGACGAGGACGGCCGCCGCGAAGGCCCCCGCCGCCGCGGGCAGGAACCAGCAGGCGGCCACCTTCCCGAGGAACTTGAACCGGGCCGTGGAGGAGCCGCGGGCGAACTTGTCGAGGACCTCCGAGACCTGGGCGGTGTCCTTCGGCCGCTGGACCGGGTTCTTCTCCAGCATCCAGAGGACGAGGTCGTCGAGTTCCTTGGGGATCTGGTACTCCGGGCACCGGTCCACGAGCGGCATGACCGGCTCCTTCAGGTGCTTGGAGACGTACCCGAAGACGTCGTCGGCCTGGAAGGGGGGGGAGCCGGAGAGCAGCTCGTAGAGGATGGCCCCGCAGGAGTAGATGTCGGAGCGGCCGTCCACCTGCTCCCCGCGGATCTGCTCCGGGGCCATGTACTTGGGGGTCCCGAGGATGATGCCGGTCTTCGTCTTGACCGCGTTCTCCATCTCCGGGACGCCGTCCCCGCCGATGAACTTCGCCACGCCGAAGTCCAGCACCTTGACGCCCTCGCCCCGGAGGGGGTCGGGGGCGGTCTTGATGTTCTCCGGCTTGAGGTCGCGGTGGATGATGCCCTGCCGGTGGGCGGCCCCCACGGCGCCGAGGACCTGGGCGATGATGTTGCAGGCCCGGGGGAAGTCGAGGTGCTTCTCCTTGGCGATGATCTCCTTGAGGCTCCGGCCGGGGCAGTACTCCATGGCGAGGTAGGGCTCCCCCCCCTCGGTCTCGCCGTGGGCGAGGATGCGGACCGCGGCCTCGTGCCGGAGGCGGCCGGCGGTGCGGGCCTCCTGCTTGAGGCGGGCGACGTACTCCTCGTTCCCCGAGAGCTTCCCGTGGACGAGCTTCACCGCGGCGAGCTGCCCGGTCTCCTTGTCGTTGGCGGTGTAGACCTTGCCCATGCCCCCCTCGCCCAGCACGGAGACGAGGTGGAACCTCCCGGCGATGGTCTTGCCGATGAAGGGATCCGCGCTCGGGGCTTCCGCCTTGGGGCTCATCGCGGGAGGGTCCCCACCTCGACCTCGAGGATCTGGCCGGGCTCCACCACCAGGGTCCGGGCCGGCTCGTCCTCCACGGCGCCCTTCGGGCGGAGCAGGACGTCGTAGGAACCCGGGTCGAGCCACTGCTCGTCCGACTTCCCCGAGGCCTCTATGGCGGGGATCCTGACGGGCGCGGCGCTCGGGCGGTCCTTCGAGCGGAGCGTCATCCGCGCCCCCACGGGGGCCCGGAGGACCACCTGGGCGCCGTGGTTGGCCATGGAGACCGCCGGCGCCTCCCTGTCCTTCTCCACCGCGACCCGGGCCGAGAAGGGGCGGTGCCCGGCCTTCGTCACCTGGACGGTCACCTCGGTCGCCCTCACGGACAGGGGGGGGGTGCTGCGGGTGGCGCCGACCTTCTCGGGGGCGGCGAGCAGGGGCTCCTCCCCGTCGAGGATCATGACCTCGGCGCCGGGGGGGGCCTGGGTCACGACGACGGTCCCGCGGACCTCCTCGAGGGGGGGGACCTGGAGGACGAAGGGGGCCCCCGAGGGGACGTCGAACTCCTTGATCTCGCCGGTCTGGAAGCCGCGGCGCTCCGCGGTCCCCTTCCACCGGCCGGCGTTGAACCGGTCGGAGAACTCGGGGGCGCCGCCGTCGAGGACCACCACGGGAGCCACCGGCGGCTGGTCCTCCAGGGCGACCAGGGACACGCGGACCCCGGACAGCCGCTTCCCTCCCACGGAGGGCGGCACGACGTCGAGGCTCCGGGCCGGGGTGCGGGCCAGGGTGAAGGACTCCTCCATCTCGGCGAACTCGACGTCGGTGCTGAGGGGACGCTCCTGGCGCTCGTAGCCGGGCGCCTCCGCGGCGAGGAGGAACTTCGCCCCCCGGGGGACGGCCAACTCCAGGGGCTTCCCCGGCTCCGTGGTCCCGCCCTTCTCGAAGCCTGACGGGCCCCCCTCGGGCGCCCCCTTGATCGTCACCGTGGCGTTCGCGGGCCCGACGAGGACCTTGAGGAGGACGTCCTTCGGCCAGAAGAGCCACGCCGCCACCACCGCGAGGAGGCCTGCCGTGGCGAGCACGGCGTTCCTCCCCGCGTTGGACTTCGGGGGCGGGGGGGCGTGGAAGGAGCCTCCCGTCTTCTCGGCGTCCGTGAGGGGCTGCAGCGGTTCGCGGAGGTCCTCCCCCTCGAACCGGGCGAGGACGACGGTGATGTTGTCCTTCCCGCCGTTGGCGTTGGCCGCCTCGATGAGCTTCCCGGCGGCCGTCCCGAGGTCGGCCTCGGCGGTGAGGATCTGCTCCATCTGGGCGTCCGGGACCATGCCCGAGAGGCCGTCGGAGCAGAGCAGCAGGGTGTCGCCGCGGAGGATCTCGTAGCGCTTGCTGTCGATCTTGAGCGTCTCCTCCACGCCGAGCGCCTGGAGGATGATGTTCTTCCCGCCGAGCTTCTCCGCCTGCTCCTCGGTGAGGGTCCCCTCCTCGATGAGCTGGCCGATGAGGGACTGGTCGCGGGTCATCTGGACGAGCTTGCCCTTGCGCAGGATGTAGCCCCGGGAGTCCCCCACCTGGGAGAGGTAGAGGGAATCCCCGAGGACCACCGAGGCCGTGAGCGTGGTGCCCATGCCCTGGTGCTCCTTGCTCTCCTGCCCCAGCCGGAAGATCGCCTCGTTGGCCTTGTTGATGGCGGTCTCGAGGAGGCCGATGACGTCGGGCTCGGCCCGGACGGTGCCGCCGAGGTCGGCGTTCTTGAACTCCCCGTGGAGCCCGTCCACGGCCATCTTGCTGGCGACCTCGCCAGCGGCGGCGCCGCCCATGCCGTCGGCGACGACGAGCGAGAGCCCCCGCTGGGCCACGGGGCCCGAGAGGACCTTCCCGCTCTCGCCCCTCTGGTCGAGGGCGAGGTCCACGAGGAGGAAGTTGTCCTCGTTGTGCTCCCGCACGCGCCCGACGTTCGTCACGCCGACGGCGACGTACCGGATCTTCGATTCCTGCCCGCTGGCCATGCCCTGCTCCCGTTGCCTACCTGCCGCTCTGCAGGTCCTCGATCAGCCTGTCCTGTTCCCCGCCGTCCCAGATGCCGAAGGTCTCGACGAAGGCGCCGGCCTCCTCCACCGCCCGCCCGAAGGCGTCCGGCTCGGTCGCGGAGGCCACCTGGGCCTTGAGCTCCGCCAGCCAGGCGGCGCGGTAGTCGGCGAGGAACCCCGCCTTGAGCCGATCCGCCTCCTCGCCCTTCGGGAGCCGGTCCACCTGCTCGGCCACGACCGTGCCCACCATGAGCCAGTCGGCCAGCGCCCCCGAGGCCTTCGCGTCGTCCATGAAACCGCGGATGATCTTCTTGGCGTCCACGGAGTACTTCCTCAGCCCCGCCTCTTTGGCGAGCGTGGAAGCCCGGGTCGACTTCAGGCCCTCCGCGTCCAGTTCCGGAGCGAGGCAGGCGGAGAGGAGGTCCGATGCCTCCTTGGGCCTGTCCTTCGCGAGCTCGTCGATCCTCCGGAGGAGGGAGGCGGTCAGCCGTTCCACCGCCTCCGCGGCCGCCTTCGCGCGGACCTCCCGGAAGGCCGCGTCCTCGAGGAGGGCGGCGTCCACGGCCTGCAGCCCCTTCAGGGCCTCCAGGGGGTTCTCGACCTCCCCGGCGACGCCGATGAGGACCGGCAGGACCCTCTCGGAGATCCTCATGCTGTCCGTGAAGTCGGTGGAGGCGGTGCCCTCCTGCCGGCCCTGCTGCTCCCAGAGGCGGGTGACGGCCTCGGAGTAGCCCGCCCCCTCGGCCGCGAGGAGGGCCTTCACGTCCAGGGTCTTCTGGAGGTTCGCGGCCGGCCCGACGGACACCCCCGGCCGGTTCAGCGGGGGCGCCTGCCGGAACTGGACGGCCGCGTACTGGAACATGAGGAGGACGACGGCGGCCGCCGCCGCGACCACGCCCCGGAGCGTCATGGGCTCGCTCGTCAGGGTGCGGAGGCGGCGCTCGGCCTCGTTCTTGCCCTTCTTCGCGTCGCCGTCGTCGGCCCGCAGCTCGAGGATCCGCTCGTAGGCGTCCAGCGCCGCGCCGTAGTCCCGGGCGGAGTAGAAGCGCGTGGCCTCGATCTTGAGGGCCGCCGTGATCCCGCCGACGGCCGTCTTCTCGAGGTCCCGCACCGCCTCCTCGGAGGCGCCCTTCGTCCGGGCCTTCTTGAGCTGCTCCAGCGCGTCCTCGAAGACCTCCGACCCGATGAGCCGCTCCGCCTCCTTCACGTGCCGCTCGATGGCGGCCAGCGCCCTCTCGGCGTCGCGCTTCAGGGCCTGGGCCCGCACGTGGTTGGGGCTGAGGTCGAGGACGTCCTTCGCGGCGGCCACCACGGCGGCGTGGTTGCGCTCCGCGGCCCCCTTCTCGGCCCTGCGGAGGCCGTCCTGGATGTGCTTGACCTTCTCCCGGGCCTCCTCGGCCTCCCCCTGGATCGCCTGGTCGTCGGGGAGGAGCTTGCGGAGCTTCTCCAGGGAGTGGAGGGCCTCCTCGAACCGCCCGTCGCGGAGGTGCTCGTCGGCGAGCGACCGGATGGAGGAGACCTCGCGCATGCGGGACTCGAGGCGGTCCCGGGCCTGGACCGCCTTCCCGCTGTCGGGATCGGCGTCCACGGCCCTGCGGTAGGCGTTGAGGGCCCCCTCGAAGTCCCCCTTCCGCTCGAGGGCCTCCCCCTGCTCCAGGGAGGCGCGGACCTCGCCCGCCTTCGTCGCCTCCTGCTCCTGCCGGGCGATGGTGGCCATGAGGCCGAGGGCCTCGGGGTCGCCCGGGATGACCTTGAGCACCTCGTTGACCCGGGTCCGGGCGTCGCTCCAGCGCGCGTCGCCGAGCGCGGTGCGCGCCTCGGAGAGGAGGTCGCGGAAGCGGGCGAGGCGGGACTCCACCTCGGCCAGCATCTTCTCCACCTCGACGTCCCCGGGGCGGAGGGCGACGGCCGCCTCCAGCTCCTTGCGCGCCTCGGCGAGCTGGCCGGCGTCGAGGTGCTCGCGGCCCCGCCGAACGAACTCCTCGCTCGACTCGAGGTAGCCGCGGCACTTCTCGAGGACCTGCGCCATCTCCGCGTCCGTCGGGTTGGCCCGGAGCACCTCGGTCGCGCGGCGGAAGGCCTCGGGGTAGCGCTTGGCCTCGAAGGCCTCCCGGGCCTGGGTCCTCGCCTGCTCGGCCGCCTGGACGCGGGCGTCGAGGTCCCTGCGCCGGGCGAGGATGTCCTCGCGATCCGGGCCGAGGCGGAGGGCGGCGTCCAGGGCGACGAGCGCGGCCTGGAGGTTGCCCCCCGCGATGGCCTCGTCGGCCCTCCTCATGTGCTGGACGATGATCCGGGCGTCGAAGGCCCGCTTGATCACGTCCCGCTGGCGCTTGATGTCGTCGGAGCCGGGGTAGCGCCCGAGCAGCTCCTCCACCTTCTTCAGGGCGTCCTCGAGGTTGCCCGTCTTCTCCAGCTCGAGGGCCTCGCTCCGGACGCTCTCGACCTCGCGGAGGGCGACGTCGATCTCGTCGACCTCCCTCTGCGCCTCCGCGTTCTTCGGGTCGAGCTTCAGCACCTCCTTCAGCAGGAGGTAGGCGCGCCGCAGGTCCCCCACGCTCTTCAGCCGGAGGGCGCGCTCCATGTTCTGCTTGACCGCCATGAGGGTCTCGATGGCGGCCCCGCAGGCGTTGCAGACCTGGGCCCCCGCCACCTCGTCGACCCCGCAGGCCGGGCACTTGATCTGGAGGTTGCCCCCGCACTGGCGGCAGAACTTCTTGCCCCTCTGGTTGCGGGCGCCGCACTGGGGGCAGGTGATGCGGTCGGCGAGGGTCTTCTCCTGGTAGGCGAGCAGGTCCTTGCGCACCTCGCGGAAGTCGGCGTACCGCTCGTCCACCTTCTTCGCGATCATCTTCTGGACGATGGTCCAGAGATCGGCCGGGACGTTGGGGTTCGCCTCGAGGAGCGACTTGGGATCGGAGGTGAGGATGGCGTAGATGATCTGGACGGTGTTGGTGCCCTCGTAGGGCCGGGCGCGGCTGAGGATGTAGTAGAGGGTGACGCCGAGGGAGTAGATGTCGGTCCGCCCGTCCACCTGCTTCCCCTCGAACTGCTCGGGGGACATGTAGTGGGGCGTGCCCATCACCTTGGTGGACTTCATGTCCGGCTGGACCACCTTGGCGAGGCCGAAGTCCATGATCTTCACGACGCCCCGCTTGTCCACCATGATGTTCTCGGGCTTGATGTCCCGGTGGACGATCTTCTTGTCGTGGGCGGCGGCGAGGGCCTCGGCGGCCTGGAGGATGAGCGGCACCCCCTCCTCGGGCTTCAGCACCCCCTTGTCATGGACGATGCTCTCGAGGGTCTTGCCCTCGAGGAGCTCCATGATGAGGTAGTGGATCCCCCTCTTCTCGTCGCGGCCGACCTTGTGGATGGCGACGATGTTGGGGTGGTTGAGCTGCGCGGCCGTGATGGCCTCGCGGATGAACTTCTGGACGAACTCCTGGCTGCTGGTGAGGGACTGGAGCATCACCTTCAGCGCCACGGGGCGCTGGAGGTTCTGGTCGATGGCCTTGTAGACCGCGCCGAACCCGCCCTCGCCGAGCTTCTCGATGATCTTGCACTCGGAGATCACCGCGCCGACGAGGGGGTCGACCGCCGCCTCGACCGGCCCGGTGTCGACGAGGGGGTTCTCGGCCCCGCAGCCCTTGCAGGTGTAGACCTCGACCTCGGCGCCCAGGGCGACGCTGTTGGAGGCCTGGCACTTCGGGCAGGTGACCGAGAGTTCAGCCAAGGGGGAGGTTCCCTGTGGGCGTCTCCTTCCGGTCTACTGGAGGAGCCTCAGCACGGGCATCGCCCCCGACAGGCCGGCGACCCCGTCCAGGCCGGCGATCTCGATCCTCACCTGGGAGCCCTTCTTCCCGAGCGGCTGCCCCACCGGGCGGATGCCCGAGAGGCGGCGGCCCAGCTCCACGGGCTTCCTGTCCTTGTAGAACTGGACCATGTAGCGGAGGTTGCCGATCTCCTCCCCGGAGACGTTCTCGATGGTGAAGGCGAGGGTCGGCTTCTCGGTGGCGAGGGTGCTCTCCATCTTCACGACCTCCACCTTCCCCGCCAGCAGCAGGGTCCCCTGGCGCGTGCCCCGCTGGCTGTTCTCGCGGGCGGTGGTCATGCGGATCCCCTCCTTGCCTCCCGAGGCGAGGATCTTCGCGTAGTAGGGGGTCCCCGTCGCGGAGGCGGGGGCGGAGACCTCCACGGTCTTCGTCTCCCCCTTGCCGAAGGAGGGGATGTCGAGGGCCACGAACTCCGGGATGTAGGGGGCGAAGGACTCCGGGGGGGCCGGGTAGGCGATCTCCACGTCGGCCGAGAAGATGTCGTAGAGGTCCCCCTCGTTCTTAAGGGTCACCTTGACCTTCGCGGGGACCGACTTGAAGTCCCTCACGACGGACTGGACCACGACCCTCTGGGGGGCGGGAAGGTCGAGGACCGCGCCGTCCTTCGTGTTCTCCCCGCTGTAGTCCTTCGTCGCGACGTCGTTGAGCCCGAGGGCCTTGCAGCCCGCCGCCGAGAGGCCCGCCAGGGCCAGGAACGCCACCGTCGCCGCCGCCTTGCGCATCTTCGTCCTCCTTCCGTCCCTTCGGCCGCCGCCCGGAGGGCGCGGCCGTCGTGTCCCGGTGTCCGCCGCCCGCCGATCAGGGCTGGACGGGGATCACCATCCTCAACCCCGTGCAGTAGGTGAGCTCGTCCCGCACCAGGTGGTCCTTGTAGGTCTTCTGCCCGTTGCCGTCCATGGCCGTGAAGGCCGCGTCCCCGGGGGCGGGGTCGCGGAACCACTGCAGGCCGCCCCCCCCGGCGAGCTTCGCCGGGTCGATCTGGTAGTGGCCGCCGAGGTTCCAGAGCTTCCCGTCCCGGCCCGTCACGTACTCGCCGAGGTTCCCCGCCATGTCGAGGCAGCCGTAGGGGCTCGCCCCCGCGGGGAAGGAGCCGGTGGGTCTCGGCTCGGAGGCCGTCGGGTCGGCGAAGAAGTGGGTCCCCGCCTTCGGCGCCGCCGTGCCCCAGGGCCAGGGGCGCTCCGCGGGCGGGTAGGGGCCGTAGGCGGCCTGGAGCCACTGCTCCGCCGTGGGGATCCGCTTCCCGGAGGCCGTCGCCCAGGCGGCGACGGCGTCCGGCCAGAACCAGGCCGGCATGCGGTCGTCCGTCGACTGGGACTCCTTGAGCACCTCCGCCAGGATCGGGTCGGCGCCCGCCCGGGCCCTCACCTCGCCGATGGTCACCTCGTTCCGGTCGATGAAGAACCCGCCGCCGCCCTGCCAGGGGCCGACGTAGACCATCCCCTCGGGGACGAGTCCGGGCACGCGCAGGGAGAAGGTCGTCTTCTTCGGGATGGAGGCGTTCCGCCATACGGCGGCGGGCTCCGGGGATCCCGGGGCGTAGACCTCGACGTCGTAGGTGCCGGCGAGGATGGTGTTCCTCAGGCGCGGGGCCTTCGCCTTCGATGCCGACGGCCAGGGCTTCAGCTCGGGGTCGTGGGGGACCAGGCGGAACTCCGCGGTGGCGGCGTCCAGCGGGGCCTTCCCGCCCTTGACGCCGCCGAGGGCGGAGGCGACGTCGACGAAGGAGATCTCCAGCGTCCCCACGGAGTTGGACAGGGTCTCGCGGCGCTTGCGGAGCCCGTCGATCTCCGGCCAGGAGCGGGACTTCACCGCGGCCGGGAGGGAGGCGTCGAGCCGCTCGAGGATGGTGTCGATCTGGGCGCCCTCCTCGGCGAAGTCCCCCGCGTCGACGGCCTTCTGCAGGTCGCTGTCCGCCCTGGCGATCCGGACGACGGCCTCCACGGACTTCGCCTGGATGTCCGCGTTGGTCGACCCCACGCACTGGAGGTAGAGGGTCCAGGCCCTGCGGGAGTCGCTCTTCTCCTCGTAGGCCTTGGCCGAGGTGAAGGAGTAGGAATCCACGAGTTCGCTCGCAGGCACGCGCAGCTCCGCGACGCGGCCCTCCTTCGAGGAGAGGTCCCGCAGCCGGGCCGCGTAGCCGCTGGCGGATTCGAGGTCGTTCCTCGCCCTGAAGTGCTCCGCCCGCTTCCAGAGGGCCTCCGCCACGAGGTCCTCCAGGGCCGGGAGCTGGTCCTTCCTCGAGGCCGCGTAGGCGGCGCGCTGGGACTCGAGGCGGCGGAGGAACTCCTCCTCCCCCTTCCCCTCCCAGGCCTTGGTCTGGAAGGAGCACTTGAACTCGAACCGGAGGCGGGGGAGCTCGACGGGGGCCTCGGCCCCGCCCTGCTGGGCGGGGGCGGCGGCGGCCGCGGCGAGGAGGAGCCCGGCGGAGGCGAGGAATCCGCGCAGGCGGGGCGCGCCCCGATTCTCGGCCGGGATCCGGACCATCCTGCCCAAGGCCTCTTCCCCTCGAATCCGCCACGCGAAACGGAATCACACGGGCGCCGCCTGCGGACGCCCACCCAATGGTCCCGGCCCCCGATAGGGCCGAGGTCGGTGGAGGATAGCACCGGGCCCGTGAAGCGCGCAACCCGATTTGGGGACAGGGGGATAGGGCGGGAGGCCCCCCCTCCCCCCCCCTCAGATCTCCGTGAACCGCAGCGCGCTCGGGGCCAGCACGAGCCGCGCACCCGCCGCCCGGACCTCGCGCCGCATCCGCTCCTGCTCCCCGGGCTCGGGGGCGGCGCTGAGGACGACCTCCTTCACCTCGGGCCGGGACCCGAGCAGGGTCCCGATCTCCGCCGGCGTCCCCAGGATGGGGACCCCGTGGAAGGACCGCCCCTTCAGCAGCGGATCCGCGTCCAGCACCCCCACCGGCCGCACCCCCCCGCGCAGCCGCAGCGACCGCAGCGCCAGGTCCCCCTCCTCCCCCGCGCCCACGAGGAGGACCGGGGTCCCGTCCGAGGGGAACCCGCCGAGGTGCTCCACGACCAGGCGGAAGAGGGAGCGGCTCCCCACGAGGAAGAGGAAGAGGAGGATGGCGTCGAGGAGGAGCACCTTCCAGGAGAAGCCCTCCAGGGAGTAGAGGAGGAACAGCCCCGCCACCGTGAGGACCGTCCCCAGGGCGACGCCGTTCCCCACGGAGGCGAGGTCCCGCAGGCCGAAGTACCGCCAGAACCCCCTCTGGAGCCCCATGACCTGGAGGGCGAGGACCTTGGCCAGGATGACCACGGGCAGCGCCTCGAAGAACCGGTACTGATGGAAGGGCTCCCCCTTGCCGGCGAAGACCAGCACGTGGGCCGCCGCGAAGGCCCCCACGACGAACCCGAGGTCGAGGAAGACCACCGCCACGGCGCGGAAGTAGTAGAGGAAGGTGTCCCGGGCCTCCACGGCCCTCTCCGCGGGCGCCCCGGAGGCCGGGTCCACGGGGTGGTAGACCTTCACCTCCCCGAGGACGACCCCGAAGATGGCCGCCCCCGCCGCCGCCAGCCCGAAGAGGACGAGGTTCCCGACGGTGGCGTCCTGCTTCACCGAGGGGCTCGCCAGCAGCGCCACCGCACCGAGGCCCCCCGCCACGGCCCAGAGGACCGCCACCGCCTTGCGCTCGCTCATGCCCAGCGCCACGAGCCGGTGGGAGAGGTGGTCCCTCCCCCCCTGGGAGACCTTCCGGCCGTGGAACTTCCGCACGAGGGTCACGAGCGTGGTGTCGAGGATGGGGACCCCGAGCACGAAGACGGGGGCCGCCAGCACCAGCAGCACGTTCCCCGCCTCCCGGTAGGTGCCGAGGATGCCCACGGCGGCCAGGAGGAAGCCGAGGGGGAGCGAGCCCGCGTCCCCGAGGAACTGGCGGGCCGGGCTCACGTTCCAGGGGAGGAAGCCGAGGGCGGCCCCCGCCACGGCCAGCGCCAGGGGGGCGAGCCAGTCCACGCCCGTGGTCGCCGCGAAGGCCGCCATCACGAGCGCCCCGATGGCCCCGACCCCGCCCGCGAGGCCGTCCATGTTGTCCAGGAGGTTGAGGGCGTTGGTGATGCCCACGACCCAGAGGATCGTGAGGGGGATGCCGAAGACCCGCCTCCCCGCGATCTCCACCTCGATGCCGCCCAGGATGAGGATGGCCGCGGCGGCGAGCTGGGCGGCGAGCTTGGTCGAGGGGCGGAGGTGCTTCGCGTCGTCCCAGAGCCCCACCGCGAAGAGGAGCGCGGCGCCGGCGAGCACCGCCTGCACCCGGGGCTCCCGGAGGGGGAGGAAGGCGAGGGTGGCGGCGAGGAACCCCGCGAAGAGCGCCACCCCCCCGAGGAGGGGGGTGGAGCGCTTCGACCACCGGTCGGCCCGCGGGACGTTGACGAGGCCGAAGCGCCGGGCCGCCGCCTGCGCCAGGGGGGCGGCGGCCGCCGTGACGACCCCCGCGACGGCCAGGGCGAGGAGCCCGCTCACCGCGCCCCCCCGGGGGCGAGGACGCCGTCCAGCGTCCCGGCGAGGTCGGCCGCCGCGGCCGCCCGGGTGAACCGGGCCGCGGCCGCCGCGTCGGGGCGGAGCCCCGGGGGGACCTCGCCGCGGGCGAGGGCCCCGAGCACCACCCGGAGCCGTCCGGCGTCGCGGGGGGAGAGGGGTTCGACCCCCGCCTCGGCCCCGAGGCGGGCGGCCTCGGTCCCCGGCTCCGCCAGGAGGAGCACCGGGCGGCCGGACCC
>JAKLKS010000058.1 GCA_023150535.1 Planctomycetota bacterium
CCGGGAGGGGGGCTCGCGGCGGGTGGCGGCGCTGCGGGGGCGGCGGGGGGTGCCGGCGCTGCTGGAGGCGCTCGCGGGGCTCGAGGCCTCGGGGGGGCTCGACCTCCCCCGGGCGCTCTCCTCCCTGCCCCGGCCCGCGGGGCGGGGGGCGGTGCTCGTGCTCGTGAGCGACCTCCTCGACCCCGGCGACCCGGGGCCGGCGCTCGCGGCCCGGGCGGCGCGGGGGGAGGAGCCGATCCTGCTCGAGGTGCTCGCCCCCGAGGAGCGGGACCCGAAGGCGCGGGGGACGCTGCTGCTGTCCGACCCGGAGCGGCCCGGCGACCCGCCGCTCCCGGTGCCCGTGGGGGAGGGGGAGGCGCGGGCCTTCGCGGCGGAGGTGCGGCGGCGGGTGGAGGAGCACGGGGCGCTGGCGCGGCGGCTGCGGGGGCTCCACCTCCTGGCGCGGACGGAGGCGGGGGCGGCGGAGGTGCTCCGCCCGCTGGCGGGGGGGGCGCGGTGATCCTCGGCCGGGGGTGGGCGCTCGTCCTGCTGGCGGTGCCGGCGATCCTGCTCCTGCTGCGGATCCGGGCGGCGCGGCCGCGGGCGGCGGAGGCGTCGTCGCTGCTGGTCTGGCGGAAAGTATCATCGAGTGATACACTTGCGCGGCGGCCGCGGCCCCCGCTGGCGGCCTGGCTGGAGGCGGCGGGGGCGGCGCTCCTCGTGCTGGCGCTCGCCGACCCGGCGATCCCGGGTGCGGCGGCGGGGACGGTGCGGGTGCTGCTGGACACTTCGGCGTCCATGCACGCGAAGGGGGCCGACGGGCGGACGCGGCTGGAGGCGGCGCGGGCGGCCCTCGCGGGGAGGGAAACCGTCCTGCAGGAGGCGGCCCGGCCGGAGGAGGTCCTGCCGGCCCTCCTCGCGGCGGGGCGACCGGTCGTCGTCGTGACGGACCGCCGCCTCCCCGGCTTCGAGGACGACCCGCCGCGGCTGCGCACCGTCGGGGTGGGGGAGCCCGGATTCAACGCGGGATTCACGGTCGCCGCGGCGGAGCCGTCCCCGGGCGGGGGGATGAGGGTCTTCCTGTCCGTGGAGGCCTGGGGAGGACCGGGACCCGTTCAGGGGACCATCGAGGGACTCGGTCCGGGAGGGGGAAGGGAGGTGCTGACGCTTTCGCCGGGTGCCGCCCGGGACTTCGACCGGTCCATCGGGACGGTCGATGTCGTCGCCATCCAGTTCCCGGGGGACGTGCTCTCGCTCGATGATCGCCTGATGCTGAAGCCCTTCGTGGAGGGCCCTACACCCCTCGCCCGGGGGGATCCCCGGGGACCGGGGGAGGCCCTGTTGCGGGCCCTCGAGGCCGCCGGCGCCGGGCGTGCCGCCGGGGACGGGAACCCGGGGGAGGTGGTTCTCCTCTCTTCCGGTGAGGGTACCGGCGTCCTCGCCGTCCTCGCCTTCCCCGTCGACGCCTCCGGTGGGGAGGTGCGGGGAGCGGAGGTCGTGGCCGCGGCGGACCCGCTGGCACGGGACGTGTCCGTGGATCCCGCCGTCACTCTCGGAACCCGCGGCGGCCCGGCACCCCCGGGTGAAGTTCTCCTGGCTGACGGGGCGGGCCCCCTCGTCACGGTCGAGCGGGGGGACGTCCTCCGCGTCCGTTTCGGTTTCCGGCCGGGGGGGACCTGGGTGGAGAGGGACCCCTCCTTCGTGATCCTCCTCAAGAACATCGTCGATGCCGTCCGGGCCCCCGCCCGGGTGGAGATCCTCAGCGACTACATGGAACTCGGGCGCGACCCCTCCGTCGGCCCCCGCGAGACCCGCGAGGCCGCCGCGGGCGAATCCTTCGGCGACCTCGAGGCCGCGCTCCGCGAGGCCTCCCTCCCCGACCCCGCCGGCCGCCGGCCGCTGGCCGTGATGCTGCTCCTCGGGGGGGCCGCGCTTCTCGCCGGGGCCTGGTGGACGGGGCGGTAGAACGGAACCGTGATCCCCGCCGCCGACCTCCGCGCCGCCTTCCGCTCCCTCCTCCGCACCCCGGTGCGGTCCTTCCTCGTCCTCCAGGGCATCGCCTGGGGCGTCGGCATCGCCATCTTCCCCGCCGCCGTCCTCGAGGGCAGCCGGAAGGCCGCCCTCGAGCGGGCCGAGGAGCTCGGCACCGGCCGCGTCTCCCTCGAGGCGGAGCCCGGCACCCGCCCCCTCGACCTCGACGACCTCGCCGCCCTCCGCGCCGGCCTCCCCGGATTCCAGCGCTTCCGCGTCGCCCCCTTCCGCGTCCACGAGCGGACCCTCCGCCGCCCGACGCAGGACGGCCGCCTCCGCCCCGGGGAGATCTTCCTCGTCGCCACCGACCCCGAGGCCCTCCGCGTCCGGTCCCAGGAGGTCGCCCGCGGCCGCTTCCTGGAGCCGGGGGACGACCTCCCCGGCGCCCCCGCCGCCTGCGTGCTCGAGCCCGGCGCCGCCGCCGCCCTCTTCCCCGGGGAGGATCCCCTGGGTCGCAGGGTCCCCCTCCCCGAGGGCGCGGGGGAGGCCGTCGTCGCGGGCGTCCTCGCCCCCCGCTCCGACCGCGCCCTCCGCACCGACGACTTCGGACTCGAGACCGACCACTTCCTCTCGGACCGGATCTGGAGGATGCTCGGCTCCTTCGGCGTGACGAAGCCCGCCGACGAGTGGAAGCGGACCGACCGCTGCGTCCTGCTTCCCCTCCGCCTCCTCCCCCGGGAGGGAGGGGCGGTGGACACCCTCGTCGCCCGCACCCTCCCCCAGGAGGCCCCGGCCCTCGCCGAGGCCCTGCGGGCCGCCCTCGCCGACCGGGGCGCGGAGGCCCTGGCCCGGGCGAACCTCGTCTGGCCGGTCCTCGCCTCGAAGCGCATCGAGCGGTTCCTGCTCCTCAAGGACGCCCTCGTGCTCGCCTGCCTCGCCATGGGGGGCGTCGTCATCGCCAACGTCATGCTCCTCACCCTCCTCGAGCGCACCGCCGAGATCGCCGTGCGGCGCACCGAGGGGGCGACCCGGGGCGACATCGCCCTCCAGTTCCTCGCCGAGGCGGCCGCCCTCGGCGTCGGGGGGGCGGCGCTCGGCGTCCCCCTCGGCTTCCTCCTCGCCTGGGTGCGCCTGCAGTTCGCCCCCTTCTCGCTGTTCACCTTCGCCTTCCCCGGAGGCACCGTCGCCGCCGCCTGCGCGGTCGGGATCGCCACCGCCGTCCTCGCCGGCGTCCTCCCCGCCCGCCGCGCCGCCCTCCTCGAGCCCGCCGCCGCCCTGGGGGAGCCGTGACCGCGGGCGCCCTCGCCGGCCTCGCCCTCCGCTCCCTCCGGCGGAGGGCGCTCCGCTCCGCCCTCACCGCCCTGACCGCCGCCGTGGCCGTGGCCACCGTGTTCGCGACCCGCGGCCTCCTCCGGGGGAGCGAGGTCGCCCTGGAGAGGGACCTCCACCGCCTCGGCACCCGCACCGTGCAGGCCGTGGACGGCGCCGGCTTCGTCCCCGGGAGCGGCGGGGCCCGGGACCCCCTCGGCCCGGCGGACGCCGCGGCGGTGCGCGAGGGGGTCCGGGCCTCGGGACTCGGGGCCGAGGTGGTGGAGGCCCGGGTGCGTCTCGGGGTCGCCTCCGGCCCCCGCCCCGGGGGCCGCCCCCTGCCGGTGCCCCTCGTGGAGACGGTCCCCGCCTACGGCCGCACCTTCGACGCGGAGGTCCTCTCGGGGCGCTTCCTCGAGGAGGGGGACCTCGCCCCGGGGGCGGAGCCGGTCTGCGTGCTGGACGCGGAGACCGCGCGGGAGCTGGGGGTCGCCGCCGCGGGGGCGGAGGTGGCCGTGCGGGAGGCGGGGGGGGAGCGGCGCCTGCGGGTGGCCGGGATCCTGGCGGACCCCTTCTCGCTCCGGGTCTCGACCTTCGCGCCCGACCTCAGCGCCGCGGCCCGCCGCTCCGTGCACCAGCTCCTCGTCTTCCGCAACCTCTACCTGCCGCGGCGCCCGGCGGCGGAGGGGGAGCCCCCGGGGTCGCTCATGATCTTCGCCGTGGCGCGGGAGCGGGGGGACGCCGAGGCGCTCCACGGTGTCCTGGCGGGGGCGGTGCGCGCGAAGGAGAGGGGGGTCCTCGTCTGGTCCCGGGGGACCTGGGTGCGGAACATCGTGGAGACCGCAGGCGAGCAGGTGCAGATCGCCAACATCATCTGGGCCATCGTGCTGCTGGTGGCCCTGGTCATGATCGCCACGGTGACGCTGGTGGGGGTGCGGGAGCGGACGGCGGAGGTGGCGGTGCGGCGGTCCGAGGGGGCCACGCGCCGGCAGGTGACCCTGCAGCTGCTGCTGGAGGGGGGGATGCTGGCGGGCGCGGGGGGGCTGCTCGGGCTCCCCCTCGGCTGGGCGGCGGCGGACCGGCTCTCCACCCTCCTCACCTGGGCCCCCTTCCTCGACCTCCGGGAGGGGGTCGCGGCGGTGGGGCTCGGCGTGGCGGTGGGGATCCTCGCCGCCGCGCTCCCGGCCCGCAGGGCGGCCGGGTGGGAGGTCGTGGAGGGGCTGCGCCGTGGCGCGTGAGGAGGCGGGCGTGGGGGACGGGTCCGCGGCCGGGGCCGGGGGCGGCGACGGCGTCGTGGCGCGCCTGGAGGGGGTGCGCCGCCTCCACCGGCGGGGCGCGTCGGAGGTCCGCGCGCTGGACGGCGTGGACCTCGAGGTGCGGCGGGGGGAGTGGCTCGCCGTCACCGGCCCCTCGGGATCGGGGAAGTCGACGCTGCTCCACGTGCTCGGGCTCCTCGACCGCCCCACGGAGGGGCGCTACCTGCTGGAGGGGAGGGACACCGCCGCCCTCGACGACGCCGCGGCCTCGCGGCTGCGGGGGCGCTCCATCGGGTTCGTCTTCCAGGACTTCCACCTCCTCCCGGAGGAGACGGCGCTGCGCAACGTGATGCTCCCCCTCCTCTACGCGGGGGCCCGGGGGGCCCGCGAGCGGGCGATGGAGGCGCTGCGGTCCGTGGGTCTGGAGGGCCGGGTCGAGCACCGGCCCGGGGAGCTGTCCGGGGGGGAGCAGCAGAGGGTGGCCATCGCCCGGGCCCTGGTGAAGGAGCCGGTCCTGGTGCTGGCCGACGAGCCCACGGGGAACCTCGACAGCGCCACGGGGGCGCGGGTCCTCGACCTCCTCGCCGCCCTCCACGCCCGGGGGATCACGCTGGTCGTCGTCACCCACGAGCCCGAGGTGGCGGCCCGGGCGGGCCGGAGGGTGGAGGTCCGGGACGGGAGGATCGCGGCGGCTACCGGCGGCGGGGGAGCAGCCCGTCGATGATCCCGTCGAGTTTCTCCTGCTGCTCCCGGGAGAGGGTCTCCGCGAGGCTCTCCCGCAGCCGGGTCCTGAGGTCCGAGACCGCGGTGCGCGCTTCCTCAGGGGAGAGGAGGCCGTCCCGGGCGTCCTCCAGGGTCGCCCGGACCTCGCGGCCGAAGGCGAGGAGCCTCTCCCCGACGGCGCGGGCGGCCTCCCCGTCGAGGCCGAGGTCGGTCCGCACCCGCTCGAGGACGGAGCGGGCCCGCTCCCGGGGGCCGGCGGGGGAGGGCTCCGCGGGGGCGGGGCCGGCGGGTGCCGCGGGGCCGGAGGGGTCCCCGGTCGGCCGCGGGGCGCCCAGGGATGCGGCGACCCGGTCCAGCGCGCGGGCTCCCTCTTCGCCGGCGGAGGCCCGGCGCTCCTCGAGGACCGGCCTCGCCCCGGGGCCGAGCGCCCGGAGCGCCTCGGCGGCGCTGCGGCGGACCGCGGGGTCGGCGGAGAGGACTCCCTCGACGCAGGTCCGCGCCCAGGCCGTCGCCTCGGGGGAGAGGGCGGGGGGCGGGTCCTCCTTCCCGGGGCCGGCGGCCCTCCCCTCCCCGTCCCTCTCCCCGGTCTCCGGTCTTCCCCTCTTGGGCCCCGGCTTCCGGCCCCCGGGCGGGGGAGGAGCGGGGGTCGCCGGGGGAGGCTCCATCCCCCCCTCTCCCTCCGCCTTCCCGGCCTCCCCGCCGGCGGCCGGCGCGGGGACCGGCGCCGGGGCGGGGGCGCCGCGGCGGACCTCGGCCACGTCGTCCCTGTCCACGACGCGCAGGGCGCCGCCCACCTTCACGGCGTAGGCCTCCCCGTCCTCCCCGGCGATGCGGCCGCGGATCTCCCCGCCCGACTTCAGGAAGAGGACGTCCTCGGCGGGGGCGGGAGCCTCCTCCCCGGGAGGGAGGACCGCCGCCGGCGAGGGGGGGGAGGCCAGGACCAGGACCAGGGCGAGGGTCAGGGCGGCGGCGATCCGGGCCTTCATGGGCACCTCCGGTGGACAGGCTCCCATGGAACCCCAGCCCCGGGAGACGGTTTCCCGCGCAATTGGGGATCCCCGGGCATCCGCACCGTAGGATGGAGGGCAGGCCCGGGGGGGACGCGATGTCCGGTCGGATCCTTGTCGTGGACGACGAGCCCTACATCCGGGACCTGGTCCGGGAGACCCTCAAGCTCAGGAAGTACGAGACCGGGGTCGCCGCCAACGGGCTCGAGGCCCTCGACATCCTCGCCCGCGAGGCCTACGACATCGTGATCACGGACGTCGTGATGCCCGGCATGGGGGGCATGGACCTGGTCAAGCAGGTGAAGAAGAGCCACCCGCAGGTCCGCATCATCGTCCTCACCGGGTACCCGCGGCAGTCCGACATCGGCGACTTCCTCCTCCAGGGCGCCGACGAGTTCCTCTCCAAGCCCTTCCGCGGGAACGACCTCGTGGAGGTGATCCGGCGGCTGGAGGAGCGCTCCGCGAGGTCCGGGGGGGCGGCGGCGGGGGATTCCCCCTCGGCGCTTCCCGGGGGCCCCGGCGCCGGAAGCTGACAACGACCGTCGGCGGGAGCCTCGTGCGGGATCGCACGGGGCGGAGCCCCGCGCCCCGGGGAGGGAGCCCCCCGAGGGGGAGCCGGGGCGTCGGAGGCAGGGATGTGGGCGGCACAGTCCTTGCGTCGTCGATCCCCAGAGGTCCCGGGGCCGCGGTGCGGGCCGCGGGCCGGGTCCTCGGGGAAGTGGAGGCCGTCAAGCCCAAATCCTCTTGAGACTACGGCAGGGTCGCCTAGAATGGTGACCGGGCCTGATCTGGGCATGGCGCGTCAACGGAAGGACCGCGGAGGGAACTCGATGTCCAACCTGATTTCCGGGAACGGGGCCGGTGGCCGGTCCTCGAGGCTGCTCGTCGCGCTGCCCCGGGTGGGCCTGGCTGCCTTCGGGGCGGGGCTGCTGGCCGCCTGCGGTTCGGGCGGCGGCGGCGGCAGCGCCGTCGAACTCCCCGACGTCAACGCCGATCTCATCGTCGTCCAGAACACCCCGACCAACGGCCAGGAGACCCTGACCGACCTGTCGGACCCCGGGCTGGACGGCAAGGTGACCATCAAGTTCACCTCCATGCCCCGTTCGGGCTCCATCATCGACTCGACCAACGCCTTCAACGGGCTCACCCCGAACGTGCAGGTCCTCGACCAGGGCTTCTCCCGCGTCCGCGGCCAGCCCTCCCTGGACAGGGACACGCGGTCCCTCACCTTCACCCCCGAGGGCGGCGTCCTCTCCCCCGCCCAGTACACGCTCACCCTGTCGAAGTTCATCTCGACGGCCGCGGGCAAGCAGCTGAACGCGGGCGTCGAGGACTTCTCCACCTCCTGGTGCGTCGGGCCCGACGTCTACACCCCGGTGGTCCGCAACGTCTCCCCGGCCCCCTTCCAGAACGACACCCCGCTCTTCACGCCCATCGTCATCACCTTCAACGAGTCCATCGACCCCATCAGCGCCGTCTACGGGCAGACGGTCTTCGTCGAGGACGGCGGCACGAACCCGCCGACCCTGCTCAACGGCACCCTCCAGCTGAAGCGGGACGGCTTCGACCTCGTCTTCATCCCCGACCCCTGCTCCGGCATGCCCCCCTCCACCACGGTGGTCGTGCGGATGTTCGGCAACGGCAACACCTCCGCCATCCGCGACCGGGTGGGGAACGTGATGATCGGGAACGTGAACGTCGGCGCCGGCGTGACCGAGTACCAGTTCCAGTTCAACACCAAGGGGATCAAGCCCCTCCCGAACAACAACTACACCCCCTGGGCCGGCTCCCCCTTCCTCAACGGCGGCCCCCCGGTGCAGGCGGTCTACGCCGCCACGGGCAACCGGCTCTACGCCTACGACACCAACTGGGTCATCTTCAACTTCAACCAGACCTTCACCTACAAGCCCGAGCTGACCCAGCAGGTCCTCGCCGCCAACCTCGGCTTCCCCATCATCACCCCGCCCAACGGCGTCCAGCCCTACGGCGGCGACTTCGAGACCAAGTTCGGGAAGACTGGCGAAGGGGTCGTGGACTACCGCTTCGACACCACCCTCGGCCACACCTACCTCTACGTCGCGGACGAGGTGAACGAGTCGGTCGTGGTGGTCAACTCCGGGACGGGCAAGATCGAGGGCCGCTTCAACGGCCTCGGCACGCCCAAGGGCGTGGGCATCAGCGGCCCCGGCGCCACGGGCGCGGGCCCCACCCTGTTCATCAGCAACTACGGCCAGGGGACCCTCACCGCCATCCCGCTCTCCGGCATCCAGCCCGGCCTCCCCATCTGCACCGCGATCCAGGAGCTCCAGGACGACAACTCCAAGCGGGTCTACATGCTGACGGGGCGCAACCCCTACGGAGTCGCCCTGCAGCCCCAGGGCGTCGCCATCGGCGCCGTGGTCAACCAGGCCGACAACGACGTCCAGTTCTTCGACCCGAGGACCCTCAAGCCGGTCGAGAACCTCGGCCTCGGCACCCTCTCCCAGAAGTACCCCGTGGGGGAGGGCCCCATCGACGTCTGCTTCGCCCAGTACCTGCCGGGCACCGGGCAGTTCGCCCTCATCGTCTCCCAGGGCGGGATCACCAACCCCACGGGCGAGGTCGCCCTGTGGTGGAACAGCACGGGCGGCCCCTTCGCGGCCAACTCCGGCGCCATCCAGGGCTCGGTCGAGGACGGCCTCAACATCCCCGGGCGGCCCATCTACGACTGGCTGAACGGCCTGGCCTGGTGGGTCCCGAACACCGCGGGCGAGGACCTCGCCAAGGTGGACATCGTGATCCAGGGCGGCGGCCTCTTCGCCACCATCCAGCCCCAGGTCAACATGACCCGGGACATCGGCCCCAACCCGACGAAGGTCTCCTACACCGGCGCCACCATCGCCTTCGCCTCCCTCACGGGGGCGGGCCAGGTGGCGGTGTGGGAGCTGAACGCCCTCGCCGGCGCCCCGACGCTCTACAGCCTCCCGGGCGTCCGGTCGCTCTTCTGCGCCTTCGACCAGTAGGACTCACCAGGGTCTGAACGGGGGCCCCGGGGCGAAAGCCCCGGGGCCCCTTCGATTCGGGGCCTCCGCGCGAAGGACCGTTCCCGGGGTTCGCGGGCCCCTCCGTCCATGGAGGGTGGGGGAGAGGGGGCGGAGGGGAGGCCCCTTCCCCGCCGGCTACCTCCCGCCCGCCGCCTCCAGCACCCGCGCCACGACGGCGTCGGCGGTGACCCCCTCGGCCTCGGCCTCGAAGGAGAGGACGAGCCGGTGGCGTAGGACGGCCGGGGCGTGGCCGCGGGCGTCCGCGAGGGAGGCGTTCCACCGGCCGTCGAGGAGCGCCGTCGCCCGGGAGAGCAGGGCCAGCGCCTGGGCGGCCCGCGGACCCGCGCCCCAGCGCACGTACCTCCCCACGGCGGGCGGCGCCCCGGGCCTCCCGGGCTGGGTCGAGAGGACGAGGTCCGCGATCCACCGGAGCACCGGGGCGGGGAGGTGGACCCGGCGCACGAGGCGCCGCAGGGCGATCACCTTCCCGGCGTCGAGCACGCGGTCCGGCTCCCCGGCGGGGGCCCCCGTGGTGGCCCGCACGATCTCCTCCAGCACCTCCCGCTCGGGGGGGTGGAGGACGACCTTCACGAGGAACCGGTCGAGCTCCGCCTCGGGCAGGGGGTAGGTGCCCTCCATCTCGACGGGGTTCTCCGTCGCCAGCACGAGGAAGGGGTCCGGGAGCGGGTGGGTCTCCCCGCCCGCGGTCACGGCCCCCTCCTGCATGGCCTGGAGGAGGGCGGACTGGGTCTTCGGCGTCGCCCGGTTCACCTCGTCCACGAGCAGGAGGTTCGCGAAGACCGGCCCCCGCTGGAACCTCATCTCCCGCCCCCCGCCGGGGGCGTCGAGGAGGACGGAGGTGCCGACCACGTCCGCGGGCAGCAGGTCGGGGGTGCACTGGACGCGGGAGAAGGAGAGCCCGAGGACCCGCGCGAGGGTGCGCACGAGCAGCGTCTTCCCGAGCCCGGGCACCCCCTCGAGCAGCACGTGCCCGCCGGCGAGGATCGACGCCAGCACGGCGTCCACCACCTCCGGGGAGCCGAGGAAGGCCCGCGCCGTCTCCGCCCGCACCGCCGCCGCGGCCCTCTGGAACCCCTCGGCCTCCTCCTCGAGGCGGGCCGCGTCCTCCGCCGCCGCGGCGCCTTCCGGCCCGGGGGGCGGAGGGGTCACGGGTAGATCTTGTAGAGGGTCCGCGCGAAGGGGATGGTCTCGCGCAGGTGGGTCGCGCCGGCGATCCAGGCGACGGCCCGCTCGATGCCCATGCCGAAGCCGGAGTGGGGCACCGACCCGTAGCGGCGGAGGTCGACGTACCAGCGGAAGGCCTCCGCCGGGAGCCCGTGCTCCGCGAGGCGCCGCTCGAGGAGCGCGCGGTCGTGGATCCGCTCGCTCCCCCCGATGATCTCCCCGTAGCCCGGCGCGAGGAGGTCGGCGCAGAGGGCGACCTCCGGGCGGGCCGGGTCCGGCTGCATGTAGAAGGCCTTCACCTTCGCCGGGTACCGGGTCACGAAGACCGGACGGTCGAACTGCCGGGAGAGGAAGACCTCGTGGGGGGCGCCGAGGTCCTCGCCCCAGGAGAGCGGCGTGAGCCCCTCCTCCTTCCCCGAGGCGGCGGCGGCGTTGACCATGGCGACGGCGTCGTCGTAGGGGAGCCGGGGGAAGGGGGGGGTCACCCTCTCCAGCGCGGCGAGGTCCCGGCCCAGGGCGGCGAGGTCGGCCCTCCGCCGTTCCAGCACCCGGCGCACGATGCCCGAGAAGTACCGCTCCTGGAGGGCCAGGTTGTCCTCGAAGCCGGCGAAGGCGACCTCCGGCTCGATCATCCAGAACTCGGTGAGGTGCCGGCGGGTCTTGGACTTCTCCGACCGGAACGTGGGGCCGAAGCAGTAGACCTTCCCGAAGGCCATCATCCCCGACTCCACGTAGAGCTGGCCCGACTGGGTCAGGAACGCGGAGCCGAGGTCGAAGTACTTCGTCTCGAAGAGGTCCGAGGTCCCCTCGCAGGCGCAGGGGGTGAGGATGGGGGTGTCGTAGCGGATGAACCCCTCCCCGTTCAGCCACTCCTGCGCGGCCGCCACGACCTCGGCCCGCACGCGGAGGAGCGCGTGCTGGAGCGAGGACCGCACCCAGAGGTGGCGGTGCTCCATGAGGAACTCCGGCCCGTGCTCCTTGGGGGTGATGGGGTAGGGCTCCGCCTCGTGGAGGACGCGGAGGGCCCGGAGGCCGACCTCGACCCCCCCGGGCGCGCGGGCGTCCACGCGGACCGTCCCCTCGACCTCGACGGAGGACTCCTGGGGGACCCTGTCGAGGAGGTCGAAGAGGGCGTCCCCGACCTCGGAGCGGACCGCCACGCACTGGACGTCGCCGGTGCCGTCGCGGAGGACGAGGAAGCCGATCTTCCCCTTGCGGCGGGTGGTGCGGACCCAGCCGCGGAGGAGGACCTCGCGGTCGGCGCGCTCCTGGAGACGGTCGACGGGGCAGATCTCGGGCATGGGAGGAGGAAGTATACCCGGGAGGGAACGGGGCGGGGGGGTGTGACGGAGGGGGCCCGGTGGGGGGGCCGCGGCGGCGGGACGCCTGCTATCCTCCGGGGGGCGGAAGCGGGGGGGCCGAGAACATGGTCGAGCCGGCGGGCGCCGGGACCGGGGGGCGGGAGCCCCGGGACGCGGGAGGAGGGATCCGGGAGCTGCTCCTCGTCCTGGCCCTGGTCCTTCCGGGGGCGGGAGTGGTGGCCTGGCTCACCTCCCGCTTCTCCGAGCAGCACACCCGGGAGGCCCTGGCCTCCCAGGGAGCCCTGCTGAAGGCGGCCGCGGAGGGCAACGCCTCCCGCATCTCCGCCTGGTTCCGGGAGCGCCTGGCGGACGCGGCCTTCTACAACGAATCCGATCGGATCCTGGAGGAGGTCCCCGGGATGCGGTCCGGGGCCGCCGCGGAGGGATCGGCGGGGGAGGCCGTGCGGGTGCTCTTCGATCGCATGGTCGACCGGCACGGCTACCGGAGCATCCGCCTCGTGGAGCCCTCGGACGGGAGGGTCCTGCTCCACCGCGGCCGGGCCGGCCAGCCCGAGACGCCCCCCGACCCGGCGCTCCTGCGGCGGGCGGTCGAGGAGGGGACGGTCGGGGGGGACATCCTGCCCCGCCAGGACGGCGGCCGGTGCCTCGACTTCGCCGCCTCCGTGGGGAGCCCCGATCCCCTCGTCGTCGTCCTCCGGACCGACCCCGACGCCACCCTCGTGCCCCAGCTCATCGGGGGGGGGTCCTTCGGACCCACGGGGGAGATCCTCCTGGTCGGCCTCCAGGGAGGGGAGGTGGTCTTCCACAGCCCCACGGCCGGTCCCGCCGGGATGGCGGCGGGGTTGCGCCGCCCCCTCTCCGGCGCCGGGACCATCGCCGCCGAGGGGCTCCGGGGGAAGTCCGGGGTCGTCGAGGGGCTCGACCACGCCGGGGTCCCCGTGGTCGCCGCCGTCGCCCCCGTGGAAGGGACTCCCTGGGTCGTCATGGCGAAGCTGGACCGGGCCGCCGTGGAGGAGGGGCTCTCCCTCTACCGGAGGTCCGCATGGTCCCTGGCGGGGTGCTCCGTCCTCCTCTTCGGGGGGGGCGCCTGGATCTCCCTCTGGCGGGCCAGGGTCCGGTCCCGCCTGAAGGAGGCGGAGGAGCGCCTCCGTCGCCAGGAGATGGAGGAGGGGCTCGCCTCGCTCATCCGCGACGGGAACGACGTCATGTTCCTGGCCGCCGAGGATCTCTCCCTCCTCGACTTCAACGACCGCGCGATGGAGTTCTACGGCTACTCGAGGAACGAGATGGCTCTGCTCAACGCGCGGGATCTGAGGGCCCTCTCGACGAGGGACCGGATCGAGGAGGGCGTCGCGGGCCTGCGGGAGGGGGAGGGGCGCATCTACGAGACCCTCCACCGGAGGAAGGACGGCACCGACGTCCCCGTGGAGGTGAGCCTCCGCACCCTCCGGTGGGGAGGACGGAAGGTCTACCAGACCGCGGTCCGGGACATCACCCGCCGCCGGGAGGCGGAGGCGGCCCTGGAGTCGACGCGGACCCAGTTCCTGCAGGCCCAGAAGATGGAGGCCGTGGGGAGGCTCGCCGGGGGCGTCGCCCACGACTTCAACAACATGCTCACCGTGATCAACGGCTACGCGGAGATCCTGACCGCCGGACTCGCCCCCTCCGATCCCTCCCTCCCCCACGTGAAGGAGATCCTCAAGGCGGGCCGCCGGGCGGCCGACCTGACCCGGCAGCTCCTCGCCTTCAGCCGGCACCACGTCGTCCTCCCCCGGGTCCTCGACCTGAACGCGCTCGTCCGGGACCTGGAGAAGATGCTCCGCCGCCTCATCGGGGAGGACATCCGGCTGGAGGTCGCCCTCCACCCCGGCCTCGCTCCCGTGCTGGCGGATCCGGGGCACCTGGAGCAGGTGATCATGAACCTCGTCGTCAACGCGCGGGACGCCATCCCCGGGGTGGGCACGATCACGATCCGCACCCGGGAGGCCCCCGCGGCGGCGGGGGCGGGGGGAGGGGGGATCCTCCTCGAGATCGAGGACACCGGGGTGGGCATGACCGAGGAGGTCAAGGCCCACGTCTTCGAGCCCTTCTTCACGACGAAGCAGGAGGGGAAGGGGACCGGGCTCGGGATGGCCACGGTCTACGGGATCGTGAACCAGGCGGGGGGCACCGTGGGGATCGAGTCGGCGCCGGGGCGCGGGACGACGATCCGCGTCCTCCTCCCCCGGGCCTCTGCCTCCCCGCGCCCCGAGTCCGCCGACGGCGCCGCGGCCTCCCCGGAGTGCGGACCCCGGGGGACGGAGACCGTCCTCCTCGCGGAGGACGAGGACCAGGTGCGGGCGCTCGCGGCGGCCTCCCTGCGCGCGGCGGGCTACCGGGTGCTCGAGGCGCCGGGACCCCTCCAGGCCCTCGACCTGGCCGCCGGCGAGGGCGGCGGGGACATCGCCATGCTCGTCACCGACGTCGTCATGCCCGCCATGGACGGATGGACCCTGGCGCGGACCCTGCGCCTGGACCGGCCGGGGATGAGGGTCCTCTACATCTCCGGGTACACCGGGGACCACCTGCCCGGGAAGGGCATCCCCGAGGGGGAGGAGTTCCTCCAGAAGCCCTTCCTCCCGAAGGACCTCCGGCGGAGGGTCCGGGAGATCCTCGACGGGCCGCGCGCTACCTCCTCGCCCTCCTGAGGACCTCGCGCACGACCTCCCCCGCCTCCGCCGAGGCCCCGATGTCCCGGGCGGCGGCCGCGGCCTGCTCCTCCGCCTCCCGCCGGTCGAACCCGAGGGCCGCCAGCGCGAGGGCGGCGTCCAGCGCGGGACCCCGGGCCGGCCCCGCCGCCGCGGCCACGGGGCCGAGCTTCCGGAGGGGGTCGGCCAGCTCGAGGAGGAGGCGGGCGGCGAGCTTCCTCCCCACCCCCTTCACGCGGGTGATGGCGGCGGCGTCCCCGTTGAGCACCGCGGCGCGGAAGGCCTCGAAGGGGAGGGAGGAGAGGACGGAGAGGGCCAGGGCGGGGCCGACCCCGGTCACCTGGTTCAGGAGCTCGAAGTACTCCCGCTCCTCCTCGGTGGCGAACCCGTACAGGGCCTCGCGGTCCTCCCGCAGGAAGTGGTGGAGGAAGAGCTTCACGGGGGCCCCCTCCTTCGCCGGGAGCCGCTCGTAGGTGGAGAGGGGGATGAGGACGCGCCAGCCCATCCCGCCGGCCTCCACGACGGCCCGGTCCGGGCGCCGCGAGGCGAGGCGGCCCGAGAGGAACTCGTACACCGCCCCTCCTCGTCCCCGGGCGCCGGAGGCCCGCCCGGCCTAGATCTCCTCGGTGCGGAGCATGAGGCCGAACTCCGCGAGCTTCTGCCGGATCTCGTTCATCGAGGTCTGGCCGAAGTTCTTGCAGCCCATGAGGTCGTTCTCGGAGTGGAGCACGAGGTCGCCGATGGTCTGGACGCCCAGCGTCGCCATGCAGTTGCGGGAGCGGACGGAGAGCTCGAGCTCGGAGATGGGCCGCTTGAGCATGGCCTCCCGGTCGTCCTGGGGCTTCTCGATGCCCATGAAGGCCCGGGTCGCCGCGTCCTCGTTCTCCCGGCCCATGCCGAGGCGGAGGGCCTTCTGGGCGAGGATGTCCTTGATCTCCTGGAGGCTGGTCTCGCCGAAGTTCTTGTGGGAGAGGAGTTCCTGCTCGGTGAACCGGACGAGGTCCCCGAGGGACTGGACTCCCATCTTCGCGAGGCAGTTGCGGGAGCGCACCGAGAGCTCGAAGTCGGTGATGGGGGTGCGCATGACCGCGGCGCGGCGGTCGTCCTTCCGCTCGACGTCCTCGTCGTAGAACATGTGGAGGGAGGCCTCGGCGTCCTTGAGGAACATCAGGGCCCGGGCGTTGGCCGGCTCCGCCTCGATGACCCTGCGGTAGCACTCCGCGGCGCGGCTGAACTCCCCGCGGTCCTCGTGGAGGATGCCGAGGTTGAGGAGCGCGTTGAGGGACGGCGGCCGCAGCGCCGCGGCCCTGCGGTAGTGCTCCAGGGCGGCCTCCTCGTCCCCGGCGAGGTCGGCGACCGCACCCATGCGGAAGTTCGCGGGGCCGTGGTCGGGGTCGAGCGCGAGGGCCTTCCCGTAGAGCTCCAGGGCCTCGGCGCGGTTGCCGAGGAGGTCGGCGCAGAAGCCGCGGAGGTAGTGGGCCCGGGCGTCGGCGCCGAGGGCGCCTCCGTCCTTCGCCTTCGGCAGGAGCTTCTCGGCCTCCTCGGCGCGGCCCGCGCGGAGCAGTGCCTCCAGGCAGGCGGCGAGGTGCTCGCCCGCGGGCTCCTTGTCGAGGAGCTCCGCGAGGATGTCCGCCGCCTCGGAGGGCTTCCCGGACTCCATGAGGGCGACGGCCCGGAAGTACCGGGCCGCCTGCCCGCCGCCCGCCTCGCCGAGGACCGCGGCGGCCTGCTCCTCGCGGGAGAGGGCGTGGAGGCAGAGCCCCTTCACCATGGCGTCGGAGCCGGAGGCCCGCTCGGGGCAGGCCTGGAGCCGGGCGGCCACGGCCTTGCGAACCGCGGGGTCGACCAGGGCGGCGGCGCGCAGCGCGGCGACCTCGGCGTACTCGGGCCGGGCGCGGTCGAGGACGGCGTCGACGTCGACGGCGGGGGCGGGGGCGGTGGACATGGGCTCGTGTTCTCCTTCGGCGGGTCGGACGACGCGTGGAATCGCCGGACCCGGGACGGGGTGCGCGGCAAGCCCCGGATGCTAACCCGGGGGCCGCCGGGGGGCAATTTCCACGGGGCCGGCGGGGGGGCCTCCGCGGGCCCCGCCGCCCCTTCCCCGCAAGGCCCGCCCCCCCGCCGCCGATGAATGGGGATGACGGGGGCCGCCCCTCCCATGGAGGGGGCACCGGCGGGGCCCCCGGCGAGGGAACCGACAGGAGGGCGGCCGTGGACAAGTTCGTGGTCGAGGGCGGGGCGAGGCTCCGGGGCGAGGTGCGCTGCGCCACGGCCAAGAACGCGGTGCTCCCCCTCATGGCCGCCACCCTCCTCACCGAGGAGCCCTGCCGGCTCCTCGACGTCCCGCGGCTCTCGGACGTGGAGATGATGCGGAGGATCCTCCGCGTCCTCGGCGTCGAGTCGGAGTTCGACGCGGAGGGGGCCCTCTGCACCCGCCTCGTGGACGACGCCCCCCGGGAGGCCCCCTGGGAGCTCGTCCGCAAGATGCGGGCCTCCATCTCCGTCCTCGGCCCGCTGCTCGGGAAGCGCCGCACCGCCCGGGTCTCCTTCCCCGGCGGCTGCGTCTTCGGGCACCGCCCCATCGACCTCCACATGAAGGGCCTCCGCGCCATCGGGGCCGAGGTGGAGGTCCGGGGCGGCTTCGTCGAGGCGACCGCCCCCTCCCTCCCCGGGGGCGAGGTCTTCCTCGGCGGCCCCTTCGGCTCCTCCGTCGGCGCCACCCAGAACGTCCTCATGGCGGCGGTCCTGGCCGAGGGGACGACCGTCATCGACGGGGCCGCCTGCGAGCCCGAGGTGACCGACCTCTGCCGGTTCCTCCGGGCCATGGGGGCGGAGATCGGCGGCATGGGCTCCCCGCGCCTCGTCGTCCGCGGGGTCGCCCGGCTCTCGGGGGCCGAGCACCGCCCCATCCCCGACCGCATCGAGGCCGGGACCTTCGTCGCCGCCGCCGTCCTCACCGACGGCGAGGTGACCATCCGCAACTGCCGCCCCGACCACCTGCGGGCCGCTCTCGACAAGGCCGTGGAGATGGGGGGGGAGGTCCGCCGGGTGGGGGAGGACGCCGTCTTCGTGCGCCGCCAGCGGCCGCTCGCCCCCGCGGACATCGACACCCACGTCTACCCCGGCTTCCCCACGGACATGCAGGCCCAGTTCATGGTCCTGCAGACCCTCGCCCACGGGGTCTCGGTGACGACGGAGAAGATCTACCCCGACCGCTTCATGCACATCTCGGAGCTCGCCCGCCTCGGGGCCCACGTCCGCAAGGAGGGCCCGAGCGCCATCGTGAGCGGCGTGCCGAAGCTCTCCGGGGCCCCCGTCATGGCCAGCGACCTCCGCGCCTCGGCGGCGCTGGTGCTCGCCGGCCTCGTGGCCGAGGGGACCACCCAGGTCCACCGCGTCTACCACATCGACCGCGGCTACGAGCGCATCGAGGAGAAGTTCGCCGCCCTCGGCGGCCGGATCCTCCGGGCGAAGGACGACGACGAGAACGCGGCGGTGGAGGCGGTGGCGGCGGCGCAGAAGGCGTAGTCCGGCCCCGGCGGGGTCCCTCCCCCCTCGCACCTTCCTCCCCCCGGCGGTTCCGAGCCTCCTTCGTCGGCACGGGGCTCCCGCCTCGCCTCGGCCGGAACGGATCGGCCGAGGCGAGGCGGGAGCGAGGGAACGTCCACGGCCCGGGTGGAGCGACCGCAGGGGACCGGCGGGAGGGGGCGACCCTCGGACCCGGAGCGGCCTTCCCCGGCGGGCAGGGCGGGTCCCCTCGGGGAAGGGCCATCGCCGGGAAGGTCCCCTCCCCTCCGCCCCCTCACCCCCCCTGTCCGTCGACGGCCGCTCCGCAGCCGTGCCTCCTCCTCCTGACGGTCCCGTTTCCCGTCGGCCGATCCGTTCCGGCCGACGGGAAAGGGGACCCC
>JAKLKS010000059.1 GCA_023150535.1 Planctomycetota bacterium
GGGGGGTCGCGGCCGGGGCCGCGGCCGCGTCGGCGGCCTTCGCGGGGGCCTGGCGCGGCGTCCTCGCCGCGGTGGAGGGGATCCAGGGGGCGGCCCGCGGCCTCCAGCGCCTCGAGGGCCGGGACGCGGGATGGAACCTCCTGGCCTTCGGCGGGGCGCTGGCGGCGGCGGCGGCCTGGCTGCTCGGGGGGGTGGCGCCGTGAGCGGCCCCGACCTCTCCTGGGTGCTCCCGCTGTCCATCGCCGCCTCGGGCGTCGCGGCCTACTTCGTCGGGGCGGCGGGGGGGGCCGGTTCGGGGCGCAGGGTCGGCGCCGTCGCGGCCCTCCTCCTCTTCGCGGCGGGGGCGCTCCTCCTCGCCACGGGCCTGGCCGGGGGGAGCCTGGAGCTGGGGCCCCTCCTCCTGCGGGACGTCTCCCGGCTCGGCCTCCTCCTCGGCCTCCTCGCCACGGTCCTCGGCGGCCTGGCGTGCCTCCACTCCATGGACTCGGTCCCGGGCGGCGGTCCCGTCCACCTGTACCACCCCCTCCTGCTCTTCGCCTCGGCAGGCGTGGTGGCCGTCGGCCTCGCCCGGGACCTCTTCACGCTGTTCGTGATGGTGGAACTCTCCGCCATCCCCTGCTACGCGCTGACGGCCTGGCGCCACCGGGAGGACCGGGAGGCGCTGCCCGCCGCGATGAACTACCTCCTCCAGGGCGTGGCGGGGACGGTGACCGCGCTGCTCGGGGCCGCCCTCCTCTACCTCCAGGCGGGGACCCTGGACCTCGCCCGCCTTCCCGCGGCGCTGCGCGACGCCGACCCCTCCGCCGCGGCGCTCGCCGCGGCCCTCATCCTCGCGGGGTACGGCGTGAAGATCGCCGTGGTTCCCCTCCACACGTGGCTCCCCGACGCCTATTCCCGCGCCCCCGCGCCCGTGACGGCGGTGATGGCGGGTTCGACCAAAGCGGGGGTTCTGGTGGCCCTCTTCCTCTGCCTCTCGGCAATGCCCGCGGGAACGGGCGCCGGGGCCCCCGCACACCGTCTCGGCGGCCTCCTCTGCCTCGTCGCCCTCGTCACCATGACGGCGGGGAACCTCGCCGCCCTCCGGCAGACGGAGGTGCGGAGGGTGCTGGCGTGGTCCGCGGTCGCCCAGATGGGCTACGTCCTCGTCGGGTTCGGGGTGGGGATGCGCTCCGGGCTCGCGGAGGGGTTCCAGGCCGGCCTCTTCTACGCCCTCGCCTACTCGATCATGAAGGCCGGGGCCTTCCTCGCCGGCGACCTCCTCGCCTCCTCCGCCGGGAGCGGCGACGTCGCGGCCCTGCGGGGGGCGGGGGCCCGCCACCCGGTGGTCGGGCTCTCCTTCGCCCTCCTCGTGCTCGGGCTCGTCGGCGTGCCCGCGACGGCCGGCTTCCCCGGCAAGCTCCTCCTCCTCCGCGCCGGCATGGCGACGGGCGACGCCGGGGGGGTCCTGATGGCGCTGGCGCTGGCCGCCAACGCCGCCCTCTCGCTCGCCTACTACGGCCCGCTCCTCACCGCGGCGCTCTTCCCCGGGAAGGACGCGCCGCCGGGGCGCGGCCCCGCCCCCCCCCCGCTGGCGACCTTCTCCGTCGCGGTCCTGGCGGCGGCGACGGTCCTCCTCGGCCTCTTCCCCGGCGCGGTGGAGGGCTGGTTCGGCCCGGCGTCGAGGGTCTTCCTCCCCGGAGGCGCCCCGTGATCGAGATCCTCGGCTCCCCCTTCGTGGTCTTCCTGGCGGCGCTCCTGGCCGGTGCGGCCCTCTACGCCTGGGGGAGGGCCCTGGCCCCGGTCCTCCCGGACACGCCGGACAAGGTCATGCCCTACGTGGGCGGCGAGCCCGTCCGGGGGGAGGCGCCGCCCCCGAACTACGGCTTCTTCACGGTGGCCGTCTTCTTCACCCTGCTCCACCTCGCCGCGCTGGTGCTGGCGACCTTCCCCGCCGGCGCCTCCCCCTGGCTCGCCCTCGTCTACGTCCTCCTGGCCGCGGCCGCGGTCTTCGCGCTGAGGAGGGAGCGATGACCCTCGGCGGCCGGATCGCGGACTGGGCGCGCCTGAAGTCCCCCTGGATCACGATCTTCAACAGCGGGGCCTGCAACGCCTGCGACATCGAGGCCATCGCCGCCCTCACCCCCCGGTTCGACGTCGAGCGCTTCGGGATCCTGGCCGTGGGCTCGCCCCGGCACGCCGACGTCCTCGTCGTCACGGGCCCCGTGACCCTCCAGCAGGCCTCGCGCCTGCGCCGGGTCTTCGAGCAGATCCCCGAGCCGAAGTACGTCATCGCCACGGGGGCCTGCGGCTCCGCGGGAGGGGTGTTCCACGGGCTCTACCACGTGGTCGAGAGCGTGGATTCCGTGATCCCCGTGGACGTCTTCATCGCGGGCTGCCCGCCCCGCCCCGACGAGATCATCGACGGGGTCGTGGCCTGCCTCGGGATCATGAAGGAGGACCTCGCCCGCGGCGGGAAGGAGTGGAGGCGGGGGAGGCCCGCGGCGGTCATCGCGCCCGCGGCCCCGGCCCCGGCGCCCGCGGGGGAGGCGGTCCCGTGACCGCGCCCGCGGACCTCGCCCGGGTCGCGAGCGTGCTCGAGGGCCTCGGCACCGCCGAGGCCGTGCCCGGCCCCCGGATCCGCTTCACGACCACCGCGGGGAACCTGCGGGAGGCGGTCCGGCGCGCGCTCTCCGGCCTCGACCTCGACCACTTCATCCAGATCGGCTCCGTCGACACGGGGAAGGCCATCGAGCTCCACTACCACTTCACGGGGCCCCACCGGGCGGTGGTCACGGTCGCCGTGGCCCTCCCGCGCGAGGGGACCCGGGCCCCCTCCCTCGCCGACCTCCTCCCCCCCGCCGGCCTCCTCGAGCGGCAGGTCCACGACCTCATGGGCGTGGAGTTCGACGGGCACCCCGCCCTCGACCGCTTCATCCTGAACGAGGACTGGCCCGCCGGGGAGCACCCGCTGCGCAAGGACTGGAAGCCGCGGGAGGGGGCCTTCTACGGCGGCGTCCGGGACGCCGCCCCGGGGCCGGGGGGAGGCTAGCCATGGCGGAGGTCCTCGTCCCCATCGGCCCCCAGCACCCGGCCCTCAAGGAGCCGGTCTCCTTCCGCGTCTGGGCGGACGGGGAGGTGATCGTCCGCCTGGAGATGGACGTCTCCTACAACCACCGCGGCATCGAGAAGGGGGCGGAGCAGCGGGACTTCCACCGCACGCTCCCGCTCCTGGAGCGCATCTGCGGGATCTGCTCCCACAGCCACACCACGGTCTTCGCCAAGGGGATCGAGGCCCTGATGCAGGTGGAGGCGCCGCCCCGGGCCCGGGCCATCCGCACCGTGGTCGCGGAGCTCGAGCGGGTGCACTCCCACCTCCTGTGGCTCGGCGTCGCCGCCCACGAGGTCGGGTTCAACACGCTGTTCATGTGGACCTGGCGGGACCGGGAGGCGGTGCAGGACGTGCTCGAGGCCCTGACGGGGAACCGCGTCAACTACGGCATCAACGCGGTGGGGGGGGTGCGGCGGGACTGGCCACCGGACCTCGTCTCCACCGCCCTCGACCGGGTGGCCCCCCTCGGGGACCGGGTCCGCCTCTACGCGGACATGGTGGCGCGGGAGAAGACGATGCTCGCCCGCTTCACGGGGGTCGGGAAGCTGACGCGGGAGCAGGTCCTCGCCTACGGCGCCGTGGGGCCCACGGCCCGGGCCAGCGGCGTGGACTACGACGTCCGCCGCGACGACCCCTACCTCGACTACGCCCGGCTCCCCTGGAAGGTGATCACGGACGACCACGGGGACGTGCTGGGCCGGACGCTGGTCCGGGTGGGGGAGCTGCACGAGTCGCTGAACATGATACAGGTCCTCCTGCGGGACCTCCCGCCGGGCGAGATCCGGGCGAAGGTGCCGAGGACCGCCCCGCCGGGGGAGTTCCTCTCCCGCTACGAGGCCCCCCGCGGGGAGCTCGTCCACTTCCTCCGCACCAACGGGACCGACCGGGCGGAGCGGGTGGACGTGCGCACCCCCACCATGGCGAACTGGACCTCCGTGGCCATGGCCCTGCGGGGGCGCTGGCTCGCCGACATCCCCGTCATCGTCGCGGCCATCGACCCCTGCCTCTCCTGCACCTCCCGGGTCTCCCTCGCGGATCCCGAGGGGCGCGACCGCGGGGGGATGACCTGGGACGAGCTGCGCGAGCACGGCATCCGCTTCTACGCGGAGGGGAGGCACGAGCGATGACCGTCCCCGCCCTGCTCCTCCACCTGCTGGTCTTCCCCGGGCTCCTCTTCCTGGTCTCCTGGTCCCTGGCGCTGGAGTGGGTGGACCGGAAGGTGGCGGCCCGCATGCAGTCCCGGGTCGGGCCGCCCCCGCTGCAGCCGCTGGCGGACTTCGTGAAGCTCCTCGGCAAGGAGGTGATCCAGCCCGGGGGGGCCGGCGGCCGCGTGCTGGGGCTCGCACCGCTCCTCTCCTTCGCCTCCGTCGCCACCGCCTTCCTGCTGCTCCCCGTCTCCGGGTCCAGCCCCCTCGGGTTCCAGGGGGACCTCGTGGTGGCCCTCTACCTGCTGACCGTGCCGACCGTCGCGCTCCTCCTCGTCGGGTGGTCGAGCAGCAACGTGTTCGCCGCGGTGGGCGGCGTCCGGGCCGTCACGCAGATGTTCATCTACGAGGTCCCCTTCTACCTCGCCCTCCTCGGCCCCGCGCTCCTCGCCGGCTCCTGGTCGGTCTCGGGGATCGTGGAGTGGCAGGCGGGGCGCCCCTGGATGGGGATCCTCCAGCCCGTCGGCCTCCTCGTCGGGCTCGTGGGCCTCCAGGCGAAGCTCGAGCGGACCCCCTTCGACATCCCCGAGGCGGAGACGGAGATCGTGGCGGGGCCGCTCACGGAGCTGACGGGGCGGCGGCTGGCGGTGATGCACCTCGCCAAGGACGCGCTCCTGGCCGCGGGCTGCGCGCTGCTGGCGGCGCTCTTCCTCGGCGGCCCGCTGCGCCCCTTCTCCGCCGCGCTCCCCGGCGCCGTCGAGGGGTTCCTCTGGTTCGCGGCGAAGACGCTGCTCCTCCTCCTCGTCCTCTCCACGATGCGCGCCGCCACGGCCCGCATCCGCATCGACCAGCTCGACGCCTGGGGCTGGAAGGTCCTCTGCTCGCTGGCCCTGGCGCAGATGGCGCTGGTGCCCTTCCTCGCGTCCTGGATGGAGTAGCCCATGGCCAACCTGCCGGTCCTCTCGGAGATGTTCGGGAACCTCGGCTCCCGCCCCTCGACGGTCCTCTACCCCTTCGTGAAGGTGCCGGTGCCCGAGGGGTTCCGGGGCCGCGTGGCCGTCGACGATTCCCGTTGCATCGGCTGCGGGAAGTGCGTCCAGGCCTGCCCCGCCTCCTGCGTCGAGATGGTGAAGGACGAGCGGGAGGTGGAGGTGAAGGGGCGGCGGATCACCCGCAAGCGCCGGCCGGAGGTGATGGTCTTCCGCTGCATCCGCTGCGGGCTCTGCGAGGACTCCTGCGCCCAGGATCCCAAGGCCATCTTCCTGACGCCGGCCTTCGCGGGGTCCGGGCCGGACCGCCGGCTGGTGGTGCGGTGAGCGGAGGGTCCCCGGCGGGGGACCTGGAGGCCGACCTCCGCCTGCGGCTCTCGGGGGCGCGGCGGGTGGCGGTCGTGGGGATCGGCAACGAGGACCGCCCGAGGGACCGGGGCGGGATGGCGGCGGCCCGGGCGCTGCTCCGGCTCCACCGGCCGGGGCTGCGGGTCTTCCCCGCGGGGACGGTCCCGGAATCGGTGACCGGGGCGGTGCGGCGGTTCCGACCCGACCGGGTGGTGCTCCTCGACGCCGCCGACATGGGGGAGGCGCCCGGCACGGCGGCGGTGATCGAGCCGGGCCGGGTCCGGTCCGGGGCCCCCTCGACCCACGGGCTCCCGCTGTCGGCGGTGATGCTCTTCCTGGAGGAGGACGCGGGGGTCCCCGTGGACCTCCTCGGGATCCAGCCCGACCTCGCGGCGGGGGAGGGCCCGCCGACGGAGGCGGAGGCGGCGGGGGCGGAGCTCGCGGCGGCGGCGATCGAGCGGGCGATGAGATACGGAACCCGGCACGAAGCAGCAGCGGGGTGAGGCACGGGTCCGGCTCCCCGAGAGACCCCTTCACGCCTTCGTGGCCTCCTCACTCCCGCGGTTCCGCGCCTTCCTTCGTCGGCGCGGGACGGGAGCGATGGAACGTCCACGGCGGGGGTGGAGCGGACGGCGGGGACCGGCGGGAGGGGGTGACCCTCGGGACCGGAGGGGGCTTCCGAGGCGGGAAGGCCGGATCCGGGAGGTGCCCGATGTCCTCCGCCCCCCCCTGCTGATTCGTGCCGGGTACGGTATCACGCGCCCGCCCCCGCCCGCCGCCGCGCCCGCCGGAACATCCCCCGCGCACGCTCCCGGCGCCGGGCGGTGGCCCCCTCGTCGTAGAGCCGCCGCGTGAGGTCGTGGAAGCCCGCCCGCAGCTCCTCCGCGGTCAGGGGGTCGGGGCGGAAGTTGACGTCGAAGAGCGTGCAGCGGTCCCACCGCCCGTCGTGGGTGAGCCGCCCCGCGGCGCCCAGCGTCCGGTGGAGCGGCGTCCCCGGGAAGGGGGTCGGGTAGGTGATCTGGACGTCGAAGGGGGAGGCCTCCTCGGCGAAGTCGTGGACGGCGTCGAAGATCCCCGGGCCGTGGCCGTCGAGGCCGACGACGAAGCAGGCGTTCACCCGGATGCCCGCCTCCTGGATGTCCCGGACCGCCTCCCGGGCCTCGCCGCGCCGCCGCCACTTCCAGTTCCGCCGCGTCTCCACGCCGTCGAGCCCCTCGTCCACCGGGCTCTCCAGCCCCAGGAGGAGCTCCCGGCACCCCGCGCGCCGCAGCGCCCGGAGGAACTCCCCGTCCCGGTGCACGGAGAGGTCGGTCTCCGCGAACCAGCGGAGGCGCCGCTCCTCGAGCCCCGGCAGGAGCCGCCGCCACCAGTCGCGGTCGGTGAAGGCGTTGTCGTCGGCGAACTCGAGGAAGGGGCGCGGCCAGATCGCCCGGATGCGGTCGATCTCCTCGAGCACCCGCTCCGGGCTCTTCCGCTTGACCCGCCCCGTCAGGAGGATGCTGCTCGCGCAGAAGGAGCAGCGCCAGGGGCAGCCGCGGGAGGCCTGGACGGTGAGCCGGTTGTAGCGGGAGACGTCCAGGAGGTCGAAGCGCGGCATCGGAGCCCGCGCGAGGTCGAACTCCCGCCCCCGGGCGTCGTAGAGCGGCCGGAGCGCCCCGGCCTCCGCGTCGGCGAGGATCTCCCCCCAGAGCGCCTCCCCCTCCCCGGCCATGGCGGAGAGCCCGTGCTCCGCGGGCTCCCCCGGGAGCGCCGTGACGTGGAGCCCGCCGACGACCACCGGGATCCCGAGGTCCCGGAACCGCCGCCCGACGGCGTAGGCCTCGGGCGCCTGGGCGGAGAAGGTGGAGATCGCCACGAGGTCGAAGTCCGTCGGCAGGCGCGCCCCCTCGGCGAGGTCCCGCGCCTCGAGGTAGCGGACCCCGTGGCGGGGCGGCGTCGCCCCGGCCAGGGTGAGGAGGCCGAGGCTCGGGAGCGAGGCGATGGTCCTCGCCCGCTCGACGAAGCCGGGCAGGGTGAGCCCGAGGCCGACGAGCTCCGTGTCCACGACGCGGATGCCGGACATCGCGACGAGCGCGATCCTCACGGTCCACCTCCGGTGCGCAGGACGGCGAGCAGGGCGAGGGCGGCGGCGGCGGCGAGGCTGGCGACGGGGAGCGCGAAGAGGTGGCGGAGCGGCTTCCGCCAGGCGGCGAGGGCGCAGACGGCCGGCATCAGGACCGCGCCCGCCAGGAGCAGCGGCGAGGCCGCCGCGGCGGCGGCCGGCGCACCGCTCCCGCCGGCCGGCCATCCGAGCAGGTCCGCCGTCCCGGCGAAGGCGAGGTTGAGGAACGCGATGCCGAAGAGGCTGACGTGCCCGAGGCGGAGCAGCCGCCGGCTCCAGGAGCCGTAGCCCCCGAGCCACTCCTCCCGGTGGAAGGAGAGCCCGAGGGTGGCCCCGGCGAGCATCCCGGCGAGGATCCCGGCCCAGGCCGCCGCGAGGTGGAGTCCGGTCATGGCGCCCCTCCCGGCGCACGGCCCGTGCCGGGCGCGCCCGGGGGGAAGGAGGGAGGGAAGGAGGGGGGAAGGGAGGCTTGATAGGCATCAAATGTACATCCTGTATACTCCTGATGTACATATCCCCCCGACGGGGGGAAGGGAGGGCGGATGGGGTTCTTCCGGACGGAGGAGCGGGCGCAGGCGGAGGCGATCCGGGGGCTCATCGACGGCAACCCCTTCCTCCCGGAGCGCATCGCCCACGAGCGGGTCCTCCTCGGGGGCGCCTTCCGGGCGGAGGGGGCCGACTGGAACCTCCACCCGGAGCGGGCGGACGACCACCCGAACCTGGTGCTCCTCGGGGAGCGGGTGGAGGCCCTGGTGGAGGCCGGGGCGGCCCGCCTGCGCGGGGGGGAGCGCCCCGGGGCGGAGGACCTCGAACTCTACCGGGACGCCGTCCTCTACCTCGTCTACCACCACCGCCGGGGGGACTTCGCCCGGGTGGTCGAGGGGGCCGGGGGGCGGCGGCAGGTGGCGACCCTCTGGGCCGACTTCAACGCCGACCTCGACCGCTGGCTCGGCCCGCTGCCGGGGGCCCGGCCGTCGCCCGGGGAGGCGGCCCACCTCTTCGCCTGCCTCTTCCAGATCCGCAGGGCCTTCCTCCAGACCTTCCTCTGCATCGTCGGCCGGTCGCGGCCGGCGGCCCGCCTGCGGGCGGCGGTCTGGGAATCGGTCTTCACCCACGACCTCCGCCGTTACTGGTCGGGCCTCCACGCGCGCATGGCGGACTTCACGACTCTGGTGCTCGGGCCCACGGGCACGGGGAAGGAGCTCGTGGCGGGGGCCATCGCGCGGTCGCGCTACATCCCCTTCGATCCCCGCACCCGCGCCTTCACGCGGGACTTCGAGGACCTCTTCCTCCCCCTCAACCTCGAGGCGATGCCGGGGACGCTGGTGGAATCGGAGCTCTTCGGGCACCGGCGCGGCGCCTTCACCGGCGCGGTGGAGGACCGGGCGGGCTGGCTCGAGGCCTGCCCCGCGGAGGGGACGGTCTTCCTCGACGAGATCGGCGAACTCGGGGCGGCGGTGCAGGTGAAGCTCCTCCGGGTGCTGCAGGAGCGGACCTTCACGCGTCTCGGGGAGTCGCGGGCGCGGCGCTTCGAGGGGAAGATCCTCGCGGCCACCAACCGCGCCCCCGCCGACCTCCTGCGGCGGGGCCGCCTGCGGGAGGACTTCTACTACCGCCTCTGCTCCGACGTGGTGACGGTGCCCTCCCTGCGGGAGAGGCTCGACGACGACCCCGGCGAACTCGAGGAGCTGGTGCGGCACTTCCTGCGGCGGCTCCTCGGGGAGGCGGGAACGGAGGCGGCGGCGGGGGCGACGGCCTGGATCGGGAGCCACCTCGGGGCCGGCTACGGGTGGCCGGGGAACGTGCGGGAGCTCGAGCAGTGCGTGCGGAACGTGCTCGTGCGCGGCTCCTACCGGCCGCCCCCGGCGGTCGGGGAGGCGGGGGCGGGGGACCCCTTCGAGGAGACGGTGCGCGCGGCGCGGGCGGGGGAGCTGACGGCGGAGGAGCTCCTGCGGCGCTACTGCCGGTGGGTCCACGGGAGGACCGGGTCCTACGTCGAGACGGCGCGGCGGCTCGGCCTCGATCGCCGCACCGTGAAGGCGAAGCTGAAGGGGTGAACGTTCAAAGCTGAACCCGTCCCCTTTTTATGATCTTCGCGGGGGCGGGGTCACTCGCGGAGGGCCCAGATCCGGGTCTCGCCGATCCGCGGCCAGACCTGGATGCGCTCGTGGCTCCGCCCGAAGCCGAACTCCGGCTGCTCCATGAGGAGGACGGCCCCCTCGCGGAACCCGAGGGAACGGACCCCGTAGTTCAGGGGACGCTCCCGCGCAACCGCCCCGGTGGCCGGGTCGATCCGGAGGAGTCTCCCGCCGCCGGCGGTGAGGAGGTGCGTCCCGTCCGAGGCGAGGCCGCCGAGCCAGGTCCGCTTCGTCTCGAGCGTCGTCTTCACGGCCCCCGTCGCCGGGTCGAGTTCCCGGATCCGCCCCTCCATCCCCTCGAGGACGAAGAGGCGCTCCCCGTGCCAGGCGATCCCCTTCGCGCCGGAGTGGCGGTTCCTCCGGTTCTCCTCCGTCACGACCTCGCGGAGGGTCCTCCCCGTGGCCGGGTCCACCACGCGGATCGCGCCGCCGGCGGTCCAGTCGAAGGGCAGGATCCACAGGGCTTCCCCGCGGGCCGCGATCCCGGCGACGGTGCCGCCCGCCGCGATCTCCCCCCGCACCTTCCCCGTCGCCGGGTCGAGGCGGAAGAGCGTCTCCCCCTGGACCACCCAGAGGTCCTCCCCGAGGGCGGCGATGCCGCCGGGGATGCCGTCCGTCGGCGCGGGGAGGGAGGAGACGCCCTCCCCCTCCGCGACGGCCGCGGGACGGGGGTCGGGGGCGTCCCAGGGCTTCCCCTCGCGGTAGAGGGCGTGGCGCCGCAGGGCCTCCTCGAGGCGGGCGAGGTGGACCTCCTTCTTCGCGAAGCCCTGGAAGCGGTGGACGTTCTCCTCCTCCCTCCCGAGGACGAGGACCGAGGGGTAGGCGGCGACGTTGAATCGCTTCGGGATCTCCGGGGTGCGGTCCCGGTCGATGGTCACCCAGTGGAAGGCGCGGCTCCGCTCCACCACGGCGGGGTCGTCGAAGGCCTCGACCTCGAGGCGGGTGCACCAGGTTCAGGTGGCGAAGGTGAAGTAGAGGGCGACGGGGCGGCCGTCCTCCCTCGAGGCGGCCCGCGCGGCGTCGAGGTCCTTCTCCCAGGCGATGCCCCCGGGATGGTGGGGGAGGGCGCGGTCGGCGGGGGCGGGGGCGGGGGGCGCGGGAGCGGGGGGCGGCGGCGGGGGGGGCGCCTCCTCCGCGGCGGCCGCGGGGGAGGCGGCGAGGAGGAGGGCGAGGAGGAGGAGAGGGGGGATCCGCATCCCGGGATCCTAGTCCGGGGCACGGCCCGGATCACGAAGGGGATCCGATCCACTCCCGCGCCTCCGGCCGCCTGGAGGTGAGGTTCTGGATGGGCCATGGGAAGGTCGTGGGAGGATGGCTCCATGCGTGGACCTGCCGCCGCCATCGCCGCCACGATCCTCCTCGGGCTCCTCGCCGGGGCGGCGGGGCTCCAGGCCGCGGCCGGTACCGGCGCCGCCTGCGGCCCCTGTCCCCCGGGAGTCCCCGAGGCCCCGCCCGCACCCGAGGCGATCCTCGGCATCTCCCGGGGCCGCTCCCCGGGTGAAGCGGCGGTGGTGCGCGCCGGAGGCCGGGTGGACTTCGTCGCCCTGGCGGACGGCGGGGTGGCGGCGACCATCGAGACGGGGGCGGTGGCCTGGGCGACCCGGTACCCCCACGCCGGGGAGATGCCTCCCGCCTACGAGTTCCGACACGAGGAGAGCACGGTCATGGCCGGGCTCCCGGCGGCCTCCGTGGACGGACGCACCGTGGCCGTCGCCGGGTCGGAATTGCTCGAGTGGTCCGGGGCGGCAGGACCACGGTCCCTCCTGCGGGATCCCGTCCTCCTCGGGGCGCGGCTCGCTGCGCATCGCGGCCCGGGGACCCCGATCCTCCTGGCCCTGAAGGACCACCGGGTGGCCCGCATCGATCCGGCGGGTCGGATGACCCTCTCCCGCGCCCTCCCGCCCCTCACCTGCCTCGTCTCCACCGAGGACGGGGCCGTCGCGGGGGGGGAGGGGGACTCCTGGCACCTCCTGCGGGGGGAGCGACTGGACAGGATCCTGCGGGTTCGCCTGGAGGGCTGGACTCCTCCCGTCACGGCCCTCGCCGTTTCGGAAGCGGGGGACCACGTGGCGGTCTCCCACGGCCTCTGCCTGCCCGACAACGCGGTCTTCCGCCTGCGGCGGCTGTGGAAGCCCTCCCTCGCCAGGGTCTTCCACGCCAAGGGGCCGGGGGCGGTCTCGGTGGCCTTCGATCCCGGGCAGGGCACCCTCTACCTCGGCAAGGCCTGCGGGGGCGTCGGTTACTGCGGGGACTTCGGCTACCACGGGTTCCCCCTCGGCGGCAATCCCCACCACGCCATCGCCCTCCTCGACGGGGGGCGGGTCCTCCTGCGCGGGTGGGACGACGGAACCCTCTACGCGGAACGCGTCCCGGAGGAGGAAGGCCTCTGGGGGGACTACCCCGTAAAGCGCCGGGGGGACTGAGGAAGGGGCGCAGCGGGACCCCGTTCCTTCCGGACCCTGAAAGAACGGGTCGGGTTCGTTTTTTCAGGTTTACCCTTCCTCCATGGCGAAACTCCAGGCCGCCCTCGACTTCGTGGACGTCGCGCGCGCCCTCAAGTGCGCCCGCGAGGCGGTCGCCGGCGGCGCCGACATCCTGGAGGTCGGGACCCCGCTCCTCAAGGCCGCCGGCCTCGACGCCGTCCGCGCCGTCCGGAAGGAGTTCCCCGCCCTCCCCCTCGTCTGCGACGGCAAGACCATGGACGCCGGCCGCGCCGAGTTCGAGACCGCCGCCAAGGCCGGCGCCACCATGGCCACCGTCCTCGCCGTCGCCTCCGACGCCACGCTGCGCGAGTGCGTCGAGACCGGCCGCAACTACGGCATCCAGGTCTACGCCGACCTCCTCGGCCACCCCGACCCCGCCCGCCGCGCGAGGGAGGTCGAGGCCCTCGGCGTGGACGTCGTCGGCGTCCACTGCCCCATCGACGAGCAGATGGAGGGCCGGGACCCCTTCGAGCGCCTCCGCGCCGTCGCGAGGGAGGTCTCGATCCCCGTGGCCGTCGCCGGCGGCATCACCGCGGAGACCGCGGCCGAGGCCGTGCGGGCCGGCGCCTCCGTCGTCATCGTCGGCGGCTTCCTCTCCAAGGCCGCCGACGGCGCCGCCGCGGCGAGGGCCGTGAAGACCGCCATGGAGACCGGCGAGAAGGTCGCCGGCGACCTCTTCCACCGGGCCACGGGGGACGCCATCCGCGGCCTCCTCGAGAAGGTCTCCACCCCGAACATCTCCGACGGCTTCCACCGCCAGCCCTGCCTCGAGGGCATCCGCGCCGTCGTCCAGGGGGCGAAGTGCGTCGGCCCCGCCTTCACCGTCCGCTCCGCCCCCGGGGACTGGGCGAAGCCCGTGGAGGCCATCGACCAGGCCCCCCGCGGCTCCGTCCTCGTGATCGAGGCCGGCGGCGTCCCCCCGGCCCTCTGGGGGGAGCTGGCCACCCACTCCTGCATCCAGAGGGGGATCGCCGGCGTCGTCATCGACGGGGCCATCCGCGACACCGTCGAGATCCGGCGCCTCGGCTTCCCCGCCTTCGCCCGGGTGATCGTGAGCCACGCCGGGGAGCCGAAGGGGTTCGGGGAGATCGGCGTCGCCCTCCGCGTCGGCGGCCAGGCCGTGCGCCCCGGGGACTGGATCGTCGGCGACGACGACGGCGTGATCGTGCTCCCCCGGGAGCGGGCCGTGGAGATGGCCAACCGCGCCATGGACTGCCTCGAGAAGGAGATCCGGGTCCGCCACGAAATCGACGACGAGGGCCGCACCCTGAACGAGGTCGTCGAGCTCTACAAGTGGGAGAAGGGGAAGTGAAGGTCCTGCTCAACGGCGCGGAGCGGGAGGTGCCGGACGGGACGACCGTCCTCGCCCTCCTCGAGCAGGCGGGCATCGACCGGCGCCGGTGCGCCGTGGAGCTGAACCGCGAGGTCGTCCCGAAGGCGTCCCACGGCGCGCGGACGCTCGCGGCGGGGGATCGGGTCGAGATCGTGACCATGGTGGGAGGCGGATAGTGGCGGAGGCGGCGGACGTCCTGCGCATCGGGAAGCACTCCTTCCGGAGCCGGCTCTTCCTCGGAACCGGGAAGTACGCGACCCTCGACCTCATGAACCGGGCGCTCGACGCCTCGGGCTGCGAGTGCGTGACCGTGGCCGTGCGGCGGGCCAACGTCGAGCGGAAGGGCGGGGAGCCCTCGCTCCTCGACGCGCTCGACCTCTCCCGCTACGCCATCCTCCCCAACACCGCCGGCTGCTTCAACGCCGAGGACGCGATCCGCACCGCCCACCTCGCCCGGGAGTTCGAGCTCTCGGACATGATCAAGGTGGAGGTCCTGGCCGACCCGCAGTCCCTCCTCCCCGACCCCGTGGGGACGCTCGAGGCCACGAAGCGGCTCGTGAAGGACGGCTTCACGGTGCTCGTCTACACGAGCGACGACCCCATCCAGGCCCAGCGCCTCGAGGAGGCCGGCGCGGCGAGCGTGATGCCGCTCGGGTCGCCCATCGGGTCGGGCCAGGGGATCCTCAACCCCCGCGCCGTCCGCATCATCATCGAGCGGGCGAAGGTCCCCGTCATCGTGGACGCCGGCGTCGGCACCGCCAGCGACACCGCCGTCGCCATGGAGCTCGGCGCCGCCGGCGTCCTCATGAACACCGGCGTCGCGCTCGCGAGGGACCCGGTGGCCATGGCCGCCGCCATGAAGCACGCCTGCATCGCGGGCCGGCTCGCCGCCGGGGCGGGCCGCATCCCGCGGCGGGAGTGGGGGCAGGCCTCGAGCCCCGTCTCGGGCACCATCGGCGCCCCGGCCCCCGCCTCCCCGCCCCGCGGCGTCCCGGGGGAGTAGCCCTGGGGGAACTCCGCCTCCCCCCTGCCTGGGTCGGGGCGCAGGCGGCGCTCGGGCTCCCGCTCCTCGCCTGGTTCCTGCTGCGGCGGGGGAAGGAGCGGGACCCGGTCCCGCGGGGGGATCCGCCGCGGGACCTCCGGGGGATCCTCGCGGCGCTCGCCCTCTTCGCGGGGGCGGCCCTCCTGACCGTCGTCGTCCTCCTCGCGGCGGACGCGGGACCCCGCCCGCCCGTGAAGGTCCTCCTCCTCTCCGACGGCACGGGGAAGCTGGGGGCCCTCGCCCTCCTCGCCCTCCTCCTGGCGAGGATCCCGGGCCCGGCGCCGGCGCCGCGCCCCGCACCCCTCCTCCCCTCCCTCCGCGCCGGCCTCCTCGCCGGCGCCGCCTTCCTCCCCCTCGGCATCGGGGTCCTGCTCCTCCAGCAGTGGATCTACCCCCTCCTCGATTGGAGTATCGTGCCCCAGCCCCTCGTCCTGGAGGCCCTCCGCGGCGACGGGGCGACCTTCCTCCTCGTCTGCCTGGCCGCCCTGGTCGTGGCCCCCCTCTTCGAGGAGATGCTCTTCCGCGTCCACCTCCACGCCGGCCTCCGCGCCTTCCTCGGCCCCTCCGCGACGGCCGTCCTCACGGCGGCCCTCTTCGCCCTCTCCCACCCCCGGGACGCCGTGCCCGTGACCTTCCTCCTCGGCCTCTGCCTGGCCGACCTCCGGGAGCGGACGGGCGGACGGACCGCGCCCATCGCCATGCACGCGTGCTACAACGCATTCCAGGTGGGGGGGATGCTCCTCCTCCGCCTCGGCGGCAACCCGGGAGGTGGATGATGGCCAACGGCTGGCTGGTGCGGGAGCGGGACGCCTGGGTGGCGACGACGGCGGTCGTCACCGGGGACGTGGACCTCATGCCCGACGCGAACGTCTGGTACGGCTCCTCCCTCCGGGGGGACGAGGCGCGGATCACCATCGGGGCGCGGACCAACATCCAGGACAACTGCGTGGTCCACTGCGACCCCGGGGAGCCCATCGTGGTGGGGGAGGACTGCACCATCGGCCACGGGGCGGTGCTCCACGGCCTGCGCATCGGGGACCGCTGCCTCGTGGGGATGAACGCGGTGATCCTCCAGCGGTCGGTCATCGGGGACGAGTGCCTCATCGGCGCCGGCGCCGTCGTCACCGAGGGGATGCAGGTGCCGCCCCGCTCCGTGGTGCTGGGGGTGCCGGGGAAGATCGTCCGGCAGGTGACCCCGGAGGAGGTGGCCTCCTTCCGCGCCGCCGCGAAGGGCTACGTGGACCTCGCCCTGCGGACCTGCGGGAAGCTCCACGAGAGGCCGCTGTAGTCGGCGGTCCCCGGGCGCACCGGGGTATCCTTCGGGCATGGCCTCGTCCCTCACGGTCCGGGTGGGTTCCATCGCGAGGATCCCGGTCCGGCTCCACCTCCTGCTGCCGGGGCTCCTCCTCCTCCAGGTCCTGACCACGCCGGGCTACGCCACGGCGGAGGTGCTCGTCCCCTACCTCGTCTTCTGGGGGGTGATGACCGTCTCCATCCTCCTCCACGAGCTCGGCCACGCCTTCGCGGCCCGCCGCCACGGCCTGGGTGTGCACGGGATCGTGCTCTGGCCGCTGGGGGGATACACCACCTGCGACCGGTCGCGGCGGCCCCGGGCCCGCATGGCGGTGGCCTCGGGCGGGGTCGTCGTGAACCTCGCGCTGGCGCTCGCCGCGGGGGCGGGGATGCTCCTGCGCGGCAGGGACCTCCCCGGGATCCCCGACCTCGTCCCGGAGACCGACCTCCTCCGCGCCACCTGGAACCTGAACCTCGCGCTGCTCGTCCTGAACCTCCTCCCCGGCGTCCCCTACGACGGCGGGTCGATGCTGGAGGTGCTCCTCTGGAAGCGGCTCGGGGTCCCGAGGGCCCGGCTCCTCGTCACGGGGACGGGTGCGGTGATCGGGGTGGGGCTCGTCCTCGGGGGGCTCTCCCACGGGGACATGATGCTGGTGGTCCTCGGCGGCTGGGGGCTCTGGAAGGTGGGGGAGGCCTGGCGCGAGGTGAAGGAGACGGGGCTCGAGGACGAGCAGCTCCTCTTCGGGGCCTACGACTTCTCCAACGGGTACCGGAGCCTGGACCAGTCGGGCCCGGAGCCGGACGAGGCGGAGCGGAGGCGGGAGCGGGATCGGCGCCGGGAGGCTGATCGGGCCCGCGCGGAGGCGGAGCGGCGCGAGGCGGCGGCGCTGCGGGCCCGGGCGGACGCCGCCCGGAGGCTCGACGGGCTCCTCGACCGGATCGCGGCCGAGGGGATCACCTCGCTGTCGGCGGAGGAGAAGGCCTTCCTCAACGAGGAGAGCCGCCGCCTCCGCGCGAAGGCGAAGTCTTAAGACTGAACCCGTCCCGTTTTTCTGATTTCGCACCGAACCCGACCCGGAATCGCCACCCCGGGGCGGGCGCCCCCTCCCCCGGCATCGACGCGGGCTGGATGCCCCCCTCCCGTCCCGGGGAATCCGTCCTAAGATCCACCTGATCAGTACGGAACCCGACCCGTTTCCGTCACCTACACCCCCGGCATCGACGCGGGCTGGATGGCCCCCTCCCGTCCGGGGGAATCCGTCCTAAGATCCACCCGTCCCCGTTCGTCCTGATCCCCGGACGGACGCAGAACGGGACGCGGGAGCCGGGAGGGCCGGTGGAACCGGATCAGGCGCGGTGGGTGCGCGGGTGCCTCGAGCGTTTCGAGGGTCCGCTCCTCCTCTACGCCGGCCGCCTCCTCGGCGACCCGCACGCGGCGCAGGACGTGGTCCAGGAGGCCTTCCTGCGGCTCCTGGCCCAGGACCCCGCCGCGGTCGGGCCGCGCATCCCGGGCTGGCTCTACGCGGTCTGCCGCAACCTCGCGATGGACCGCTTTCGGAGGGGACGGCTCATGGAGCGGAGCGCGACGCCGGCGCTGGAGGAGCGGCCGGGGGCGGGGCGGGGTCCGGCGGACCTCGCGGCGCTGCGGGACGACGCCGCGGCGGCGCTCCGGGAGGTGGACCGGCTCCCGGCGCGGCACCGCGAGGCGGTGCTGCTGCGCTTCTCCCACGGGCTCTCCTACCGGGAGACGGCCGAGGTGATGGACGTGACCGTGAGCCACGTCGGCGTCCTGCTCCACGAGGCCATGAAGACGCTGCGCGCGCGGATGGGGGTCGCGGCCCCCGGGGGCGCGCCGGCGCTGAAGGGAGCGGCGCGATGAGCGGGGACCATGGTTCGAGGCTGACGGCCTGGGCGCTCGGCGAGGGGGACGCGGCGGAGCGGGCGGCGGTGGAGGCGCTCCTCGCCCGGGACCCGGCGGCGGCGGCCGAGGCGGAGGAGATCCGCGCGGCGGCGGCGGCGCTGGAGGCGGCCTTCGCGGGGGAGGCGGCGCCGGCTCTGGATCCGGCGCGGCGGGCGGCGCTGGAGCGGGCGCTGGCGGGGGAGGGGGAGCCCGCCCCCGCGCCGCTCCCCGTGGTCCTCGCCGGCGGCGCGCGTCCGCGCCCTTTCCTCGGGGCCGCCGCGGCGGCCGCCCTCCTCGTTTGCGGGATCGGCGTCGCGGGTTACTCCGTGGCGCTGCGGGACGACGGGGTGGTGGTGGCGGGGGGGAGTGAAGCCCACCTTTCGCACTCCAATCTCC
>JAKLKS010000005.1:0-29219 GCA_023150535.1 Planctomycetota bacterium
AACCCGGCGGCCCCGCAGCGCCTGGACACGATGGTGACCCAGGCGATCCCCTTCCCGGCCTCCATCGCGCTGAAGGGCGACCTCGCGCTCCAGGAGGCGGAGATGGAGCGCCTCCGCTACGACATGGCCCTGCGGGACGCGGTCGTGGAGGTGCGGGAGGCCTTCCTCGAGCTCGCCTACCTCGACAGGGCGCGGGAGGTCCTCGAGGAGCAGGAGAGGATCCTCGCCCGCTACGCTACGGTGGCCGCGGGGGACCTGGAGGTCGGCCGCACGAAGCTCCCCGAGGAGTTCCGCGCGCGCTCCCTCCTCGCCCAGGCGGGCTACGACAGGACCCTGGTCCTCGACCTTCGCCGCGTGGAGGAACAGCGGATCCGCGGGCTGCTCCGTCTCCCGTCCGCCGCCCCTCTCGGTCCCGCGGACGCCCCGGATCGCCGGACCGTCGCCGTCCCCTTCGAGCAGGTCCTCGCCGTCGCGGAAGCCCGGAGCCAGGAACTCGCCATGGCGGGTGTGGCCCTCCAGATGGCGGGAATCGAGAGGTCCATGGCGCGCTGGGAGTTCGCCCCCGAGTTCGAGGTGGGCGGGGTCTGGATGAAGAACATGGAGGACGTCTCCGGGGAGTTCATGGGAGGTCGTGCCGCGACCCTGGGGTTCACGGTCCCGATCTGGGTCCACGCGAAGTCCGCCCGAGTACGCGAGGCCGAGTCCCTGGAGGTCGCCGCGGGCGCCGACCGTGCGGCCGCCGCGGAGCGCATCCGTACCGCGGCCGCGAGGCTCTACTTCCGAGTGGTGAACGGGCAGAGGCTTGCGGACCTCTACCGAGACACGCTGCTTCCCCAGGCGGAGAAGTCCCTGGCGCTGGCCGAGGCTCTCTATCGCGAGGGGAAGGGGAGCCTCGCCGGGGCGCTCGAGGCCGCCGCGGCCCGGGAGAACATCCTCCTCGCCCTGCACCGGGCCGAGGCGGACCTCGGGCAGGCCGTGGCGCGCCTGGAGCAGGTGACCGGCGCCTCTCTGTCGCCCTCCGCGGCGTTGGCTGCCCCGGAGCCCGTTCCGGGGAAGGAGGCCCGATGAAGGCCCAGTCCCTCCGCCCCGCGGTTCTCCTCACGGTGCTCGTTGCGACCACGGTGGGCTGTGCCGGCCACCGCGCCCAGGTCCGCGAGTACGAAGGGGGTCGCGAGACCGCGTTCTTCCGCGAGCAGGTGGCCCTGGCCCGGGCTCCCGGAGTCCCGGCGCCCGCCCCCGCCCTGGCCGCGACCGCGACGCTTGAGGAACTCCGCTCGAGGCAGGTCCGCCGCATCGAGGAGCGGGACGAGCTGGCCGGACTCCTCGACCTCTCCGCCCCCTCGGTGCGCTCGGCATTCGAGGCCGGGGGCGACGAGGCGAGGACCCGCAAGCTTCTCGACAAGGGCCCCCTCGGCGTGCCCGAGGTCCTCGCGCTGGCCGCCGCTCGGAGCCCCGCCGCCCGTGCGGCACGGGAGTCGTGGCGGGCGACGGTGGAGCAGATCGAACAGGCGGCCTGGCTCGAGCAGGTGACGGCGGCCTACCGCGGCTTCGCCCGCTGGACCGAGACCCGTGCCGGCGGCGACGGTCCCGCGGCCCCGCGGGCCATGGGGCGGGAGGCCTACCCCTGGCCCGCGGCCACGGCGCTCCGGGGCGAGATGGCCGACCTCGAGGCGGCGATGGCGCGGGAACGGCTCCGGGCCTCGCTCGCCGATGCGCTGGCCGTGGCCCGGGAGGCCCACGCGGAGGCCTGGGAGGCCGCCGGACGGGAGAAGCTGCTCGAAGGGTTCCTCCCGTTTCTCCGGAGCATGGCCGAGGTCGCCGCCGCGCGCTACGGGGCGGGGAAGGGCATGCAGGACGAGCAACTGCGGATCGAGACGGAGATCCGCCGGATGGAGACCGACCTCGTGGCGGCCCGGAACTCCCGGACTGCGGCCGAGGCCCGGCTCCGCGCGGTCCTCGACCTCCCTGCCGACGCGCCGCTCAGCGGGACGGCGGTTCCCGCCGTGCCGGCGGAGGCCCCGAGTGTCGACGCCTTGGCCCGAGCGGCGGCGGCCTCGAGCCCCATGGTCGCCATGGCCGAGAGGTCCCTGGAGATGACCCGAGTCGCGATCCGGATGGGCGAGATCATGTCCCGCCCGCTGCTGGAGTCCGCAGCCTCTACGGACCCGGGCTTCCGGGCGCCGGCGCAGGGCGGCATGGAAGGGGAGGGCATGGGCGGGGGCGCCGCGGCCCCGGGCGCCGCCATGGGACTCAAGCCCTCCGCTCCCTGGTACGGCGTCGAGGAGGCCTACCTCCGGGAGCTCCGCCGCAGGTCCACCGCGGCCGAGAGCGACCTCGCGGCCTCCCGGCGGGACTCGGACGCCATGGCGCGGGACGCCTGGCGGATGCTCGACACGGCGATCCGGGAGATCGCGACGGCGGAGAAGACCGCGGTGCCGCTCGCCGAGCAGGCGTTCGAGGTGTCCCGTCGCAACTACCAGACCGGGGTCGTGGACTTCGCCATGCACCTCGAGGCCTGGGGCGAACTGGTCCGAGCGCGCTTCTCGGCGCTGGAGGCGCGACTCATGGCCGCGCGGGGACTCGCCATGGCGACCCGCGCGACGGGTGCCGCACCGACGACGGAGGAGGAGCGATGAGCGACGAGCACGTCCCCGACCAGGTTCCCGAGCCGGCCCCGGCCGCGAGCACGGGGGGGGCCATCCCCCCCGGCATGAGCCGCGGGAAGTTCATCATGGAGGTGGTCCTCGTCCGCATCCGCTTCCTCGGGCTCTTCGTGATCGTCGGCGTGATCGCCGGCCAGTGGGACCGCATCAACGCGTACTGGGAGAAGTGGACCCGGCCGGAGGGGGAGCACGCCGCCGAGGCCTCCGCCTACGAGTACTTCTGCCCCATGCACCCGCAAATCGTCCGCGGGGAGCCGGGGTCCTGCCCCATCTGCGGGATGCCGCTCAGCCGCCGGACGAAGGGCGCGAAGGAGGAACTCCCCGAGGGCGTCCTCGCCCGCGTCCAGCTCTCCCCCTACCGGATCGCCCAGGCGGGGGTGAGGACCGTGGCCGTGGAGCCCCATCCGCTGTTCCGGGAGGTCTCCGCCGTGGGCTTCGTGGAGGTCGACGAGAGGCGCGAGAAGCGCCTCGCGGCCCGGGTCCCGGGCCGGGCGGACGAGGTCCTCGTGGACTTCACAGGGAAGACCGTGGCCGCCGGCGATCCGCTCGTCCGGATCTACAGCCCCGAGCTCATCGCCGCGGGCGAGGCGCTGCTGTCCTCGGCCAGGGCCCTGGAGACCGTGCGGGCCTCCGGGGCGGGCGCGGAGGACGTCGGCCGCGCCGAGCGCGTGCTGGCCTCGGCCAGGGACCGGCTCCTGCTCTGGGGACTCGAGCCCGACCAGGTGGACCGGATCCTCCAGGCCCGAAGCGCCGAGACGCACGTCACCGTCCGCTCGCCGCTCGCGGGCACGGTGCTGGAAAAGCGCATCGTACAGGGGCAGTACGTCATGGAGGGGGACGACCTCTACCGGATCGCCGACCTCACGACGGTCTGGGTCCGGGCGAGGATCTTCGCCGGGGATCTCGACGTCGTGGCGGAGGGCCGGGAAGTCGTCGCCTCGGTCGAGGGCTTCCCGGGCGAGTCCTTCCCCGGGAAGGTCTCCTTCGTGGATCCGGTCGTGGACCCCGCCACGCGGACGGTGGGCGTGCGCATGGACGTGGAGAACGCGACCGGCCGCCTCCGCCCCGGGATGTACGTGACCGCGACGATCCGGATCCCCGTGGCGGACCTCGAGCCCTTCCGATCGCGGGCGGACGCGAGCCCCGCTCCGGGACCGGGGGGCCACGAGGGCCACGGCGGAAAGGAGGCCGCTGACCCTGGGCCTGCCGGTTCGTACTGGACCTGCACCATGCACCCGGAGGTCGTGGCGACCGAGGCCGGGAAGTGCCCGAAGTGCTCCATGGACCTCGTGAAGAAGGACCTCACGCAGGGCCAGCGGGTCGGGTGGTGGTGCCCGATGCACCCCGAGGTGACCGCCGACCGCGCAGGCGCGAAGTGCGAGAAGTGCGGGGGGATGGACCTCGTCGCGAGGGTGGTGACGGAGACTCCCGCGGGCTCGGTCCTCGCCGTGCCGGAGCTCGCGGTTGTGGACACCGGCTCGCGGAAGGTCGTCTACAAGGAGTCCTCGCCCGGTGTCTACGACGCCGTCGAGGTGGTGCTCGGCGCCCGGGCCGACGGCTTCTACCCCGTGATCTCCGGCCTTGCCGGGGGTGAGCGCGTCGTCGCGGCAGGCGCCTTCCTCATCGACGCCGAGACCCGCCTCAACCCGGCGGCCTCGGCCGCCTACTTCGGTGCCTCGGGAGCCCCCTCTTCCGGCGCCGGGCACGGATCCCACGGGAAGTAGGGCGCCATGATCGAGAGGATCATCGAGTACTGCGTCCGAAACCGCTTCCTGGTGATCGTCCTCACCGCGGCGCTCGCGGTGGGGGGCGTCTACGCCGCCATGCACACCCCCGTGGACGCCATCCCCGACCTCTCCGAGAACCAGGTCATCGTCTTCACCGACTGGATGGGCCGGAGCCCCCAGGAGATCGAGGACCAGATCACCTACCCCCTCTCGGTGAACCTCCAGGGGCTCCAGGGCGTGAAGGCGGTGCGCTCGTCGAGCGAGTTCAACTTCTCGATGATCAACGTGATCTTCGAGGACTCGATGGACTTCTACGCGGCGAGGCTCCGGGTCCTCGAGCGGCTCTCGCTGGCGGAGACTTTCCTCCCGAGGGGCGTCGTCCCCTACCTCGCCCCCGACGCCACGGCCCTCGGCCAGATCTTCTGGTACACGGTCGAGGGGGAGGGGCGGGACCTGGGGGAGCTGCGGGCGCTCCAGGACTGGTACGTCCGCTACCAGCTCAACTCCGTCCCCGGCGTGGCGCAGGTGGCGTCGGTCGGGGGCTTCCCCCGCGAGTACCAGATCGACGTGGACCCGAACCTGCTCCGGGCTTACGGCGTCTCTCTCGGCGAACTGTACTCCGCGGTCGCCCGCGCGAACTCCGCCGTGGGCGGCCGGGTCGTCCACAAGGGGAACGCGGAGTACGTCGTCCGCGGCGTGGGCTGGATCCGAGACCTCCGGGACATCGAGGCCGTGGTCGTAGCGGAGCGGGGCGGCATCCCCGTCACCGTCGGGCGGGTGGCGAAGGTCCAGATGGGGACCGAGTTCCGCCGGGCCGTGCTTGACAAGGGGGGGAAGGAGGTCACGGGCGGGGTCGTGATGATGCGCTTCGGAGAGAACCCCCTCGATGTCACCCGCAGGGTGAAAGAGAAGATCCGCGACCTCCAGGAAGGCCTCCCGGAGGGGGTGCGCATCGTCCCCTTCTACGAGAGGACCCGGCTCATCGAGGAGGCGCTCCACACCGTCACCGGGACGCTGCGCGAGGAGATCATCGTCGCGAGCCTCGTGGTGATCTTCATCCTCGGTCACTTCGGCGGGGCGCTCGTCATCTGCGTGACGCTCCCGCTGGCAGTCCTCATCTCCTTCATTCTCATGAAGGCCGTCGGGATCCCGAGCAACATCATGTCGCTCTCGGGCATCGCCATCGCCATCGGCGTCCTGGTGGACCAGTCCATCGTCATGACCGAGAACGCCATGCACCACCTCCGCATGAAGTGGGGGGACGGGAAGGTGCGGGGCGACACGACGGAGTTCCTCCTCCCCGCGCTGAAGGAGGTGGGTCGCCCGCTCTTCTTCTCGGTCCTCATCATGGTTCTCTCCTTCCTCCCGGTGTTCGCGCTGGGCGGGATGGAAGGGAAGATGTTCCACCCGCTGGCCTTCACGAAGACCTTCGCCCTCATCGGCGCTCTCTTCCTCACGATCACACTGCTCCCGGCCCTCATCCCCGTCGTGATGAAGGGCCGGATGAAGGACGAGCGGGAGAACTGGCTCGTGCGCTCCTTCATCAACGTCTACGAGCCCATCCTCCGCATCCTCATGCCGCACCCGGGGGCGTGCGTCTGGTTCATGTTCGCTCTGTTCCTCTTCGCGAGCGGCTTCCTCACCTCTCCCTGGATCACCGCCGTGCTGGCCCTGCTCTGCGCACTGTGCGCTGCCCTGCTGCGGTCCTGGCGGACCCGGACTGTCGCGCTCGGGCTCACGCTGCTGGTCTCCTTCTTCGCGTGGAAGACGACCCCGCTTGGTCGCGAGTTCATGCCGCCGCTCGACGAGGGCTCCATCCTGGACATGCCCGTGACCGTGCCGCGCGCCTCGGTGACCCAGGTCGCCGACGACCTCAAGGCGCGGGACGCGATGATCGCCTCCTTCCCCGAGGTGGAGTCGGTCGTGGGGAAGGCGGGCCGCGCCGAGACCCCGACCGACCCCTCGCCCATCGAAATGGTGGAGACCATCGTAAACCTCCACCCGAAGGACCTTTGGCCGCGGCGTCACCTGAGGTTCGAGGACGCCGCGGCGAAGGCCGAGGATCTCGTGGAGTCGCTCGTGGAGGGGGGCTTCCTCCGGAGGCCGGCGAAGAAGGATGACCTCGCCGGCGTCGCCAATGACGCCGCCATGGCCGCCACGGGGCAGGTGGACGCGGGTCTCCGTGCCCACGCCCGGGACCGGCAGCGGGAGGTGGCCCCGCGGATCGGGAGGGCGCTGGTCGAGACGGTGGCCCGGGCGGCCGTCGTGCGGGTGGAAGGGAACGGCTTCCTTCTCCGCTCCGTACCGGACACGGAGATCTCTGCCGCGGTGGACGCGCTCGCCGGGACCTGGGCGCCGCGGCTCCTCGAGGTCCCGCTCGAGCCCGACGTCCGCGAGGTCGCCATGGCCGTCGCGAAGATCCTGGAGAAGGCGGGAGCGGTGAAGCCCTCTCCTGACCTCTTCGCGATCCGGCGCGGCGTCGTGTCCCAGGGCGTCCGGGACATGGCCGAGGCGCTGGGCGCGCTCCCCGTGACAGCCTTCGCCCCCATTCTCGAGGAGATCCAGGCGCGGCGCCACGCCCTGCTGCGGGAGCACACGCTCCGGGTGGACGGTGAGATCGAGGAGAAGGCCGCGACTTTCTTCGCTTCAGGGGCGCTCTCCGGGGCACTCTCCGCCGCGAAGAGCCGGGACCTCGTCGCCCGGGAGCCCTCCGCGGACGAGTCGCGGCGCCTCGAGGCGGACGCCGCCGCCGCCTTCCGCGGGACGATGCTCTGGCGGAAGACCAAGCCGCAGGTCCGGGACGACATGGACTCCGCCATTCAGGTCCCCGGCTGGGGGAACATCTGGACCCAGCCCATCATCAACCGCATCGACATGCTGGCCACGGGCATCCGGACTATGGTGGGCGTGAAGGTCTACGGGCAGTCCCTCGACCAGATCCGCGACGTGGCGCAGGAGGTCACGGAGGTCCTCCGGGACGTCCCGGGGGCGGTCGACGTCTACCCCGACCAGATCACGGGAAAGCCGTACGTCGAGGTCTGGATCGACCGCGAGAAGGCCGCGCGGTACGGCATCTCCGTGGGCGACATCCAGGATACCATCGAGGTGGCGCTTGGGGGGCGCACCCTCACCACGACCGTCGAGGGCCGCCAGCGGTTCCCGGTCCGCGTGCGGTACTCCCGCGACTACCGGGAGGACGAGGAACTACTGCGACGGACGCTCATCGCCACGGGCATGCCCGCGGGGGGGATGGGCGGGGCCGGCTCCGGGGGCATGGACGGCGGCATGGGCGGCGCCCTGGCCGCGTCTCCCGCGGCGGCGGCGCCGCTCCAGGTCCCTCTCTCGGACGTGGCCGAGGTGAAGGTGGTGGAAGGTCCCGCGGTCATCAAGAGCGAGAACGGGCTGCTGCGCGCCTACGTCCAGCTCAACGTCCGGGGCCGGGACGTGATCTCCTTCGTCGAGGACGCCCAACGCGCCGTGGCGGAGAAGGTGACGCTCCCGGAGGGCTCCTACCTCGAGTGGACTGGTCAGTTCGAGCACCAGATGCGGGCGAAGAAGACTCTCACCGTGGTGATCCCACTGGTCATCCTCCTGATCGTCGTGATCCTCTACATCACCTACAGCGACTTCTGGGACCTGGGCCTCATGATGCTGGCCGTCCCCGGTGCCGTGGCGGGCGGAATCATCTTCCAAGCCATCTTCGGCTTCAACTTCAGCGTTGCGGTCTGGGTGGGCTATATCGCCTGCTTCGGCATGGCTACGGAGACGGGGATCATCATGCTCGTCTACCTGCGGGAGGCCGTCCAGCGCTACGGGGGGTTGGAGAAGATCGACTCCCTAGACCGGCTGCGGGAGATCGTCATCGAGGGCGCGGTCCACCGCCTTCGCCCGAAGCTCCTCACCGAGGGGACGACCATCATCGGCCTCGCCCCCATGCTCTGGGCCACGGGCACCGGCGCCGAGATCATGAGCCCGATGGCCGCCCCCGTCCTCGGTGGCATCCTCATGGCGGACGAGGTCGTGGATGTCTTCATCCCCGTGCTCTTCTACTGGGTCCGCGCCGGGCGGTGGCGGAAGCTCCATCCAGGGGCTGCCGTCTCTGGGGCCCAGCAGGCGGCATAGGGAGCCGGATGTCCACCAGCCACAGGTCCTGGCTAAAGTTGCGGCAACCGGCACAGCTGCTCCCACTAGCCTCACGCGGTGGAGAGAAGTGCAGGTCGGCACGCCAAGTGCAGACTCTGCCGCGGCTCCCAAGACACAGGGGAGCATCTTGGCGCCCGGCGGCGCACGGTGCGAAGCCTCGGGAGAGAAGGACTCCTCCCACGGCCTCAAGAGTCGCAGAAGGAGGGCCGGGCGATGATCCGGAGAAGGACACGTGCAGCCGGAGGTCTTGCATACGCCGTAGTGATCGCCGCACTCGCCTCCTGCGCCTCCCCGAGGGGAGACGACCGTGCCTTGGCCTCCGGAGGGTCGAGCCCTTTGCCCAGGGAGCACGACAGTCTCCGCAAGGTGCACGGGCACCGCGGGATGAACCACTTCCCCGGAACGAAGTCAACCGAGGACCCTGACGGGGCCTCCCAGCGCATAGACCGGTCGAATTCGGCCGCCAGCGAGGCCCCGGTACTGCCGGCCCCCGCAGACGAAGGACAGCCGGTCGGTAAGGTCTCCAATTCGGAGCGCGAGTCGGGCAAGGAATCCCCTCCCGTCGTCGAGGCGCCCGGCAAGGCTGAGCCACCCTCCTGCCACTCCGGCGAGGGTACAGGGTCCGCTCCCGCGGCCCAGGGGCTTCTCGTTGACCTGGAACTCGGGTTCTGTCCTGTAACGGGTGAGCCAGCGGACGGGAAGACGTACGCCGAGTGGAAGGGAGTTCGTGTCGGCCTCTGCCGCCCCGCGTGCCTTGACGTGTTCCATGCGAGCACCGAGGCGTACCTCGACAAGGCAGCGCCCGAGTGGAGGGAGGCGGTCGCGGCAGAACAGGTGGTCATCGCCGCGAAGACCCAGGAGGAGCGCGAGCTGGCCATGGAGGACCTCTCCCGATGGACGATCGTCCGGAAGCTCCCGCCCATCCCGAGCACGGGCCTGCTCGTGGACCTCGAGAACGACTACTGCCCCGTGCTCCTCGAGGACATCCACGGCAGGGATTTCGTTGATTGGAACGGCCTCCGCGTCCACCTCTGCTGCACCCCGTGCGTCTCCGGCTTCTGGCCGCGGCCCGGCCTGGTCCTGGAGCACGCGAAGATCGGGTGGCGGGAGGCCGCGGCGGCCGTGAAGGCCGTGAACGAGTCTCGCGGCGCGGACCGCGAGAAGGCGCTCCTGAAGCTGCGCTCAGAGTGGAAGGTGCTGCGCGAACCCGTGCCCCCGGCGGAGACCCCTGCCCCGCCATCGAAGTGAAGCGACGGCGCGGTCGCTGCCCGCCAGGGAACGTGGCCAGGCCGGGGGAGAACCCGTGTCTAATTAGGAGACGACCTGCGAAGGCTCGGTGGGGACAAGTCTTCCCGCTGCCACGGGGAGGTCGAATCGGAACTCGGTGCCTTCCGGCCCCGTCCGCTCGAGGGCGATGCGCCCTCCGTGGGCCTCCACGAACCGCCGACAGATGGAGAGGCCGAGTCCGGTGCCCTGCCCCTCGGCCTTCGTGGTGTGGAAGGGCTCGAAGAGATGGGCCCGGACGGACTCGGGGAGACCAGGACCGTCATCGGAAACGTGGACCGCGAGGTGCCCGTCCTCCACTGCCGAGCGGACCGTGACGGTCCCTCTTCTCTTCGCTCCCTCCAGCGCCTGTCTCGCGTTGTTCACCAGGTTCACTACGACTTGCTCGATCTGGAGGGGATCGGCCTTGACCGGAGGCAACCCGTCGCCGAGCCGGAGTTCGAGGGTGACCCGGGACGAACGCAACTTCCCGTCGATGAGCCGGGTCGCGTCGAGGATGATCGCGTTCAGGTCCCGGACCGACGGTGTGGGCGGCTGGTTCCGGGCGAATGAGAGGAAGGTCCGGATCAAGGCCGCGCAGCGCTCCGCGGCCTTCTGGATCTCGGCCATCTGCAGGGCGACCGCAGGGTCCTTCTCCCGCATGCGGGCAAGGGATGCGTACCCGATCACTGCGGTCAGGGGGTTGTTGAGCTCGTGTGCCAGGCTCCCCACGAGCTGGCCCAGGAGAACCATCTTCTCGTTCCTCACGAGGGACTCCTGGGCGGCACTCAGGTCGCGGAGAGCGCGCTCCAGGTCGGACGTTCTCGCCGCGACCCGGGTCTCGAGGTCCCGGTTGGCCTCCTCGATCCTGCGCTCGTAGCCTCTGACTGCCCAACGGGCGGCCGCCGTTCCAAGGAGGGCGATCAGCACCCCGACCGGGATCCCGAGCCGGAGCACCGACCGCCGTACGGCGGTCAACCGATCGCGGAGATATGCCTCGAAGGTGTGTACGCAGACAGTCCAGTTCGTGCCGTGGACCGGGGTGCGGTGGACCATGGACGATGCCGCGGGCACGGTGCTCTCCGCCATGCTGCCTCGCTGACAGAGGGTGGCGCCCTCGGCGTCCATGACGCACACGTAGCCAGCCTCGTCCACGGGGCCGGCCTCGAGGCTCTTCTGGAGGGCCTCGAGTACCTGGTCCTGACCGATCCCCGAGGCGACCTCCCTCTCCAGGATCGCCGCCAGGCGGTCCGCCTGCCTTCGGTTTGAGTCCTCGATCTGGGCGCGGAGGGACGACGCGGAGGACGTGGAGACGACCCACATCCCGAGCCCGCCGATGACCGTCACGGCGAGTGCGATGGCCACCGCCGTCCGAACCACCAGGCCTCGACCGGGGTGCAACTCGGGAAGGTCCATCTTCGCTCCGGTGGGCGTGCGCCGAGGTACCCGTGACGGCGGGCAACGCGCGTGCCGGGGGCGTGGCCCTTCCGGGGAGGCCGGACCGAGGTTCCAGGAGAGTCGTCGTGTGGCAGGGGCCACAGTGGAGTGGCAAGGCTCATACAGACACGCGCCAAAGGGGGCGGACCGCCCTCCTAGTCCAGCGAGGGGGGTTTCTCACACGGTAGGCGCCATGAGAAGTGCCATGCGGCGGTTCGCTCAGCATGCTGCGCGGGTCCGCCGGGAGAGCCCCCGTAGCGGCACACCCCTTGCGTTGCCAGGGAACTGGTCGATGCACAGCGCCGTAACGCCGTCCGGAATCGTGACCCATCCCGTTTCGCGGAGGTTGAATCCATGGGCGAGTACGCGGAGTCGCACCGGAACTTCTGGCAGTGGGCGGTGGTGGCAATCGCGGTGTTCGGCCCCTCCGTCGTTGCCCTGTCGGCCATGTACCTCTGCCGTGCCGAGAACGCTGCGCCTGCTTGTCTCTCGTCCGGCGGTTGCGCGGCCAGAGTCCACGATTGCGGTGGAGGGAAGTAGAGTTCCGGGACGCGGCCCCGATTCGGAGCGGGAAGCCCGGTGGTGAGGAGCACCATGCCGGACACTGGTTCTTCCGGGGGGCGGGCCCACCGCCAAGTCGGGAGGTGGGAGCGCGCGCCGAGGTCGGTCATGGCCGCGGCGCGCTCCGAACGCGACCCCAGAGTGCCTGCGAGCGCACACGATGCCGACGAGCTGCGCGCGGCCAGACGCGAGAGAACCGCTGCAGTCTTCCTCCGCATCGCCAAGTTCCTCGCCCAGTATGGATGCGAGAGCGAGGCCCTGATGTTCCTCCGCTTCATCCTCCGCTCCTTCCGGGGGACGAGCTCCTGGGAGCCCGCCCGGAGGATGGCAGAGAGCATGGCCTCGATGGAGATCCCCTGACGGGCAGGGTTGGCCGCAGTGCATTCCCGCGGGGCTGGTCCGTGACCTCATCAGCCGCTCCCCCGACCGCACGAGGGCCTGGACGTCGCGACGGGGCACACGGCGCCAGAACCCTGATTGGTTCGGGTCCCACAGGTGTGTTGTGGGAACGGCCACAGTTGGAGGGCCGACGTTCGTGGTTCCCTGCTCGCCGCGCTGGCGTCACGGTCGGAACGGGAGTTGCGCGATGCCCTCCGCAGGTGTATCGGGCCGACCTGCGTTCGCCTCGGGATCGTGCTTCGGAGTGACCATGAAGGAAGGACGTGACGGACGTCATGGCCCGGGTGCGCGCCGGCGGGTGTCGGTTGCCCCTGTTCTCGAATGGAGCGTCGTGCGGGAACGGTCCTGTCCCAGAAGGAGGGAGTCCATGCGTACGCTGGTCGGTCGCATCGCTGCCGTCGCCGCCTTCGTGCTCGTGGTCGGCCCCCTGGGGGTCGCCGGAGCCACCCGTGGTGGGAAGGTGAGCCTGCGGGAGCCTGTGGACTCGCCCGCACCCTCGCGGAGCGGCGTGATGGATCTCCGGACGGGCTCGCGTGGCGAGAGGCTGCGCGTTCGGGTCCGCCGGCTCGATCCCTCCCGTATGTACGAACTCCGTGACCGCAGTTCGACCGAGTCCATGGGGTCCTTCGTCACCAACCGGAGGGGGGCCGGGAGGATGCATCTCCTGGCGGAGCCTCAGGACAGCTTCTGCGGGAGGATGATGGACGTTGTGGATGCGGACGACGGGTCGGTCGCGCTGGAGGGAGAGGAGCCCCTCCCGGAGATGCACGAGGACGAGACATGCGGTGCCATGTCCGGTTCGGTTCACGACGCAGATCACCACGGTGAGGACGCGGACCACCACGGTACGGGGATGGACGACCACCACGGGGACGGCTCCATGCACGGTGACGGCTCGGCGCAGGATGGACGTTCGATGCACGGCGGAGACTCCATGCATGGTGGGGGCGGGGGCCACATGTAGGGACTGCCGGGCGGGAGGTCCGCTGGGGAGCCCCGCAAGCAGTAGGAACGCAGCATCCCGAGTGACGGGGCACCCTTGCCCCGCGCGGGGAGGGAGGACGATATGAGTTTCCGAAGGGGCCTCGCCGCACTGGCCGTCATCGCAGCCTTCGCGGTCGGGTCGTCTCTCGCGACCAAAGATGTCGCCCTGGGTGTGGAAGGCTGCTGCGGGGGCGGGGGAGGACACGAAGCGGGCCACGGGAGCGACTCCGTGCCGCAGGAGGAAGGGAAGACTGCCGTCGCCGAGGGAGGCCACTCGGGCCACGGCGGCGGGGGCTCGACCTCAAGCACGTCATCAGGCACGGGCCTCCTCGTGGACCTCGCCAACGAGAAGTGCCCGATCATGGGCGGCAAGCCCGACGGGAAGACCTGGAGCGAGTGGAACGGGCTCCGCATCGGCCACTGCTGCGGGATGTGCCCGGCGAAATTCTCCGCGGACCCCGAGAAGTCGCTCAAGAAGGCGGGAGTGGACTGGCAGGCCGCCGCGGCCGCCGCCCAGAAGGTGAAGGACGCGAAGTCCGAAGAGGAGCGCGCGGCGGCACTGAAGGCGCTCCGCGCGAAGTGGAAGGTCGTCCGGGAGCCTGAGCCGCTGAAGCCGGGCCTCCTCGTGGACCTCGCCAACGAGAAGTGCCCCATCATGGGCGGGAAGCCCGACGGGAAGACCTTCAGCGAGTGGAGCGGCCTCCGGGTCGGACACTGCTGCGGCATGTGCCCGGGCAAGTTCCAGGCGGATCCCGCCAAGGCGCTCGACAAGGCCGGGATCGACTGGAAACCGGCGGCGGCGGCGGTGAAGAAGGTCGCTGACGCGAAGACGCCCGAGGACCGCTCGAAGGCACTGAAGGCCGTCGCCTCCAAGTGGAAGGTGGTTCGGGAACCTGCCCCGGAGCCTGCCCCCGAGAGCAAGGACGCGCCAACGAAGTAGCCGAGGACCGTCCGATCGTCGTTCGAGGGGCCGGGAGCCTACGCTTCCGGCCCCTTTCGATTCGCGCCATGGCGATGTCGGAACACCAACTCCACTGTGGCAGACGGCACACGCCGGGCCCCAGGCGAGGATCTGGAGGAGCGCCCGAAGGGGGACTTGCGCCGGCATGACGCTTGCACTTCCCACATTCGCCCCGGCGGGCAATGCCGCATCGAGGAGCCTGCCATGATCCGAGTGTCCTTGATCGTCGCCGTCGTCCTCGTCGCCGCAGGGTGTCGCAGTGCGGAGATGCGCGAGCAGCAGGATCCCCCACCGGCGCGAGTCTGGGCGCCACCCATGCACGGGGTTCGCGATGACCTGACGAGAGTCGAGGCCTCGGCCAAGTACCCGCTCTCGGACTGCGTCGTCAGCGGCAAGCCCCTGGACTCCATGGGCGGCCCGGTCGCCTACGAAGACTACGGGGGGAACGAAGTGCAGTTCTGCTGCGTGGACTGCGCCTGGGAGTACGTGAAGCGCCCCTCCGCCTACCGCGGGAGGCTTCCCCGGCGCGGCTCCTGACCCATCACGGACCGGCGGGTTGGCCGCCGGCAGAGCCCATCGCGCCGATCGGGCGCGAAGAAGGGAGTTCCATGCGAGCGATGCGTCGTGCGATCTGGCTCGTCCTCGTGTTGACCGTGGGCCTTGGGGTCATCCCGGGGTGCATTGGGGGAGGCGGTGGGCATTCGGGCCATTCCGGGCACGGCGGCCACTAGGTCCGTGGCGGCGTTCTCGGCCCGGTGTCCCCGGTCCGAGAGCCCAAGCATCACGAATGGAACGGAGCCCCATCTGGCACACGTCTGTGGGAGGCGAGACAAGTGAGGCCCCCCGCTGCCTGCAGGCCAGGCTCGCCCGCTCCCCGGGAGGGTGGCACCTCGTTTGCGTTTCCGCGGGCATGGCCCGTAGAGGGGCCCCATCGGGAGGTAATGAACGAGACGAAGTCGACACACGGCAGGGTGGGTGACCCACTCCCAAGCCCTTCCTTCATGCCCTCCGGGTCCCCCCCTGCCGACACACCTGGGTTCTCTCGCGGCCCGTCTGATGGCCCCGTGGCGGTGACCGAGGGCGGGGAGGGGACCTGGAGGAGGCCCACAGTGGCGACGAATCTGGATGTGCTGGCAGGTGAGCGGGTTCACGACGGCAGTGCGGAGACGGGGGAGAGAGGCGCGGACGCGGGCATCGCTGCCCACGGCGCATGGGATCACGCAGCGAGGCTCGCCCGAACGTGCGCTCTCTCTCCCTACCGCCGGATGGCCGTGGAGTGCCTCTGCCTACGGCCCGGAGACACGGCCATCGACATCGGGTGCTCCAGCGCCGTGGAGCTCGAGCGCCTCCAGCGCGCGGTCGGGACCCAGGGGCAGGTGCTCGTGGTCGAGAGCGAGCAGAGCGCTCTCGATAGAGTGGGCCGCTGGATCTCGCATCGACAGTGGACCAACGTCCATCCGGTACGTGCGGATCTCGGCGAGTACAAGTTCCCAGCCGAGGTTGCCGGGATCCTCTGCGCCGGAACCGTTGCTCGCGTGCGGGACGTGGATGCCTTCACACGGAAGGCGGCCGCAGCCCTTCGCACGGGGGGGAGACTGGTCCTCCTCGACTCCAGCCTGATGTGGCCGCGGCTGCCTCCCGCCTCGGACGAGTCTCATGGCGCGTGCGCAAGGCGAGGCCACCCTTGCCCTCCCGACCTGTACCTCTGGAGGATCGTCTCGCGCCACCTGTCCCCTGCGCTGTTCTTGCAGCGCCTCTTCGGAGCGGTCTTCATGGTCGCGGGCGAATCGAGGTAGAGGCATGATGCTGACGTGGGAAGCCCAGGCAGCGCGGCAGGAGGGATCACATTTCAGGTTCCGCATCGGCGCTGCCTCCCTGCCGCAGCGAAGGGGCCAGCGATGACGCTTTGCTGGATCGTGATACTGTGCGCCGCCTTGCTCGGACTTCTCGCAGCGCGGCGGGGGCTTCCTGCCCAGGCGCGTCCCGGCGCACTCGTCGTTGCCATGCTCCTGGGCCCCGGCGTGTTCCCCGTCGCAGGGTGGATGGAGGACGGGCTCGCCAGACTCGGCGGCGCCACTCCGACCCCGGCGTCCATTGCGACGTTGGCCGGGCTCATCGAGGAGTCGGGCAAGTTCGCCGCTGCGCTCGTTGTAGGTGTCGCATTCCACGGCCTTCGGGGGCCCGGTGCCCGGGCGGCTGTGGCCTACGGGTCCCTGGTGGGACTGGGGATGGCGGCCCTGGAATCCGCCACCTACCACCACAAATGGCTGGCCGAGGGATGGACATTCCTCCCGCACCAGATCCCGCGGTTGTACGCCCACATGGTCCTCGGTGGCATCGCCGCCTGGGGTGCACGCCGGGGAGGCCGGCTTTCCGCCACGCGGGCCTTCCGCGCCACCGTAGCCCTGGCGACAGCCGCGGCGCTCCATGCTGCGCTGGACTGGACTGCGTTGGCGCCCGATCTCCTCCTGAGAGTGCCCGGGGCGCCGAACTCCGTTCAGGTGGCCCTTGTCCTTGCGGCCACGGGGCTCTATGGCCTCCTGTTTGCCAGGGGAGCCGAGAGGGAGGCGAAGGGGGGCGCCCGTCGTTCCCCCACGTGCCCTCGCGTTTCGGAGTGCGTGAGCCTCGATGCCCCCCGAATGGAGTCCTGTCCGCGCGACCGATCGCTGTAGGGACGGGCCCCCTACTTGAGGCCGTGCTTCTCCATGCGGTAGATGAGCGTCTGTCGGGTGATGCCGACCAGGGCCGCCGCCCTCGTCTGATTCCCTCCCGTCTTCTGGAGTGCCTTCGAGATGACCTCCCTCTCCAGGTCGGAGAGGTTGAGTCCCTCGTCGGGGATCTCGATCGCCCTTAGGTCGAGGCGACCATCCCCTCGCCCCCTCGGTGGGCGCCCCGCCTGGATCTCCGGCGAGAGGTCGCCCGGCTGAATGCTCCCCGTGGATCCCCGCAGCAGGATGGCCCTTCGGAGTTCATTCTCCAGTTCGCGGACGTTCCCCGGCCAGTGCCAATCCGCAAGGTGCTTCATCGCGTCCGAGGAGATCTCGAGCCCCGCCGCTCCCAGCTTACCGAGGAAGTGCCTAAGGAGCAGGGGGAGGTCCTCGATGCGATCCCGCAGCGGAGGGATCCGCAACACCACGACGGCGATCCGGTGGTAAAGGTCCCGGCGGAACGCCCCGTCCTCCACGGCGGTTCCCAGGTCACGGTTCGTGGCCGCGATAATCCGTACGTCCGCGTGCTCCTCCCTCTCGCTCCCGACGGGGCGGAAGTCCCCGGACTCCAGGGTCCGGAGGAGCTTCGCCTGGAGGTCGATGCGCATCTCCCCGATCTCATCTAGGAACAGGGTCCCGCCGTCGGCCTGCTGGAACAGCCCTGTCCGGCTGGCGACGGCGCCCGTGAAGGCCCCCTTCACCACGCCGAACAGCTCGGACTCGACCAGGGACTCCGGGATGGCGGCCACGTTCACGGTGACGAAGGGCTTCCCGGCGCGGGCCGAGTTGTAGTGGAGGGCGCGGGCGAGGAGTTCCTTGCCGGTCCCACTCTCGCCAAGGAGGAGGATCGGCGCCTCCGTAGGCGCGGCCCGGCCGGCAAGGCGGAAGACCTCCTGCATGGCAGCGCAGCCACCCACGAGGTTCCCGAGCGAGAACTCCCTCGCCAGGGCCTCCGTGAGGCGGAGGTTCTCCTCGAGGACCATCCTGTGGAGCAGCGCCCGCTCGATCGTCAGCAGCAGGACGTCCTTGTGGAAGGGCTTCTCCACGTAGTCGTAGGCCCCCTTGCGCATCGCGTCCACGGCTGTCTCGACGCTCCCATGGGCCGTGATGACGATCGCGGGAAGGGCCGGATCCAGTCGCTTCGCTTCCATGAGGAGGGCTAGACCATCGAGGCCCGGCATCTGGAGGTCGGTGACGAGCGCATCGGGCCGCTCCGCTCCCCGGAGCCGGGCAAGTGCTTCGACCCCGCTGGGCACGGACTCGACCCGGTACCCGGCGTCCTCCAGATGTCGGTGGACGACGCGACGCACGGCCTCGTCGTCGTCGGCGACCAGGACTCTCCGTCCTGACTTGGATGTCATCCCACCACCTCCGGAACGGGGACCTGGATGCCGGGAGGAGCCAGGGGTAGTTCCACGATGAAGCGGGCTCCGCCCTCCGGGCCGTCGGTCACGTGGACGGTCCCCCCGCATCCGGAGACGATCTTCGCGACCACGGAGAGGCCGAGCCCCGTCCCGTGGTCCTTCGTCGTGTGGAACGGCCGGAAGATGGCCTCCCGCTGCTCGGGAGGCACCCCCGGACCCGTGTCGTCGACCACGAGCCGCATCCGCTCGGGGTGGGGCGCTTCGGCCTGCACAGAGACGGTCCCGGGGCCCTGCCCGATGGCCTGGAGCGCGTTCAGGCAGAGGTTGAGCATGACCTGGCGAAGTGCCTCCGGCGGGCACCGGACCAACCGCCCATCGGCCGCGCCATCGAAGGTGAACTTCACGTTGGCCTTCGCGGCGGGGGAGCGCAGCAGGGAGAAGGTCGCCTGTATGCAGGCCCCGGGGTCCGCGAACTCGTCTCCGGCCCTTCCCGGTCGGGCGAACTGGAGGAAGTCGCACACCACCCGGTCCAGACGCTGCACCTCCGAGACGAGCAGGCGGGCGAACTCCTCGTCCCGGCTGCCCGGCGCGAAGGAGGCCGCCAGGACATCCGCCGCCCCCCGGATGGAGGCGAGGGGATTCCGGATCTCATGGGCGAGTCCCGCGGAGAGCTCTCCCAGCGCGGCGAGCATCTCCGCGCGCCTCACCTGGCGCTCCGCGTCGAGCAGGGCCTGGGTTTCCCTGCGGAGACGGTCGGCGAGAAGCCCCGTCGTGAAGGCCACCGCCGGGAAGATGATGAGCGCCAGGAGCCTCCCCCGGTTCGCGGGGTCGAGGATCCCCCCGAGCTGGAACTGCGTGTGGAGACCGTACACGCCCGTGACGAGCACGCCGCAGGTGCCGGCGGGCCAACGTCCCCACCAGTAGCCGGCCAGGAGGAGGGGGATGTAGTAAAGCCCCTCGAGGGCCGAGTGCAGCCCGTGGGATGCCATGTGGTTCGCGGCCTCGGCAGGGCCGGGGGTGAGGACGTGAAGCACCGAAATCAGACCGATACTCCCGAGGATTGTGAGTGCCCGGAGGCGGTCGGTCCATGACGAGAGCGGTGGAAGGGCTTGCATGGTGTCTCATCCTACACGGGGTACCAGTGCATCCGGCGGGCCAGAGCGGCCGAGACTGACCAACACGTGCTCCTCCAACGATTGTGGCAAATGCCACCTTGTGTGTGGCAGGCCTGACACCGGGGTTTGACCGAGGACGAGACTGAGACTCGTTCGCAGGGCAAAGGAGGTCTACTCCCAGCCAGTCGATGGCCGGCAGAGTCCGATCCGTCTTCGGCACGGGCATTGCGCAGGGACGGAGGATTGGCCTTGGCGGAGGGTCCGCGAGGCTACGTCATCTCTAGCAAGGAGGAGGCGCCGTGCAGCCACGGAAGTCGGTTCGCAGGTGGGGACTCGCGGGTGTGTGCAGCCTCGTGCTGCTGGGGCTCGGCGGCTTCGCGGGATGTAGCTCCGGGGAGCACTCCGATGGCCACCATGAGGGCCACGAGACCCAGAAGGGAGACGACGGCCACAAGGGGCACGATCACGACGGCGCGGATGCGACACCCGCAAAGGGCACCGACGCGCCGGTGGGGACGACGGCCGCTGTGGAGCTCAAGCCGATGCAGCCCTCGGCCTCCTACCCGCTGAAGACCTGCGTCGTGAGCGGCGACCCGCTCACGGAGATGGGCGGCCCCGTCGCCTTCGACTACGGAGGCACCGAGGTCCAGTTCTGCTGCCAGGGCTGCATCAAGGCCTTCCGGAAGGACCCGGAGTCCTTCATGGCGAAGGTCCGGGCGGCGAAGAAGTAGCCGGGCCTCTTCCCGTCCATGCGAGTGACTGCGATCCCGGCGGTGATTGTCGCGCTCGCGTGGGCGGCCCTTGCCGGGGAGGACCCCGGGGCCCCCGGGGGCGCTTCGCCCGCCGCGGAAGCGCTCCGCGTCTTCGAGACGAAGTGCATCGAGTGCCACGGCCCCGAGGTGCGGAAGCCCAAGGGCGGATTCGGGTACGTGACCGACCTCGTGGCGCTGGCGGGGGATCCTGCGCTCGTCGTCCCCGGCAAGCCGGACAAGTCCGAGGTCTACCTGAGGCTCGTGACCGAAGACCCGAAGGAGAGGATGCCCCCGGCGAAGGCCAGGGAAGGCGGGCTGACTCCGGGACAGATCGAGCAGGTGCGCCGCTGGATCGAGGCGGGCGCGCTCCCGCCGCCTCCCCGCGGCGGCGCCACGACCGGCGGCCATCGCCACGACGAGGCTCCCTCCGGAGCGGCCCGCCTCGGCCGATGGCTCGGGAGGTTCCACCCGGTCGTCGTCCACTTCCCGATCGCGCTTCTCCTTTGCGCCGTCCTCGTCGAGCTCGCTGGCGCGACGCTGAAGCGTACCGGATACGACTCCATCGTCACCTTCTGCCTCGTCGTCGGCTCCGTCGGTGCCGTTGCCTCGGCAGGTCTGGGGTGGTTGGCCGCCGAGTCGGAACCGACTTCGGGGGGAACGCTCCTGGCGCACCGCTGGCTGGGCATTGCCTCCGCCCTGGTAGCCGTTGCCGCCGCCAGCTGGCGCGTCGCGGCCGTACGGAAGTCCGCTCCCCTCGGCCTCGGCTTCCGACTCCTCCTCGCGAGCGCCGCTTTGCTCACCGCGGTCGCCGGTCATTTCGGCGCGATGCTGGTCCACGGCACGGACCACTTCGCCTGGTGAGGGACCGTGGCGGCTCGGAGGACTCGACGGCACCCGGAGGCGGCCCCACGCCTCGGCCGGCCCGGGGACGGCGCCCCATGCGCTGGCCAATGCGGATCCTCTCGGGGCTGCTCGCGGTGGCGGCAATGGCGGGACTGGCGATCGCCGAAACCCGCGAATACGACCTCGTGGTGGACGAGGGCGAGGTCGAAATCGCCGGCAAGCCCCGTCACGCCATGACCCTCAACGGCTCGGTGCCGGGCCCCACTCTCCGCTTCAAGGTCGGCGACGAGGCGGTCATCCACGTCCGCAACCGCATGAAGGTGGAGACCTCGATCCACTGGCACGGTCTCCTCGTCCCCAACTCCCAGGACGGCGTTCCCTACCTCACGACGCCGCCCATCGCCCCCGGGACGACCTTCACCTACCGCTTCCCCATCAAGCACTCGGGGACCTACTGGTACCACTCCCACACCGGCCTCCAGGAGCAGGTGGGGGTCTACGGCTCCATCGTCATCACCCCCGAGGAGGGGGAGCCGGTCAAGGCGGACCGGGAGCACGTCGTCGTGCTCTCCGACTGGACGGACGAGGATCCCTACGAGGTCATGCGCACCCTCATGAGGGGGAGCGACTGGTACTCCGTCCGCAAGGGGACCCTGCCCACCATCGCGGGGGCCTGGCGCGAGGGGAAGCTCGGGTCCTACTTCCGGATGCAGTGGAACCGCATGCCTCCCATGGACATCTCGGACGTCGCCTACGATGCCTTCGTCGCCAACGGGAAGGAGCGCCTCGACCTCGAGGGCAGGCCGGGGGAGACGATCCGACTCCGGATCATCGACGCCGCCGCCTCGACGAACTTCTTCCTGAACTCGTCGCTCGGGCCCCTCACCATCGTCGCCGCCGACGGCCCCTCCGTGGAGCCCTACGCCGTGGACGGCTTCATGATCGCCATCGCGGAGACCTACGACGTGCTGGTGGAGGTCCCGGCCGAGGGGACATGGGAGATCCGCGCCACGGCCCAGGACGGTACCGGACACGCATCGATGTATGTCGGTTCGGGCCCTGAGCACGCCGCACCGGACATCCCGAAACCCGACCTCTACTCGATGGATCATCTCCTCGGCGGCGCCATGGAGTCGCTGGGCCACGGGAAGGGGGCCAGGGGCCACGAGGGCCACGGGCAGGAGTCCGCGGAGGCAGCGCGCCCGCTCTCCCCCTACCGCGGGCTCCGCGCCGTCTCGCCGACGCGCGCCAGGGAGGGAGCGCCGGTCCGCGAGATCGAGCTCCGGCTGACCGGGGACATGATCCGCTACATCTGGTCCTTCAACGGGAAGACGCTGGCCGAGGACGGCACGATCCGCATCCGGCAGGGAGAGGTGCTCCGCATCGCCCTCGTCAACGACACGATGATGAACCACCCGCTCCACCTCCACGGGCACTTCTTCCGGGTCCTCGACGGCGACGACGAGGAGGCACCCCTCAAGCACACCGTGGACGTCCCGCCGATGGGGCGCCGGCTCATCGAGTTCGACGCGAACGAGACCGGAGACTGGTTCTTCCACTGCCACGTCCTCTACCACATGGACGCCGGCATGGCCCGGGTGTTCAGCTACGGTCCGCCGCAGCACGAGCCCACGCTCGACCCGGCGATGTCGGGCCAGGCGTTCCTCGTCGGCGAGGCGACGGTGCTGTCCAACATGTCCTCGGGCCGCGCCATGGTGATGAAGGGACGCGACGACCTCGGGGTCTCGTGGGACCTCGGCTATTCGCCGAAGGAGACGCGGCACCACGGGCCGGAGTACGAGGCGGACGCCTACTGGGAACACTTCTTCGACGAGAACCTCGCCGCGACCGTGGGAGGGCGCCTCACGAACGAGGAGGACGCGAACGACCGTGCGTTCGCCGGCGTGTCCTACAGGCTCCCACTCCTCGCCCGGGCCCGACTCGAGGCCGACTCGCGGGGGGATCTCCGCCTGGGCCTCACCAAGGACTTCCAGATTACCGACAGGTTCGAACTCTCACTCTCGGGCCACTACGACACGGGCTCGCGCTGGGAAGGTCGCGTGGGCCTCGACTACACGCTCAGCAAGGCATGGTCTCTCACCGTGGAGGCCCATTCCGATCACGGGGTCGGGGCGGGGTTCACGTTCCGGTTCTAGAGTCAAGGAGGCATCCCATGTGGAAGTTCGCGTCCGTCCTGGTCCTGGCGCTCCTTGTCGCAGCGTGCGCCTCGCCGGGTAGCAAGAGCGGCAGTGGCGGCGGTACGAAGCCGTATCCCCTCGACACCTGTCTCGTCACGGGGACGAAGCTCGGGTCCATGGGTGACCCCTACGTGAAGGTCTACGGCGACCAGGAGATCAGGTTCTGCTGCGAGCCGTGCGTGGACGAGTTCGAAGCGAACCCGGACAAGTTCCTGAAGATGCTCACGAAGTAGGTCCCTGCACCACAGGAGGTTCGGCATGATCAGCACTTCGCGGCTCGTTCTCGCCCTCGTCGCGGCCATGTGCCTAGCGGCCGGTGTCCGGGTGCTCGCCCAGGACCACGACCACGGGGCTCACGAGGAAGACAAGGAGGCGGCGGCCAAGGCGAAGGCCGCCGAGGACGCCGCCCTCGAACTCGGGAAGAAGACCTGGATCGACAAGACCCTGGGTTCCAACGAGCGGGCCTGCGTGACCTGCCACGAGAACCCCAAGCGCCCGGATCTCGACCTGAAGGGGGTGACGGCGAAGTGGCCCCGCTTCGACGAGCACGCTGGGCGGGTCCTCACGATCCAGGAGAAGTTCGTGCAGATGCAGTCTCGAAACCTCAAGGCCGAGAAGACACTGCCACTCGGAGACGAGCGCTGGACCGCCATCGAGATGTACCTCCGCTCCAAGTAGCAGGAGGGGGGGCCTCGGGAAGGGACTGGAAGGAGCGGCCTTCGGCCTCAGCCGGGTCGGGGACGGCGCCCCCTCGCACGTTCGCGGAAGACCCACTTCGCCACATCCCCAGGCGGCCTGTGATAGCGCGCCCGGGCGAGCGGTCGGGGATCTCAAGGCTGTTTCGTTGTGGCCCTTCTGATGCGGTCCCCGCCAAGGAGAGGTCCGCATGAGGTGTCCATCTTCCGCTCCTCTGTGGACGCCGTGGACGTCAGGGACTACCCGCGCACGCAAGTCCTTGTGGCACAACGGCCCCAGGTGGGTTTCCTAAACCGCAGGTCAGAGGTTCGAATCCTCTCGGGGATACCAGGTCCTCTTGCGTGCCAAGGAGTTACGGAGGTCGCGCAAGAGCGACGGTTTCAGTTGCGGACCAGAGGTCCGCAAGAGGTGTCCACGCTTGCTCGATACGATGGTGGGTCGTAGCCTCAGACCCTTCCGTCCCACTCAGATCGCCCACTCGCGTGGGAAGATCATGGAGGCAGAGGCGAGATGACCCAGCGCATCGAGAGCCACGACAAGTCGATCGCCGACGTCTTCAAGGACTTCTACATCGTCCCCGACTACCAGAGGGAGTACGTGTGGGGGACGGAGGAGGTGGAGCAGCTCCTCGGTGACATCCGCGACGAGTACTCCCTCCCCCACGACCCTGTGCAAGCGCCCGAGTACTTCATCGGGAGCATCGTGGTCTGCCCCTCCCCAGCCGGCGCGTTCGAGGTGATTGATGGCCAGCAGCGCCTGACCACCCTGTTCCTCTCATTGTGCGCTATTCGGGACCACATCCGAGAGCTCGGCCAGACTCCTCAGCGCACTCTGGAGTCCCAGATCTGCGACTGGTCCACGGACTCTTCGGGGAAGGAACGGGAGCGGTTCAAGGTGGTCCTTCAGTACGCGGACAGCGAACACGTTCTGGAACGCATCGCCCGAAGCGAGGAAGAGCCTGCCGGCTCCCCCGGCACCCGGTCCATCGCGAACATCCGGGTCGCCTACGAGACTTCCCGGGCCTTCCTCCGGAGGGAATTCAAGGACGACCCGGATGCGGTCCGCCGCTTCTACGCGTATCTGATCAACAGCGTGAAGCTCATCCGGATCGTGGCGGAGGATGTGGCGAAGGCTCTGAAGATCTTCGAGACCATCAACGATCGAGGCGTCGGCCTGGACGCGATGGACCTCCTGAAGAACCTCCTCTTCATGAAGGCCAACCGGGAGGACTTCGACGCGCTCAAGGGGACTTGGAAGGCCCTTCAAGACACCCTGTTCGGCATTCGGGAGAAACCCCTCCGCTTCCTGCGGTACTTCATCTTCAGCAACTACGACGTGGCACTCCTGCGCGAGGACGAGATCTACTCGTGGTTCTCCAAGCATGAGAAGGAGTGCGGGTACGCGCTGCGGCCGCTGGAATTCGGAACGGAGCTGCTCGAAGCGGCAAGGGCATACAGCCGGTTCTTCCAGGGCGAGGACCGCAGTGGGAAGAAGAGCCCGCGCCTCGAGAACATGCAGCTCCTTGGGGGAAAGTCAGCGCGCCAGCACCTCATCCTCCTTCTTGCCGGGCGCCACATGGAGGACTCTCTCTTCGAGCGGCTCTGCCATGAGGTGGAGAGTCTGTTCTTCTGCTACGTCATCACCCGGGAGCCCACTCGTGACTTCGAGAGGAACTTCGCATCGTGGGCGAAGGAGCTGCGCAAGGTCCGCACAGCGCCCGAACTGGACCGGTTCATTGGGGAGAAGTTCCACAAGGCGAAGGCAGACCTTTCGGGGCGCTTTGATGACGCCATGAAGCGCATGGACGCTGAGTCCCTCCAGCAGTACCGCCTTCGTTACCTCCTCGCCAAGCTCACGCAGTCCGTGGAAGTCTCCGCCTACGGGGAGAACGAGGGAACGCGCTGGCTTGCGAACTACGTCGGTGGTGGCTACGAGATCGAGCACATCTACCCGAGGAATCCGAATGAGGCGGCCCGGCGCGAGTTCGGCCCGAGCAAGTCCCCTCTCTTGGCGGAACGACTAGGGAACCTCGTGCTGGTTGAGAAGTCCATCAACAGCTCTCTGGGCAACCGCCCCTACTCCGAGAAGCGGACCGTCTACCCGCGTTCGAAGCTCCTGCTGACCCGGACCCTGGCAGAGAGGCATGTGGTTGGGAAGGACACCCGGATAGACTCCGCCGTCGCGGGTCTTCCCACCTATGCAGAGTGGAACGAAGCGAACGTGGATGCCCGCCAACTGTTCCTGACGAGGATGGCCAGGCGAGTGTGGGCGGTGCCCGATCAGAAGGTGTAGTAGCAGCCCCGCCCAAGTCGAAGGAGCATGCTCCCCCGGATTGAACAGCATCATGGGAGGGGTGGAATTAGCGGTAGGAGTCGAACCTGCGAACCCAGAGTTGGAAAGCAGCCACTCCATTCTGCTGAGCTACGGGGACCCTGACGCGGCCCACTACAACAGCAGGCACTCTAGCCCGCGCCCTGAGACTCCTTGCCGACTCCTCCGGAGGATCTCCGGAGAGACTCGGCGATGAGGGCTCGTACCTTGACCTCCAACTCGATAGGCACTTCGATGGGGACTGTAACCGGTGGCCGGGGAGTGCCCTGACGCACAGGGTAGTTCCCACACTCGGCACATCCACACGACTGGTTGTGGATCGCCCGAGGGTTGAACGTCTGCCCGTAGTTCCCACAGTCAGCGCATCCACAGGTCTCGTTGTGGTAGGGCACCTTGGTACCTCCTTCAGGGCCAGCCTGCTCCACGGGGACCCAAACGCCTCCCGTCGAGACGGTCTACATTCTAGCGCGTGGACGGTACCTCGGAGCCGGGCCTGGCGGAGGTGAGTCCACCGTAGTCGAGCGCCACCAGGCTCTCCCGCGTCCGGCTGTCCACGATGTGCGCGTAGATCTGCGTCGTCGCGAAGTCCGCGTTCCCGAGGACCCCCTGCAGGTCGGTCACCACGGTGCCGCCCTCCAGGAAGTGCACCGCGATCGTGTGCCGCAACGTGTGGAAGCGCCTCAAACAGTGGTGCGTCGATGCCACCCTCCGGGACGCCCCCAGGAGGTACCACCCCCTCTTCGTACGCGAGGACGCACTTGTGAAGTACCAGCCGCGGACACTCCGGGACCTGAAGCGGACCTGCCAGGAGCAGGCGGCGCCATCGTAGTCCGCTCCTCCGTAGGGGATGGGAACCCGCGGCATGGGCCTGCCGTCGGGGGTCAGTCATCGATGTAACTGTCTGCTTATAAGTATGTTGCAGAGACCAATGCATCCCTCTCGTGCCCATGCGTCAGAGGGAACATGAAGCCACTTCACATTCCACTTCACATGACCGCCTCGGTCTGCTACCATGCCCTCAGTCGGGATAGTCGCCTTGCCACCGAGGCGTCGGCGCACAGGGCGCGGCCAGCCCGACTGGGAGGTTAATCGCTGTGACCGAGATCAGGAACCCGCTGGTGGACCCCGCCCCGAAGGAGATCCCGCTTCCTCGGGCGCCGCTGGCACGGGTGGTCGCCCAGGTTCGGTTTCCCGTGGTCGCATCTGTGGCCCGTGAGGACTTCATCGGCCCGTTCCAAGAGGCCATCCGTGCCGAGTATCCGGTCCTTCGGCCGGAGACCGGTCCCGCGATCATCGCGGGGCCAGGAGGACTGACGCCCGGAGTCAGGACGGTATGGCGGTTCTTGGAGGTCGATGGAGCCTGGCGCGCGACCTTGGCGCCAGATTTCGTAGCCATCGAGACGACCAAGTACACCAGCAGGGGCGACCTGCTTGGGCGGCTCGGTAGGGTCCTCGAAGCGACCGAGAAATACGTCGGGCCGAAGGTGGTGGATCGTCTCGGCCTACGATACATTGATCGCCTCGAGGAGGCCGCGCTCAACGAGATCCCCTACCTTGTCCGGTCGGAGATGATCGGGGTCCTTGGGACTCCTTGGGGGAGTGAGGCTGACCACTCGATTTGCGAGAGCGCGTTCAATCTCCCCGACGGGTCCAGGCTCCAAGCCAAGTGGGGAGTGCTCCCCAAGGGCAAGACCGTGGATCCGAGTTCGATCGAGCCCCTCGATTCGAGGACTTGGATCCTAGATCTGGACCTCTTCTCCGAGAAGCCCGCTCGATTCTCTGCCGGAACGCTCGTGGAGCAGACGAAGAGGTTTGCTGAGCGCATCTACACCGTGTTCCGTTGGGCGGCGACACCCGCGTTCATCCGGCGGTACGGGGGGGAGCCAGAGTGAGCGAGATCGAAAGCGGGACGGTAAGTGGAAGCGGGACGTCCACTGGGGCGGCGCAGAGTCCGTCTTCGGTCAGGACATCACTGCTTGCCGTTGGCCTCGCTATCGCTCTGTCGGGGAGTTCGTCCTCTGCAAGCATGACGCCTTCCACCTCTGACGACTACCTGCGGGATCCGCCAGCTGAGGTCCGCAGTACGTGCAGCGGCGAAAGGAGCATGCCGGGCTCTGAACCATGCCGAGTCATGCTGCACGACCTTCGCGCCCAGTCGGGCCTCACTTGGGACCAGCTCGCTCGACTGCTCAACGTGAGCCGCAGGTCGGTCCACCTGTGGGCGAACGGGAACGCCGTTACTCCGGCCAATGAGGAACACATGGGCCGGGTGCTCGCGGTCATCAGAACGGCAGACCAAGGGAGCCCGGGCGAGAATCGAGCGTCGCTACTGACTCCGTCGCCGGAAGGAGTCGTTCCGTTCGATCTGCTCTCGGACATGAGGTATGAGGCGGCTCGGGAACTGCTGATGAGTATGCGAGGCCGGTTGAAGCCGCGCAGGACGCCGCTGACCGTGGAGGCCCTGGCGAACCGGCTCCCGTCTCCTCCCGACAGGCTCGTCGGCGCTCTCCAAGAGCCCAGGCCCGCGCCTGTCACTGGCACGAGGCCGGCTAGGAGCAAGAGGACCACGGACCGTGGCGGAGGGTGACGGCCCCGGCGGAGCTCGGGTCTCTCCAACGAGTCCCCTACCCGACTGGCGGCAGGGGGACTGCGTAGTCGGGCCTCAATGGTTCGCGTACCGCGTTCCGGGGGATCCGGACCTGAATGAAGATCCGGTCCCCGGGCTCGTTGTGGTCAGCCACAGTTGTGACATTGCCAGGGCGGTGGAAGACGCGCGGTGCGTGGATGTGTCGCCCCTCATCCAGGCAGATGTGGATCTTGATCTTGTCAAGAAGGAGTTCTTCGTGCGACGCATCTACGTGCCGGGCGTCGCGGCTGCAGGGCTCGTCGGGGACATCTCGCGGACCATGGCCATCGACAAGGCGGTCGTCGCCGAGTGGAAGCGCACCCAAGGATGCACTACGGAAGCGGAGCAGCGTGCATTCGCGCGTGCGCTCGCCAGAAAACACCGGCGGTTCCCGTTCCCCGAGGACTTCAAGCCGGTCGTGCGACGCCTCGAAGAGAAACTGAAGGAC
>JAKLKS010000005.1:29229-42962 GCA_023150535.1 Planctomycetota bacterium
AGCACTCCAAGATGGGGTCCGAGGAAGGCCGGGCCATGCGTGCCCTACTGTGGGTCCGCGTGTTGGCCGATCCCAACTGGGAAGCGAGCGATATCGATCTGTACTTCCTGTTCGTACACGACGGGAAGCAAGCGGACTTCGAAGGGAAGTCGTGGGAACAGCACAAGAACAAGTGGCTCGACCTCGTCTCGCCCTCCGGGCGGTACCGAAGCAAGGAGGGCGAAGTAGGCCCCATGGCGCACTTCACGATGGCAGACTTCGTCGGGAGCGATCCGTTGGACCTCGACCACCTGTCTGGGGCGTAAGGGGGGAATCCAGCTCCATCGACTACCCCCTTCCCGTCTGCAGGGGGTACCCGGGCCAGAGGTCCGCAACAGGTGTCCACAATCTGCACCTCCCCGGACTCCGCGGACGCCACGGACGATCCGCCCCCGCAAGCCCTTGCGAACCACTGGCCGCCACTGGTTCCCGAAGTCGCAGGTCAGAGGTTCGAATCCTCTCGGGGATACCAGCGCGACCTCGAGACCACCCCGCGCCTGTGTGTGGTGCGCGTCGCTCCCATGGACCCGCCGGAGAGGGACGAGGCCTGCGAGTCGATTCGGATCCTCTTCGTCGCTCCCCTCGATCGGCGGAGCGGCGGACCCCGGGCAAGGATGCGGTCGAGGCGGCGACGTGTCTCGACGCGGCGCCCGCGGGAGGCACCGACGTGACGGGAGCGGATCGGGGCGTGGATGGTGGGACGGCCGCCCTTCCCCGAAAGGTAGGATCCCCGTGACGGCGGCACCTTCACCCGGCCTCCCGGGAAGACGCAGGGAGATCCCCGCATGGCACCGACAGGGCCCGTTGGCGGCGCCCGGCCCGGCCCCGGGCGGGCGGCGATGCGCCGCCCCGGGAACCGCCTGGCGCGGGACGCGAGCGGGAGACCGGGGATCCGCAACCTCCGCCCCGGCCTCCGGTCCCGCCTCGCGCGCGGAGCGACGGGCATCCCCGGAACCGGGCGAAGCGCGCGCGGGGCCCGCGAGGACGCCGTCGGGCGTGCGTCCCGGGAGCCGGCGGCAGGACGGATCCCGCCGGGAAACGGACGAATTCAGGGGCGGCTCGGGAGAGCGAGGAGGAAGCCATGAGGAGCGCCATCACGCGGACCCTGGCGGTGCTGGTGCTGGCGGGAGCGGCCGCCGCCGGCGAGGACGCGGGGAAGTCCGCGCCCCCCAACATCCTGGTGATCACGGCGGATGACGTGGGGTACTACAACGTCGGAGCCTACAACCTGGGGATGATGGGCGTGCCGACGCCGAGCATCGATCGGCTGGCCCGCGAGGGGATCCTCTTCACCGACCACTACTCCGAGCCGTCCTGCACCCCCGGCCGCGCCGCGTTCATCACGGGACAGCGGCCGATCCGCACGGGGCTGACGACCGTCGGCATGGCCGGTTCGCCGATCGGCCTGGACGCGCGCGACCCGACGCTGGCCGAGGTCCTCAAGCCCCTGGGGTACCGCTGCGGGCAGTTCGGCAAGAACCACCTGGGCGATCGCAACGAGCACCTTCCCACCGTCCACGGCTTCGACGTCTTCTACGGGAACCTCTACCACCTCAACACGGAGGAGGAGCCGGAGCTCGGGGACTGGCCGAGGGACCCCGGATTCGACGCGCGCTACCGCCCGCGCGGGGTCCTCGACTGCGCGGCGACCGGCGTGGACGATCCGACGGAGGACGCCCGGTTCGGGCGCGTCGGGAAGCAGACCATCCGGGACACCGGGCCGCTGACCCGCAAGCGGATGGAGACCGTCGACGACGAGTTCCTGGATCGATCCGTCGCGTTCATGCGCGCGGCCGTGAAGGAGGGGAAGCCGTTCTTCGTCTGGCATGCCCCGAGCCGCATGCACATCTACACCCACCTGAGGGAGGAGCGGCGGAAGCAGGCCGCGCCCTACACGTCGGAGATGGACGTCTACGGCAGCGGGATGATGGAGCTGGACCAGCAGGTGGGCCGGCTCCTCGGGGAGCTGGAGGCGCTCGGCGTCGCCGGCAACACGATCGTGATCTTCACGTCCGACAACGGCGCCATGGCGCGCTGGTGGCCGGACGGCGGGACCACGCCCTTCCGGGGCGAGAAGGCGACGACGTGGGAGGGCGGCGTCCGCGTGCCGCTGCTCGTGCGGTGGCCGGCGAGGATCCCGGCGGGGAGGATCTCGAACGGCATCCAGGACAACACGGACCTCTTCGCGACGCTGGCCGCGGCCGCCGGGATCCCGGACGTCGCCGGGCGGTTGAAGGCGTCCCACGGGGTCCACATCGACGGCACCAGCAACATGGCCCACTGGACCGGGGACGCCCCGTCGGCCCGCAACGTGTACATCTACTACAACGAGTCCCAGGTGACCGCGATCCGCATCGGGAACTGGAAGTCGCACATGATGGAGCGGGAGGGGTTCTTCGACTTCAACCGCCCCTCGGCGCGGATCTTCAACCTCCGCATGGATCCCTTCGAGAAGCAGGAGGGCTGGAAGTCCGAGGAGATCGCCATGAGGCTCGGCGTGGCCTGGGGCGGACAGGTCCAGGATGCGCTGGGTGCGTGGATGCGGTCGCTCGAGGAGTTCCCGCCGCGGCAGAAGGGCGGAACGCTCACCCCGAGGTGATGCCGGCCGCCGGCCGGGGCTCCGCGGCGGGGCGGGGCCCTGCGGAGGGGGGGGCGGGGCCGGGTTCCGGGCGGGCGCGCGCCGCCGCGCCGGGGAGGTCCGGGAGCCCCGGGTGGTCCGCGGGAGGTGTCCGGGCCCCGGGACTCCCTCCCCCTCCTCACCCCCCCGTCCCCCCCAGGTCCAGTTCGAAGAAGGTGGTCCCGTGGACCGGGTTGAACCGGTAGGCGGGGATCTCCCGGAACCCGAGCGAGCGGTACAGCGCCCGGGCCGCCTCCATGGACGGGAGGGTGTCGAGCCGCAGCCGGGCGTACCCCCGCTCCCTCGCCGCGGCGACGATCCCCTCCGCCAGGAGGCGGCCCGCGCCCCGGCCCCTCGCCGCGGGGACCGCGTAGAGGCGCTTCATCTCGCCGACCCCCTCCGAGAAGCGGCGCAGCCCCGCGCAGCCGAGGAACCGCCCGTCCTCCTCCGCGAGCAGGAAGTCCCCTCCGGGCGGACCGTAGGCGGCGGCGAGGTCGCCGACCTCGCGGGAGAAGTCCTGGAACGAGAGATCCACGCCCAGCGTCGCCGCGTACTCCTCGACGAGCCGGCGGGCCTCCCGCCACTGCTCCCGCGACGCCGGCCGGACGAGGCGGAGGGACGTGCCGTTCCTCCGGGGAAGGGGAGGGGAAGCCCGGCTCAGCCCTGGAAGTTCGCCGCCTTGTGGGAGCCGTCGCAGAAGGGCTTCACCTTCGAGGCCCCGCAGCGGCAGAGCGCCACGGTCCCCGTCGCGTCCTTCGGGGGGACGGCGTTGCCCGCGGCGTCCTGGATCCGGATCGGCCCCTTCACGAGCAGCGGGCCGTTCTTCAGCGTCTGCACCGTCACGTCGGCCATGGTCCACCTCCCGGGATGCGATGCCGGGCCATCCTACTCCCGGGACCGGTCGACGGCGGCGCGATCCCCCGGGCCCGGGGCGTGCCCGGGGAGGGGGGGGAGGGGGGGCGCTCCGCGGGCCGGTTCCCCTCCCGGACGCCGGTCATCGCCGCGTGGCCGCCCTCGTGGACTCCATCGGGCGCCCAGCGACCCCGTCGGGCGGACGTCCGACCGTGCGTTCGCGCTTGACACGGGTCACGGGCACCACGACACTTCCGTCGCTTCGCGGGCCGGGTCGAGTTCCAGCGGGGGAGGTTTCTGGCATGGGCAGGACGCACGGTCGGAGTGGCGGCGTGGGGCGTGGGCTCCTCGTGGGGGCCGTTGCCGCCCTGGCGGCGTCGTCCTGGTGGGCACCCGGGGGTGCAGGAACTCCCCGATCCTCCCCCTCCTCGGCGGCTCCTCGCGCGGCGCGGGGCTCCGCGGTCGTGGCCGCCAGGACCTCCCCCCTGCCGCTGCTCTTCGAGTCGAACGGGGGCAGGACCGACCCCGAGGCGCAGTTCCTGGCCCGGGGGCGGGGGTACACGGCGTTCCTGACGGCGCAGGGGCCGGTCCTGGCGCTGCGGGTGCCGACGGTGGACCCCGACGGGGAGAACGCCGCGGCCGGCGATGAGCCGCAGGCCTTCCACCGGGCGGTCCTCAGGATGCGTCTCGACGGGGCCTCCCCGGACCTGCGGCTCGAGGGGGAGAGGGCGCTCGCGGGCCGGGTGAACTCGTTCCTCGGGAACGACCCGTCGAAGTGGCGGACGGACATCCCGACCTTCGGGAGCGTCCGGGGCCGGGAGGCCTACCCGGGAATCGACGTGGTGTACGCGGCCCGGGGGGAGGACCTCGAGTACGCCTTCGAGGTGCGCCCGGGAGCGGACCCGGGGAGGATCGCGCTCGCCTTCGAGGGAGCGAGGGGCATGCGGGTGGACGGGGACGGGACGCTGGTCGTCGGGACGCCGGGAGGCGAGGTGCGCCACGGGGCTCCGGTGGCATGGCAGGAGGAGGACGGGAAGCTGGAGCCGGTGGCGGTGGCCTTCCGCGCGGGGGAGGAGGGGCGCGTCTCCTTCTCGGTGGGAGCGTTCGACCGGGGCCGACCGCTCGTCATCGACCCGACCATCACCTACTCCACCTACCTGGGTGGGGGCACCCTCGATGCAGGGTACGGCATCGCCGTGGACGGGAGCGGGAACGCCTTCGTCGTGGGGGAGACCAACTCCACGGACTTCCCGACGGCGTCGGCCTACGACTCCTCCCTGGGGTCCAACGACGTCTTCGTCGCGAAGATCGGCCCGGACGGGAGTGCGCTGGTCTACGGCACCTACATCGGGGGATGGAGCCTCGACGGCGGGGACGCCATCGCCGTGGACGGGGGCGGGAACGCCTACGTCACGGGGGGCACCCTCTCCCCCGACTTCCCGACGGTGTCGGCCTACGACTCCACCCCGGACGGCGTCTGGCCGGATGCCTTCGTCGCGAAGATCGGCCCCGCGGGGAACACGCTGGTCTACAGCACCGTCCTCGGGGGGGCCGACATCGATGAAGGGCGGGGCATCGCCGTTGACGGGAGCGGGAACGCCTACGTGACGGGGAGGACCCAGTCCGCGGACTTCCCGACGGCCTCGGCCTACGACTCCACGCTGGGCGGTGCATCGGATGCCTTCGTCGCGAAGCTCGGTCCCGCGGGGAACACGCTGGTCTACTCCTCCTTCCTGGGGGGGGGTGACGTCGACTTCGGGAGCGGCATCGCCGTGGACGCGGGCGGGAAGGCCTTCGTCACGGGGCGGACCGGATCCGCGGACTTCCCGGCGGCGTCGGCCTACGACTCCACCCTGGGCGGGACCTGGGACGCCTTCGTCGCGAAGGTCGGCAACGCGGGGAACACGCTGGTCTACGGCACCTACCTCGGAGGGGCGGGCGATGGCGAACAGGGGAGGAGCATCGCCGTGGACGGGAGCGGGAACGCCTACGTCACGGGGCAGACCGACTCCACGGACTTCCCGACGGCTTCGGCCCACGACTCCACCCACAACGGGAGCCATGACGCCTTCGTCGCGAAGATCGGCCCGGCGGGGGACTCGCTGGTCTTCGGCACCTACCTCGGTGGGGCCGGAAGCGACGACGGTTACGGCATCGCCGTGAACGGGAGCGGGAACGCCTGCGTCACGGGGACCACCGAGTCCACGGACTTCCCGACGGCGTCGGCCGATGACTCCACCCTGGACGGCGCCGCCGATGCCTTCGTCGCGAAGCTGGGCCCTGCGGGGGACACCCTGGTCTACGGCACCTACCTCGGGGGGGCCGCCTACGAGGCAGGGTACGGCATCGCCGTGGACGGGAGCGGGAACGCCTTCGTCACGGGGGCCACCTTCTCCGCGGACCTGCCGACGGCGTCGGCGTACGACTCCTCCCTGGGAGGGACATTCGACGCCTTCGTCGTCGGCTTCGGCCGGCCCGCTCCCCAGGCCCCCACGGGGCTCGTCGCGACACCCGTCACCTCCACCCGCGTCGATCTCTCCTGGACGGACAAGTCGGACGAGGAGACCGGGTTCGAGGTCGAGCGGAGCGTCGAGGGGGGAGCCTTCGCGCCCCTGGTCACCCTCGCGGCGGATGCCGTCTCCCACTCCGACACCGGCTGCGAACCCCGGCGCGTCTACTCCTACCGGGTCCGGGCGACCAGCGCGACGGTCCCCTCCTCGTTCGCCGATTCGGGGGCCGTGACCACCTTCGGGACGATGACCCTGGCCACCCTGAAGGGAGCCCTCAAGGACCTTGCGCCCGCGGGCAGGGACGCCTTCTCCGCCTCGGGGACGGTGGACTTCAACGCCTTCGCCCCGGACGGGCTCTTCGACCCCGCCACCGACGGGCTGGAGCTGGCCTTCGGCGCCCCCGGGGACCCCTTCGTGCTCGCGATCCCCGCCGCCTCCCCAGGCTGGAAGAAGGCCAGGGACGGGAAGCTCACCTGGAAGAGCGCCAGGAGGACGACCCCGAAGGTGGCCCTCGTGATCGATCTCGGAAGGTCGAAGTTCTCCGCCAGGGCCAGCCGGCTCGACCTGCCGGCGACGCCCACGGGGCTGGTCCGCGTCGCGTTCCGCGCCGGGAACGACGCCGCGGGGGAGGATGCTCCCTGGACGGCGAATCCGAGGAAGCCGGGGGTCCTGAGCAAGCCCTGACGCAGGGCGCCGGGCGGCCGGGAGGGGGCGCCCCCCTTCACCTCTCCGCGAGGCTCACCCCGAGCTTGCCCGGTCCGACCTCCAGGACGAGCCTCTCCGCGCCGCGGTGGAGGACCACGGTGGAGGCCGGCCGCCCGGCGCCCTCGGCGGCCTGGATGGCGGTGCGGAGGTCCTCCACCGAGGCGAGAGGGCGGCCGTCGTAGGACGCGAGCCAGTCCCCCTCGCGGACGCCCGCCTTCGCGGCGTTGCCGCCCTCGAGGACCCCGCGGACCAGGAGGCGCGGCGCGGGGACGAGGGCCCCGGGCTCGCGGTAGAGCACCAGGTAGGAGTTCACCACCTGGCCGGCCGCGGCGATCTCCTCCGCGGGGGGCGCCTCCTCCCCCGGGGGGAACTCGTAGGGCCCGGGCTCGTAGCGGAAGGAGGCCGTGCGGCCGGGGCGCAGGCGGCCGCCGAGGTCCACGACCCAGGGCGCGACGACGTCCCCCGGCGCCCAGCCCGCGCGGGAGTACTTCCAGGTCCCGAACTGCGGGCGGTTCGGGTTGAGGTAGACGTCGTCCTTCCAGAGCAGGCTCTCGTGCCGCTCCTCCCCGGCGGAGGGGTCCGCGGCGTCGGGGGAGACGACGAGGGTGCGCCTCGACGGGGTGAACTCCCCGACCTGGGAGTGGCCGGTGACGAAGAGGAGGGCGCGGGCGGCGCGGGCCTCCGCGTCCACGGGCACGGCGAGGGGGGTGAAGAAGTCGCGGAAGCGGTTCTCCGGCGGACCGTGGCGGGCGGCGCCGTTCCACAACGGGATCACGCGGAAGGGCTCGAGCGCGGGGGTCCCGTGGTGGAACTCCAGGGCCGCGCTCATCCGGAAGCCGCGGTTGCGGTAGAAGGTCGTGCCCGCGGCGATCTCCAGGACCGCGCGGCCGGCGAGCCAGGGCCGGAAGGGGGTCACGTCCACGCGCCAGCGGCAGGGGGTGCGGTAGGAGGTGATGAAGGGGACGATCCCGCGCAGGACCCCGTCCCCGTCGCGGACGGAGACCATCCCGTTGCGGTCCCACTCGTCCCAGGCGTCGCCCGCGTCGTGGATCTCGAGGTCGAGGATCACGCGCCCGAAGGCCCACTCCGGCGGGGGGAGGACGACCTCGGCCTCGTAGGAGGTGTGCTTCCCGTCCGTGAGGACGTGGTCGAAGACGGGGACGCGCAGGGGGGGGCGCACGGGGGCGGCCGGGCGGCCGGTCTCGAAGAGGAGGTCCCTCACGTCGAACTCCGTCGCGGCGTCCGCCCGGGTGCCGGCCCCGACCGCGGGGCGGCACTCGTAGGGGAGGAGGCCCGGGATGAAGAACCGGTCGTAGACGGCGGCCCCGGCGAGGACCACCGTCGCCTCCGCGCCGCCGACGACGTGCTCCAGGACGATGGAGAGGTCGGCGGGCTCCCCGCGGAACTCCACCGGCGCCACCCGCTTCACGATCTCCCGCCCGTCCCAGTGGAGCGACACCTCCCGCTCCGGCATCCCCCGGTAGTTCCCCCGGGGGGAGAAGGGCTCCTCGTCCTTCGGGTCGTGCACGTCGATGCCGACGGCGAAGGTCCCCCGGAGGTTCGGCTCGACCCAGGAGCGGAGGAAGGGGGCGGGGCCGCGGACGCCGTGGTCCGCCGTGGAGAGGAGCAGGAAGGAGCCCCCGTCGCCCCCCTCGAGGACGCGGAGGCGGCAGCGGAGGGAGACCCGCTCGAAGGCGCCGGGCGCCCCGCGGTCGAAGGCGACGGCGTTGGACTGCCCCGGCGTGCGGGCCGCGTCGAGGAGGCGCAGGAGGCCCCCGTCGACGGAGGGCCCCGCCCCCTCGCCGAAGCGGGAGGGGTGGGCGGTGGGAGGCGCCGGCGGAGGCGGGGCGTCCTGCGCGCTCGCGGGACCGGGCGAGGCGGCGGCGGTGGCGAGGCCGAGCAGGAAGGCGGGGATCAGGAGGCCGCGGTTGGTCATGGTCGCCGCATCCTACGACCCCCCATCTCCCCCGGGGGGTGATCCCGGGGGCGCGCGCCGCGATCGGTCACCGTCCCCGGATCGGCAGCCCTTCGCGGACCTTCAGGGAGAAGGCGGGATCGTCGCGGAGGGGGCGGGCCCTCTCCGAGATCGCGGAGCGGCGCCTGAGTTCGGGGAAGGGGAGGTCGGTGTCGAAGGCCCCCATCCTCCACGCCTCCTCGTCGGCGCGGCCGTTGAGCAGCCGGGAGAGGGGACCGGGCGGACGGCCGGGCCAGACCTCGCGGGTGAGGCGGGCGAGGGAGGTGGAGCAGTTGTCGGTGATCGTGTCGTAGAACTCCGGCCGCGCGGCGAGGTCGTTGCAGCGGCGGAGCACCGCCTCGAAGTAGCGCCGCACCTCCTCCGCCGGCAGGTTCAGCCGGTAGAGGTGGACGTCCTCCCCGCGGTACCCGGTGCGCAGGTTCACGACGTCCCTCTCGTCGGCGAGGATCCAGATCACCTCGAACTGCCGGTAGATCCCCGGGAGGCCGCCCCAGTCCTCCCCCTTCTCCCGCCGGATCTCGACGGACAGCGCCAGGTGCTCCCCCTCCCCGAAGTCGAAGGAGAGCATCGTGTGGGCGACGGCCTCGTTCCCGTCCCAGCGGCAGAGGAGGAGGTCCGCGCCCCGCAGGCGGCGCAGGTCGTAGGTCCGATCCGTCCAGGCCGGGACCGGCTCCTCCTCGGAGCGGTACCGGAAGTCCCGGATGTCCCGGACGAGGGCCCGGTCCCCCTCGATGGTCGCCGTCGGCGCGCGGGAGACCTCCACGCGCCAGTCGCGGTCGTTGGAGGGGACCCGCGTCGCGAACCAGAGGAGCCCGGCCGCGAACCCGGCCGCCGTCCAGATCCAGGTCCGCGGCCGCCAGCGCGGGTGGAGGAGGAACGCCCCGTGGCCCCCGAGGACGATCCCCGCCGCGATCCCCCCCGCGGCGCCGCCGCCGAGGGCGTACCAGGCGGCGCCCCCCGTCCAGAGGGCGGCGGGGGCGAGGAGGAGGACGAGCCCGGCGCGGAGGAGGGGCTTCATGGCCGCAGGGTATCCGTGGGGGCGGGTCCGCCGCCGGTGGTTCCCCGGCCCCGTCACCTCCCGTTCCCCCGGCCTCCTTCCCCCCGGGCACCCGGCGTGGGAGGATCCCGGGAGCGCCGGATCCCCCCGGGAGGAAGACCATGGCCCGCGCCGCCCGCCTCCTCGCCGCCGCCCTCGCCGCCTCGCTCCTCGGGGGCTGCTCCACCGTGGGGACTCGCACCCTCCCCATGGACCGCTTCGACTTCACGGAATCGGTCTCCCGGTCCTGGCGGGAGCAGATCCTCCTCAACATCGTCAAGGCCCGCTACGGGGAGGTCCCGACCTTCGTGGAGGTCGCCCAGATCGTCACCGGGTACGAGGCCCGCAGCGAGGTGCGGGTCTCGGGGGACTTCAACCTCTACAACCCGACGGACTTCTTCGGCGCCGGCGGCACCGCCTCCTGGGTGGACCGGCCCACGCTCACCTACTCCCCCCTCACCGGGGAGAAGTTCACCCGGGTCATCCTCGTGCCCATCCCCTCCTCGGCCATCCTGCTGCTGCTCCAGGCCGGGTACCGGGCCGACCTCGTCATGGACACCCTCGTCCAGTCGGTGAACGGCCACGTCAACCCCCGCTCCCCCGTCGCCTCCGCGGCCTCGGCGGCCTCGCGGTTCCCGCGAATCGTGGAGCTCCTCAAGAGGATCCAGGCCGCGGGCGGCCTCGACTTCCGGGTCGATCCCGGCGAGAAGGACGCGAAGCCCATGACCCTCATGGTGCTGCGCAGCGCGGAGGTGCCCGGGGCGTCCGCCGAGGTGGAGGAGCTGCGTTCCATCCTCGGGATCCCCCCGGACCGCATCGAGGTGCCGCTCGTGAACGGCGTCCTCCCGGGGAGGAACGGGGAGGTGACGATGTTCTGCCACTCCACGCTCCAGGTCCTCCTCGCCATGGGGAACGGGGTCGAGGTCCCGCCGGACCACGTCGAGGCGGGCTGGGCCTTCCCGGCGCGGCCCGGGCCCCCCATGCCCGACGACTACCGCCTGCGGGTGCGCTCCGGGGACTCCCCTCCCGGGGACGCGCTCGTGTCCGTCCGCCACCTCGGCCGCTGGTTCTGGGTCTCCCAGGACGATCTGGCATCGAAGAGGGCGCTGGTCGTGCTCGGGCTCATGCTGCGCGCGCTGGAGACCGGGGAGGGGGGGAAGGCGCCCATCCTCTCGATCTCCACGAACTAGGCCGGCCCCGGGGCGCGCCGGTCAGCCGCCGAGGAGCGTCGTCACCCCGACGAGGACCACCCCGATTCCCGTCACGGCGAGCCCCGTGCGGAGGGGGCCCACTCCCGCGTGGCGGCCCGCGAGCCACCCCGCGACGAACATCATGGAGAGGGCGACGAGGTTGGAGACCCGCAGCGCCGTGGCCGGGTCGCGGAACAGGAGGAAGGGCGCGGCGGCGGGGAAGGTGGAGCAGGAGACGAGGAGGAAGACCGCCGCCGCCTCCCGGAGGTCCCGGGCCCCGACGCGGGCGCGCGCGGGCGGGTCGGGGAGGCGGAGGAGCCGCTCGCGCAGGGAGGACAGCTCCGCGGGGCCGAGGACCGAGGCCAGCCCCTCCGGCAGGGAGGAGGAGAGCGCGGCGTCCGCCTCCGCCGGCGTCCGCGCGGCCTTCAGGCGGCGCAGGTCGGCGAGCTCCCGGTTGCGCTCCACGAGTAGGTTCATCACGTACATCACCGCGTCCACGATCCCCCAGGCGATGTTGCAGCCCAGGGCCGCGGCGAGCATCGTGCGCACCTCCTGGCGGCCCGCGGAGGCGACGTGGAGGGAGCCGGTGAAGGAGAGCACCATGATGAGCCCGAAGAGGATCTCCCCGAGACGCGTCGCGGGGTCGAGGACCGGCTCCCGCTTCCGCGCGCTCCCGCTCACGCCCCGGCGCTCCCGGGCAGGTTGACCGCGATCCCGAGCCCCGGCTCCCCGGGGAACGGCTCCCGGTCCACGCCGGCCGCGCGGAGGGCCTCGCGGACGCGCGACCGCGCGAGGGCCAGTCGCAGTTCCGCCCCCTTCGCCGCGAGCTCCGCGCGGAAATCGCCGATGAGCCGCGCGCCGGCCATGTCCACGAGGGGGACCGCGTCCAGGTCGAGGACGACGAGCCGCGGCTCCCCCTCCGCCCGCCAGATCGCGGCGAGCCGCTCGCGGACGTCGTCGGTGTTGAAGTAGACGAGCCCGCCGTAGACCCGCACGAGGAGGACCCCGGGCAGGCGCAGGGCGGTGGGGTCGCGATCGAGGGCCGGGAACTCCGGGGTGCCGGGCTTGCGCCCGAGCACCACGATGGGGGGATTGGCGGCGCGCCGCAGGAGGAGGAGGAGGGAGGCGACCACCGCGAGGAGGACCCCCTTCAGCACGCCGAAGACCACGACGCCTCCCAGCGCGATGAGGGCCACCGTGAACTCGAAGCGGCTGAACTTCCGGAGGCTCCGCAGGAGGCGGAAGTCGAAGAGCCCGCGGATCGCCATGAGGACCACGGCGGCGAGCACCGGGTCGGGGAGGTTCCGGAAGAGGCCGCCGAGGTAGAGGGTGACGAGGCCGAGGAGGACGCAGGCGACCACCAGGGACATCGGGGTGCGGGCCCCGGCGCTCTCGTTCACCGCCGACTGGGACATCCCCCCGCTGACGGGGTACCCCTGGCCGACGCCGACCAGGAGGTTGGCGGCCCCGATGGCGAGGAACTCCCGGTTGGTGTCGACGCGGTAGCCGTGCTTCGTCGCGAAGGTGCGGGCGACGGCCATGGTCTCCACGCTCGCCAGCAGGAAGCAGGCGAGCGCGAGCCCCAGCAGCCCGTCCACCTCCTTGAACCCCAGGCCCGGGGGGCCGAAGCGGGGAAGACCGGCCGGGATGTCGCCGAGGACCTTGATGCCCCTCTCCCCGAGCCCGGTGAAGGAGACCGCCGCGATGGAGATCGCCATGGCGAGGAGCGCCCAGGGCTTGTTCCTGAGGAGCCGGTCGCCCAGGAAGATGAGGAGGAGCGCGCCCCCCCCGAGGAGGAGGGAGGGGAGGTGGGTCTCGTCGACCTTCGTCAGCAGGGAGAAGGCCTTGTCGAGCACGTGGCTCCCCGCCACCTTGACGCCGAGGAGCTTGGGGAGCTGGGAGACCGTGATGTGGATCGCCACGCCGATCTTGAACCCCGCGAGGATGGTCTCGGAGATGAAGGCCACGACCCCCCCGGCCTTCAGCGCCGTCGCGCAGAGGCCCACGACGCCGACGTAGAGCGCCGTCAGCGAGGCCAGCGCCATCTGGCGGTCCACGTCGCCGTCGGCCATCTGGCCGAGGACCGATCCGACGAGGAGCGAGATGGCCGAGGTGATGGCGATGGAGGTGTGGCGTCCGCTCGTGAAGGCGGCGAAGGCGATCCCGGCGAGCATGCTCGAGTAGAGCCCCGCCTGGGGGGGGAGGCCCGCGAGGGAGGAGTAGGCGATGGAGATGGGGACGAGGTAGGTGGCCAGCACGAGCCCGGCCACGGCGTCCCTCGGGAACGAGGAGGGGGCGTACCCGGAGAGCCACCGGAAGACGGGGAGCCGGGACGGCGGGGCCTCGGCGGACCCGCCCGCGCCCCCGCCCTCCCCCGCCCCCGGTGCGCCCTCCGCCACGGAACTGGCCCCGCCCTAGAGCTTCACCACCTCGTACTTGAGCTCCCCGCCCATGGAGTAGACGGGCCGGTACCAGGTGTCGCCGACCTTCCAGTAGGTCTTCCCGTCCACGACGACCTTCTCCGCGCCCTCGGGGAGTTCGTCCACGATGGCGCCCACGGGGGCCTCGACGACCTCGTAGTCGTCGGTGTCGTCCCAGTAGTTGTAGTAGCAGCCGCCGTGGTACCAGTACCAGCGGTTCCTCCACCAGTGGCGCGTGCTGCCCGGGGGGAGGAGGGGGATGCGGCAGCCGATGGGCGGGGCGACCACGGCGTAGCCGCCGGCGCGGGCGGCGTAGTACCGGCCCCCGTGGTAGTGGTAGGCGTTGCCGCCCGCGGAGACGGCGAGGCTCCCCGCGGGGAGCGTGTCCA
>JAKLKS010000060.1 GCA_023150535.1 Planctomycetota bacterium
TCCCGTCCACCTTCCCGAACTCCGGGTCGAGGAAGGGCTTCGGCGCCCGGGGCCCCTGGTCCGCGAAGTCGCTCCCCGGGGCGTACCCCTCCGCCGCCTCCCGCAGCCCCCTCCGCAGGCCCGCCGCCCCCGACAGTTCGAGGAGGGTCCCGAACTCCCCGGCCCCGTCCCCGTCGGCGTCCAGGGCCCCCGAGGCCCGGAAGGCCGCCTGCCCCTCCGCGATCCGCCGCAGCGCCGCCGCCGCCGCCGCCTCGTTGTCCTCGGGCTTCCCCCCGCCCTTGAGCCTCCCGAGGAGCCCCTTCGCCTTCGCCCCGAGGCCCCCCTCGCCCGACGTCGCCGCGGTCCAGGCCCTCAGGAAGGAGGCGCCGCCGACCGCCAGGCGCGGCTGGGCCGCCGCGAGCCGCTTCCCCGGGTCGGATTCGTAGAAGAGGATCCCCGCGTCCAGCGCCTCCTCGTCGAGTTCCGAGGCCCAGGCCGCCGCCGCGAGATCGAGGAGGCCGTTCCAGTCCGCGGTCTCCTTGAAGGACGCCGTCGTCCCCGCGGGCATCCAGCCGGCGGCCTCGCGCTCCTCCAGGGAGCCCGTGATCCCGGCCTTCGCCTGGTCGAGCCAGCGGCTCGCCTCGAGGAGGCGGCGCGCCTTGACGATCCTCCGCGCACGGGCCGCCGCGTCCGGGGCCTCCGCCGGCGGGGGGGCGCCCTCCTGCCCGCGCGCCTCCGGGAGGGAGGCGCCGAGCGCCGCCGCCCCGAGGAGGACCAGCACCGCCGCCGCCGTCCGCGCCATGGCTCCCCCTCCGCCCTACTTCGGCAGGTAGACGACGATGGGCTCGTTCAGGAAGTGGAAGGTGTGCACGAGGACCACCACCACGTTGATGGCGAAGCCGACCTCCATGACGTGGACCATGCGGCCCCAGAATCCAAGCGCCGACACCGGGACGGGGAGCCCGCTCGCCTCCTGGTGGAGCTCCAGCTCCATGGTCTTGAAGACCATCACGAACCGCGTCAGGTTGTAGAGGAAGGAGAAGCAGAAGAGCCCGAAGGAGAGCGCGTTCAGCGAGTACCCGGTCTCCCAGCCCTTGCCCCCGTTCCAGATGAACCGGAAGAGGGCGCGCCAGACGGGGACCTCCGTGCGCTCGTGCGGCACCGCCCGCGGCTCCCGCGGGCCCGTCGGGGCCGCCTCCCCGGGCTTCACCGGCTTGCGGAGGAAGGGGGAGGACTCCGCCATGTCCGCCCCGGTGAGGACCGCGAGCCTGGCCCTCTCGTAGCCGTCCGCGAACCCGGAGCGGGCCTTGGCGTACTCCGCGAAGACGAACCAGGCGTAGGGGTAGACGAAGATGACGAGGGCCAGGAGGTGGATCCACTGCCAGAACCCGCTGTAGTGGGACCGCAGCAGCATCACCCCGTCGAGGATCCTCATCTGCATCCGGTCGCCGGTGGTGAGGCCGCCGAAGTCGTCGAGGCCCTCCAGCGTGTAGCGGTCCACCTGCACGTCCTTCACCCGGGCGCGGCGCAGGGTCGTCTTCGCGTCGAAGCGCACGCCGGTGAAGTCGCTCCCCGTGAGGTCGGCCTCCTCGAGGTGGGCGCCCCCGAGGTCGGCCCCGCGGAGCACGGTGCGCGCGAGGCAGGAGCCGGTGAGGGTGGCGTCGCGGAGGTCCACCCCCTCCATGTCGAATCCGGTGAGGTCGGTCTCGCGGAGGTCGGCCCGCCGCAGGCGGGCGTCCCGGAGGTCGGCCCTCGGCTCCGGCGGGTCGTCCTTCCCCCGCGGGGCGAGGACGCCGGGCGTCCCCTCCCGGAAGGTCGCCCCCCGCAGGTCGGCGCCCGCGAGGTCGGCCTTGCGGAGGTCGGCGCCGACGAGGTTCGCCCTGCGGAGGTCGACCCCGTGGAGGATCGCCCCCCCCAGCGCCGCGCCCCGGAGGTCCGCCCCGCCCATCTTCGCCGAGGCGAAGTCGGCCTCGGGGGCGCGGGTGCCGCGGAGGGTGGCCTGGGCGAGGTTCGCGGCCCCGGCCTTCGTCCGCAGGAGGGTCGCCTCCCCGAGGTCGGCCTGCTCGAGCTCCGCCCCCGTGAGGTTGGCGTCCGTGAGGTCGGCCTTGCGGAGGTCGGCCTTGCGGAGGAGGACGCCGGGGAGGTTCGCCTTGATGAGGCGCGCCCGGACGAGGTTCGCCCCGAAGAGGTTGGCGCCGGAGAGGTCGGCCTCGGAGAGGTCGGCGTCGGCGAGGTTGCACCCGCCGAGGTCCATGGCCTGGAGCCGCGACCCGGCCAGCGTCGCGCCGGAGAGGTCGAGGGGGACCCCCTGGTGGAGCTTCCGCCAGGAATCCACGGCCCTCGACCCCTGCTCGAGGAGACGGAGATGGTTGGAGTCGGCCAGGGAGGCCTCCCTTCGCGCCGTGCCGCCCCCATCCTATGCCCTGCGCCTCGGGGGCGGCAAGGGCGACCGCGGCGCCCCCTATGACGGCGCGCCGCCCCCGAGCACGAGGGCCCAGGCGACGGCGTGGAGGAGGATGGTCGCCCCGCGCACGAGGAGGAACCCGACCCGGCGGGTCTTGTGGCGGAGGAGGGCGGAGGCGAGGAGCCCCCCGGGCCAGCCGCCGAGGAGTTCCACGAGGTGGAGGGTCCTCTCAGGGACGCGGCGGCCCCCTCGGACGGCGGCGGCCTTGTCCAGGGCGTGGAGGAGGAAGGCGGCGAGGCTCGCCGCCCCGTAGACCGCGCCCGCCCAGGCCGCGCTCCCCATGCCTGTCCTTGTACACCGGGACGCCTCCCTCCGGGAGGGGCGACCCCGCCGCCGGGCGGGAAGTCACGCCCGGAACACCCCCGGCCGATGAAGGGAGTGTAAGAATCCGTCCCGGGGGCGGCTTCCCCCCGGGGAGGCCGCATGACCACCATCGTCATCGCCGTCACCAACGGGGCCCGGAGATCGGCGCTCTCCCTCGTCCTGCACGGGGCGGGCCACGCCGTGGAGGCGGTGGGGGACGCGGACGCCCTGATCGAGGCGGTGCAGCGGCGGCGGCCGGACATCCTCCTCCTCGACCCGGGGCTCACGATGCTCGGGACGGTGGAGCCCCTGCGGCGGCTGCGGGAATCGGGGCACCTCCAGCAGGTCCGGCTCGTGCTCGTGGACGACCCCTTCGCCCCGCCCCAGGGGTGGTCCTCCGTCGCGAAGCAGCTGGCCGCGGGGGTGCTCGCGGACATCGGGAAGGACTCGATCCTGCGCGCGGTCGCCGCGGCCGAGGGGCTGCTCCCGGGGGGCGGAGCGGTGGCGGCGCCCGCCCCCCCGGGGCCGCCCCCGCGGCGGGGGAGCGACCCCACGGGCTCCTTCCGGGCCTTCAACCCGCCGCCCCCGAACCCGTCGAAGACCGGGGCCTTCCGCGCCTTCCCGGCGCCCCCCGCCGCCCCCGCGCCGCCCGCTCCCCCGGAGGCGGCGCCGCCCGGCCCCCCGCTCCCCCCCGGGGTCCCCGCGCGGCCGCGGATCCTCGTGGTGGAGGACTCCCCGACGGTGCGGGCGCTCACGGGGATCGCCATCGAGGCCGCGGGCTGGGAGGTCGCCTGGGCCGGCTCCTCCGAGGAGGCCATGGGGCTCCTCGGGACGGGGGTGTTCGTGGCCCTCCTCGCCGACATCAACCTGCCGGGGATGAGCGGCGACGAACTCGCCGTCATCGCGCGCAAGTCCCAGCCGGGCCTCCGCTGCATGCTCATGACGGCCCGGCCCCGCAGCCGCTGGCCCCGGATGCCCGACGACATCCCCATCTTCCCCAAGCCCCTGGACATGGACCTGCTCGTCCGGGAGCTCGGGAGCATCCGGATGATGCTGGAGGGGTAGGGGGGGCGGAGCCTCCCGTCATTCCCTCAGGCGGACCCCCTTCATCCGGGCGGTTCCCTTCCAGAGGATCCCGTACCCACCGAGGTCGGGCTCCCCTCCCGCGGCGAAGACCCGGATCGCGTAGGTCCCCGTGGCGGGGACCGGACCGATCCGGATCCCCCTTCCCGGGCCCGCCGTCCCGAGGACGGTCCCGTCGGGGGCGCGGACCTCCAGGGAAGGGGAGGCCGGGCCGGCGGGGCCCTGCTTCCGGCTCCCCTTCGCCCGGACCGAGAGGGTCGACCCGGCCAGCAGCTCCGTGGTCCAGGTCGCCTCGGGGGAACCGGCGTCGAGGACCCCCTCCTCCCTCCCCGCCGCCTTCGGGACGCGGAGGCGCGCCGTGAAGGAGTAGGGGCCCTTCGCCGCGGGCAGGCCCGCCTCGACCTGGAGCCAGTACCAGCCGGTCTCCGGGAGGGGGATCCCCTTCCTCGCCAGGCCGCGCCCGCCCTCCGCCGAGGTCCCGTCGAGCGGGATCCCCCCCGAGGGGGAGCGGAGGATCGCGCGGAGGGAGAGCCTCGTCTTCAGGGAGAGATCGAGGGTCGATCCGGCGAGGGCCTCCAGGAAGAAGGTGTCCCGCTCCGACTTCGGGTCGAGGGCCCCCCTGAAGGAGCCCCCCCGGTCCATCCGGTGCTCCGCGTCCCGGATGGTCACGGAGACCGTGTCCGTCCCCTCGAGACCGGAGCGGTCCCGGACCCGCAGGCCGACCACCGTCTCCCCGACGGGGAGCCGCGCCGAGGCCGTCGGCCCCGAGGCGTCCCCGAAGACCGCGTCCCCGTCGAGGTCCCACTCGTACTCCGCGAGGTCGGCGGCCCCCTGGGGGTCGCTGCAGAGGGAGGCGTCGAACTCCACGACGCGGCCCCCGGGGTCCGTCGCGTCGAAGGCCAGGGCCGCGCCGAGCTCCGCGACGGGGGGATCGTCGAGGACCCTCACCAGGACCTGCCGGGTCCCCTCGAGGCCGAGGGCGTCGGTCACCCGGAGCGTCACGGCGCTGTCGCCGACGGGGAAGGGGGCGGACAGGGAGACGCCCGAGCCCGATCCCCCCTCGTCCGCGAAGTCCCCGTCCCCGTCGGTGTCCCAGGCGAAGGCCGCGATGTCGTCGTTCCCGTTCGCGTCCGTGGAGAGGGACCCGTCCAGGGCGACCACGGCCCCCAGCGGGGAGGCGGCGTGGACGACCGCGGGGTCGGGCCGGACGACGGCCACGGGGGCGCGGTTGTCGAAGGGGTGGGAGAACCAGAGGGCGAACTCGCGGGGCCCCCGCGTCACCTTCGTCCCCTTGACGAGGGCCTTCCACACCCCCGTCGCCGGGGCCGCCACGAGGACCTGCTCCGTCGTGTCCACCGAATTGACCCCCGCGACGGCGTCGGCGGCGGGCTTCGCGGGGTCGAGGCGGAAGGGGAGGAGGGTCTCCCCCGAGGGGGAGACGAGGGTGAGATCGAGGTCGTCGACGATCGCCTTCGCGGCGGCGGGGTTCCCCGGGGAATCGGTCCATGCCAGCGTGACCCGCAGCGGCAGCCTCCCGTCGGTCACCTTCAGGAGGAACTCCCTCGTCGCCCCCGCCGCCGCGGACCCCGTCCGGTGGAAGGCGGTCCCCCGCCCCGTCTCCCCCAGGGCGAGGGCGGCCGCGGCGCCGGCGTCCGCCACGCCCCAGCCGAAGTCGTAGTCGGGCCCGGGGCGCCCGGCGTCCCTCGCGGTGTGGAGGAGCAGCCCCCGGAGGACGTCCAGGCGGGGGCCGGAGGCGTGGTTGCGCTCCCAGGCCTCGATGACGAGGGCCGCGATGCCCGAGACGACGGCGCAGGCGGAGGAGGTGCCCGAGACGGTCCCGTGGAGGTCCCCGGGGAAGGTGGAGAGGACGTTCTCCCCCACGGCCACGAGGTCCGGCTTCACCCGCCCGTCGGAGACGGGCCCGTGCCCCGAGAAGGGGGAGAGGTTGCCGCGCTCGTCCACGGATCCGACCACGAGCCCGTTCTTCCCCGTGGCGGGGGGGCTGATGCAGCCGCCGTCCCCGTCCACCATGTGGCGGTCGTACTTCGGGAAGTCGATGCGCCCCGTGGACAGGTTGTAGTGGTAGTGGGCCAGCGGGTACTCGCCGTAGGCGTCCACGAGCCAGTTGCCGTCGTCGTCGGCCTGGTTCCCCGAGGAGAAGTTCACCAGGACCCCGGTGTCGGCGGCCAGGCCGTCGAGGTCCCCGATCTCCGCCGAGTAGTCCCCGAAGCCCGGGGAGCCGGAGACCCAGGTCCACCAGGAGAGGCCGACGTCGGGGAGCGACGCCTCCCAGCCGTTCCACCCGCTCCAGGAGTTGTTGTCGATCTCGATGGCGTAGTCGCCGAAGGCGGTGACCTTGGCGTCGAGCGCGTACCAACGGTAGAAGGGGAAGGTGTACCCCAGGGCGCCCGGGGCCATGCCTCTGGCCGCCGCCTTCCCCGCGCCGTCGCCGAGGATGGTGCCGGCCACGTTCGTGGCGTGGGCGTTCCCCGTCGCGTCCCAGTAGGCCCATCCGTAGTCGGTCACCTCCGTCACGCGGCCCCCGAAGTCCCCGTGGGTCGCGTCCACCGAGTACTCGTCCATGATGGCGACGTGCACGCCCTCCCCCGTGAGGCCGAGGGGGGCGGCCTGCGCGACGTCCACCCGGGAGAACGAGGCGCACTGCTCGTTCCAGGCCCTCGGCTGGGCCGAGACCACCTCCACCCACCGGACCTCCTCCTCGCGGAGGAGGGCGGGCAGGGCGGAGCAGGGGAGGGAGGCGGTCAGGCGGGAGTCGCGGCCGAAGGAGGGGTCGAGGGCGGTCGCGCCGGCGCGCGCCAGCGCCTCCAGTGCGTCGGCGAGGGGGGTGTCGGGGAAGAAGCGGCAGTGCACGGTGCGGGGGGCGCCGGGGAGGGGGGCGCCGCGGGCGAGGTCGGCGGCCAGGGCGGCGGAACAGCGCCACTCCGGGCGGAGGGGCTCGGCGCCGCGGACGAAGGGGAGGGCCAGCAGGGCGGCCGCCCGCCCCTCGGGCACCGTGGCGAGGAAGGCGTCCTCGGGGAGGTAGTGGTGGAGGAGGATCCCGAGCTCCCCGAGCGCGGCGCGCTCGGCGTCCCCCGGGATCCCGCGGAAGGCGACGACGGCGTGAACCCGGCCGGCGGCCTCCCGCAGGCGGCGGGAGTCGAGGCGGGCGTCGCGGCCGGCGATGGGGAGGACGGGGGCGGGCTCCGCGGGAGGGGGGGAATCGGAGGCGGCGAGGGCGGGGGCGAGGAGGGAGAGGAGGAGGGCGGGGAGGGTGCGCCGGAAGGGGGAGAGGCGCATGGCGGGGTCTTCTTCGCCGGACGGCTCGATCCTAGGAGGGTCCCCGGCGGGCCCGGCCGTGGATCGGGGCGGGGGCGGGGGCGGTCACAGGGGGATGCGGATGTTGGCCCCGGTCCGCCCCCTCCCGTACCTTCCCTCCGTCCACGGAACGGGAGGGGCGATGGCCAAGCGCTGGGTCGCGGCGGTGCTGGGGGCGGCGGTGTTCGCGGGGTGCGCGTCGGAGACGGCGCCGGAGGCGCCCCCGGTTGCGCCGCCTCCCGCGGAGGGCGCGGCGGCCCCGGAACCCGCCCCGGCCCCGGAACCCGCCCCCGCCCCCGTCGCCGACCCCGCCCCCGACTTCACGCTCGTCGACTACCGCGGCCGCACGCACCGCCTCTCCGACTACCGCGGGCGGGTCGTCGTCCTCGAGTGGACGAACCACGGCTGCCCCTACGTCGTGAAGCACTACGCCTCGGGGAACATGCAGGGGCTCCAGGAGTCCCTCCGCGCGAAGGGGGCGGTCTGGCTCTCGATCTGCTCCTCCGCCCCGGGCAAGCAGGGGCACTTCACCGCGGAGCAGTGGGCGAAGGTGGACGCGGAGAAGGGCGGGAGGGCCGACGCCGTCCTCCTCGACGCCGACGGGGCGGTGGGCCGCCTCTACGGGGCGAGGACGACCCCGCACATGTTCGTGGTCGGGAAGGACGGCGGCGTCCTCTACCGCGGCGCCATCGACGACCGCCCGACCCCGAAGCCCGCCGACGTCGAGGGGGCGAGGAACTTCGTCCGGGAGGCGGTGGAGGCCGGCCTCGCCGGCGGCGCCCCGGAGACCCGGGAGGCGAAGCCCTACGGCTGAGCGGTCAAGTACTAGCGGGGTCCGTCGGACCCCGCCCGAGAGTATCATAACTAGATACACATCCCCGCCGCGCCCGGCCCGCTCCGTCACGGGATCGTAACGACCGCGGAATCCCCGGGGATCACCGCGCCCCCCCGTCGTCCGAAGGGGCAGGCCGAGGGCCCCGCGGCCCTCCCCGGGGGAGGTGGACCATGGCGAAGGTCTCCGCTCTTCTCGCTTCCGTCGTCCTGCTGGCCGGCTGCGCCTCGGGGGGGCCGGAACCCGGCCGGGATCCCGCCCCCGCGGACCCGCCCGCCGCCGTCCGCGTCGGCGGCCGCGACCTCGCCCTCGAGGGCCCCCTCGTCCACGGGAACCTCGCCCTCTTCGTCCTCCGCGGCCCGGGCGGCGACGGCCGCGAGTGGATCACCCTCGACCAGGGCCTCGCCGCCGGCACCGTCCTCGTCGCCGAGAAGGGGGCCGCGCAGGGGCGGGACGAGGCCGAGGTGAACGAGCTCACCCTCGAGAACCGCTCCGACCGCTGGCTCTTCCTCCAGGCGGGGGACGTGGTGAAGGGCGGCAAGCAGGACCGCGTCGTCGGCCGGGACGTCGCCCTCGCGCCGAACTCCCCGCCCCAGGGCCTCGACGCCTTCTGCGTGGAGCACGGGAGGTGGGTGGCGGGACGCGAAGGGAGGTGGGACGGGGACGTCGAGATCGCGCAGGCCGCGAACCTACAACCCTCGGGCGGAGCCGGGTTCGCCCTGCCTTCCCACTCCTTCTCCTCCAACACCGCCCTCGTCAACGGCCCCGCCCTCCGCCGCGCCATCCAGGTGGCCGGGAGCCAGCAGGAGGTCTGGAGAGAGGTCGCCTCCGTGGAGCGCGGGGCCTCGATCTCGCAGTCCGGGACGGTGGCCTTCCAGGTGCGGGAGGGCGGCGGGAGTGCAGGGATGGACAACGGCGGCGTCGGCCTCTCCTCCACGGGCACCTACAACGCCCTCCTCTCCGTCGAGAAGATCGTGAAGGCGCGCGAGGACGCGGTGAAGGCCCTCCTCGACGAGGTCCTCCGCCGCCCGGACGCCGTCGGCATCGTGGCGGCGGTGGACGGGGAGATCCTCGGCGCGGACTGCTACGACTCCCCGGGGATCCTGCGCGCCATGGCGCGGAAGATCGTCGAGTCCTGGGCCGTCGACGCCGTCCTCCCGGGGGAGAAGGGGAGGCCCGCGGCCCCGACGGTGTCCGCGCCTCCCACGGCGGAGGCGGTGCGCGCCTTCCTCGAGGACGCCGGCGGTGCGGGCCGCGTCGAGGAGCGGCCCGGCCACCTCCGCCGCGTCCTCCGGGAGGGGAAGGGGGCCCACGTCCTGGAGTACCGCGCCGCGGCCGGGGAGGAGGCGGAACCCCTCCACGTGAACTGGATCCGGAAGTAGGCGGGCGCTCCCCTCCCCCGGGGCGTAGGATCCCCGGCATGGAGGAGCGCGTCCGGGGGCTCTGGGCTGCGACGGCGGTGCGGACCTGGCCCCAGCCGGTCCACCTCCTCTCCTTCCCCGCCTCGCGCCTCCCCGCCGTGGCCGCGGCCCTGGCCTCCTCCGCCCGCCCCTTCTCCGGCCTCGTCCTCGAGAGGGACGAGTGCTCCGTCGCCGTGCCCCGCTCCGCGCTCCCCGCCTTCGAGGCCCTCCGCCCCCGGGCCCGCGCCGGCCCCTTCCGGGCGATCACCCTGGACCTCGACGTGGACCTCGCGACGAGCGGCTTCCTCCTCCCCGCCGCGGAGGCGCTCGCCGGGGCGGGCATCCCCGTCGTGCCCCTGTGCGGGTACCGCAAGGACCACCTCCTCGTCCGCGAGGGGGACGCCGCGCGGGCGGCGGCCATCCTCGAGGGGATCGCGGCGGAGGCGCGCGCCGGGGGGTAGGCGGCGGGAGGGCCGGCGGCCGCTCCCCGCTACCCCCGCCCCACCGCCGCCCGCGGCGCGGGCGCCGGGGAGGAGGTCCCCGCACGGAACGCCCTCTCGACGGCGCGGGTGGCGAAGGTCAGGGCCGCCGCCACGACGAGGAGGCCCGCCGCCGCGAGGTAGGCGCCGTCGTAGGAGCCGGTCCCCGTGGCCCGGCGGGCCGCCTCGAACATGCGGCCGGCGGCCAGCGGGAGCACGAGGCCTCCCACACCCCAGGCGGTGAACACGAGGCCGTAGTTGACGCCGAAGTTCCGGAGGCCGAAGTCGTCCTTCACCGTCGAGGGGAAGACCGAGAGGCAGGAGCCGTAGTTGAATCCCACCAGCATCGACACGGCCACGAACAGGGCCATGTTCCCGACGCCGGCGCGCAGGACCATCATCAGCGCGGCCTGGAAGAGGAACACGAGGCACATCGTCGTGAGGCGCCCGATCCGGTCCGAGAGCATGCCCGAGACGATGCGGCCCCCGGCGTTGCCGACGGCGAGCAGGGCCACCAGCACGAACCCCGCCTCGACGCCCCCGAGCTTCGCGATGGTGGTGATGTTGCCGATGATCATGAGCCCGGCGCCGGCCCCGAAGGCGAACATCACCCACAGGAGCCAGAAGAGCGGGGTCCTCAGGATCTCCGAGGGGCCCCTGTCCACGGACCCGCCGGCCGGCGCCCCCTTCGCCGCGGCGGCCCCGTCGTCGGGGGGCCGCCACCCCGGGGGCGGCGGGACGAGGAACTGCGCGAGCGCCGTCACCACGACGAGGAAGCCCGCCCCCAGGAGCAGGAGCGTCCTGCGGAGGTTCCCCTCCTCGAGGGCCAGCAGCCCGGCGGCCGCGGTGGCGGCGGCGGCCGCGCAATCGTCGGGAGTCCCCTCCGCCTTCGGGAGCGCGGCGTCCCGGGCGTCGAGGGCGGCGCGCAGCTCCGGGCCGGGCCGGCCTCCGAGGTCGAAGCCCGTGAGGAGGTTGGCCAGGGGGGAGATGTAGACGGAGGCGAGGCCGAAGCCCGCCACGACGATGCCCGCGACGAGGCCGGTCCGGCGCGCGGGGAACCACTTCACCGCGGGCGGGGTGGCGGCGGCGTAGCCGAGGCCGATGCCCGCGCCGGCCAGCACCCCGAAGCCGAGGACGTACCAGAGGACGGTCGTGGAAAGGGAGGCGAGGATGCAGCCCGCCCCGGTGAGGACCCCGCCCGCCGTGGCGACCCAGCGGGGGCCGATGCGGTCCTGGAGGCGGCCCGCCGGGACCATCACCAGCGCGAAGACGATGCAGGCGACGGAGTAGGGGAGGGCCTTGTCGGCGTCGTCCCACCCCCACTCGGGGGGGATGGCCTTCTTGATCACCGACCAGGCGTAGAGGACGCCGAGGGCGAGGTTGATGCCCGTGCCGGCCAGCACCGTGCGCCAGCCCCGGTTCACGACAGCCGAGTCCGCCATCGGGGTGCTCCGCGGCGCCGGACCGGGAAGCCTACGGCGGGGGGCGGCGGCCGGGGACGGGGAACCGGGAGCGGGGTGGACGGGCGTCACGGGGCCCGGCCGCGCCGAAGCCGGCACGGGCCGGCGGGGACCGCGCTACCCTGTCGTCCGCGTCGACGGGTGCCGGGGGAGGGCGACACGGAAAGGAGCCGCCATGGGCTGGGGACGGATGCTGCTGCTCGGGAACTGGGGCCAGCAGATGGACATCGAGGAGCAGGGGGAGGAGATCCGCCGCCTGCGGAGGGAGATCGCCTCCTCCCGCGGCGGGGGGGGCGACCTCCGGGACCTGGAGAGGGAGGTGGACGAACTGCGCCTCCACCTCGCCGTCCTGGTCCGGGCGGTCGTCGCGAAGGGGGTCCTCACCCGGGAGGAGGTCCGGGCCCTCGTCGAGGCCGTGGACGCCGAGGACGGGACCCTGGACGGCCGCCACGAGGGGCCGGTGATGTGACGGCGGCCGACGGAGAGCCGCGTTGTTTCCCCCGCCGCCTCCCGCCGAGTAGCCTCTCCCCTCCCGGCGGACGCACCGGGACACCGCCATGAGAACCGCGACCCCCGCCCTCCTCGCCGCGAGCCTCCTCGCCGCCGCCTGCGGGGAGGGCGGGCCCCCCGCCGGCCCCGCGGCGGGCGCCCCGCCGGCCCCCGTCGAGGTCTCCCTCGTCCGCGTCGGCACGGGCTCCGTCCCGCGCTCCGTCCGCGCCACGGGCACCTTCTTCCCCGAGGAGGAGGTCACCGTCTCCGCCAAGGTCGCCGGCCGCGTCGCCTCCGTCGGCCCCGAGGCGGGGGACCGCGTGGCCCCGGAATCGGTCCTCCTCCGGATCGACGACACCGACTACCGGCTCCTCCGCGACCAGCGGGCCGCGGCCCTCGCCGAGAGCCTCGCCCGCCTCGGCCTCGACGGGATGCCCGCGGGGGAGGTGGACCACGAGGCCCTCCCCTCCGTGGAGAAGGCCCGCCTCGAGGAGGCCAACGCCGCGGCGAAGCTCGAGAGGGCCCGGACCCTCCGGGACCGGGACCCGCCCCTCATCAGCGCCCAGGACTTCGCCGACCTCGAGACCCTGCGCGACGTGGCCGGCAGCGCTCTGCGCGCCGCCCGCCTCGACGCGAGGACCGCGCTGGCCCTCGCCCGCACCCGCGCCGCCGACCTCGCCGCCGTCGAGCAGCAGGTGAGGGACGCCGTCCACGCCGCGCCGCCGGGGACCGAGCCCTGGCTCGTCGCGCAGCGCCTCGTCTCGGCCGGGGACTACGTCGCCGTCGGCCGCCCCCTCTACCGCCTCCTCGACGCGAGCCCGCTCCGCCTCCGCGTGCGGGTGCCGGAGGCGCGGATGGAGGGGGTCGTCCCCGGGAAGGCCGCCACGGCCACGGTGGCGGGCTCCGCGAAGCCGGTCTCCGGCCGCGTCACGCGCCTGCGGCCCGAGGTGGATCCCGCCACGCGCACCTTCGAGGTCGAGATCGAGGTCGGGAACCCCGACCTCGCCATCGCGGCGGGCGCCTTCGCCGTGGCGGAGATCGCCGTCGGCCTCGACGAGGGGGTCCCGCTCGTCCCCGCCTCCTCCGTCGTCGTCTTCGCCGGCGTCCGCAAGGTCTTCGTGGACGCCGGGGGGAGGGCCGAGGAGCGGCGCGTCGTCCTCGGGCGCCGCGCGGGGGACTCCTTCGAGGTCCTCGGGGGCCTCGCCCCCGGGGACGAGGTCCTCGCGTCCCCGCCCGGGGATCTCGTCCCCGGCGCCCCCCTCCGCGTCGTCCCGGCGCCCCCCGCGCCCCCCGCCGCCCCGGCGGCTCCCGGGAAGGGGGGCCGTTGAGGGGGGGCGCCCCCCGCGCCGCCCTCGTCGCCGCGGCCCTCCTCCTGCCGGCCTGCGCCATCGACGGGGACGCGGACGAGGCCCTCTACCGGGAGGTGCTGGACGGCGGCATGCCGCCGACCCCGCCCCCGGGGCCCGGGAAGGCCCTCGACCTGCCCACCGCCATGCGGCTGGCCAACGCGCGGGACGAGGCCCTCGCCTCCCGGGGCGAGGAGTACGTGCGGGCCGTGATCGAGAGGCGCCGCGCGGCGGCCGCCTTCCTGCCCATCCTCGAGATCTCCCCGCGCTGGTTCGCCCGCGAGAAGCAGGGCTCCCCCGATCCCGGGCGCGGGTCGCTCGACGTCCCCGCCTCCGCCTCCTTCGACGCCGACCCCGTCTCCGACGCCGCGCGCATGGACGCCGCCGCGCTGGGCGCCGAGGCCCTGCGCGAGCGGCTGCTGGCGGCGCGGGACGACCTCCTGCTCTCCGTCGCGCGGGCCCACTTCTTCGTGCTCCGGGCGGAGCGGCGGGCGGAGGTCCTCCGCGCCTCCCTCGCGCTCCAGGACGCCCACGTGGAGGACGCCCGGGCGCGCCTGGCCGCGGGGACCGGGCACCCCCTGGCCATCGCGCTCGCGGAATCCCGCGCCGCCGAGGCCCGGGCCGACCTCGTGCAGGCCGAGGCCGAGGCGCGCAACGGGCGCACCGCCCTCTCCTTCCTCACGGGCTGGGAGGTGGGCGCCGCCCCCCTCGACGGGACCCTCGACGTGCCGGAGGAGCCGCCGCCCCTGGAGGAGATGCTCCTCGACCTGGAGGAGGCGCGCCCGGAGATCCGGGCGGCCGGGCGGGCCGTGGACGCGGCGGCGGCGGCGGTGCGGGAGGCGGCCGGGGGGTGGTGGCCCTCGATCTCCGCCGACCTCAACCTCTTCCTCTCCCGGCAGTCGGAGCCCTCGGACCTCGACTGGACCGGGCTCCTCGAGGTGAACCTCCCCCTGTTCTCGGCGGGGGAGGTGGAGGCCGACGTGCGGCGGGCGCTCTCCCTGCTGCGGGAGGCGAAGCTCCGGCTCTCGCGCGAGCGGCGCCTGGCGCGGAGCGAGGTGGAGGCGGCGCGGCAGACGCTGGCCGCCTCCCGGGAGCGGGTCGCCGCGCTGCGCCTCCAGAGCGACGCGGCCCGCCGCGGGCTCGAGCTCGCCGAGGGGCAGTGGACGGCGGGCCTGGCCACCTGGCTCGAGCGGCTGACCGCCCAGGACGACCTCCTCGCCGCCGACCTCGACCTCGCCTCGGCGGAGATGGAGCGGCGGGAGCTCCACCTGGCGGTCCTCAGGGCCCGGGGGCGGATCGCGGCCTACGCGGGGCTCGCCCCGGCCGCGGGAGGGGGGGGCGATGCAGCCCCTCGCTGACGTCTGCATCCGGAGGCCGGTCTTCGCGGCCATGATGACGCTGGCGCTGGTCGTCGTGGGGGCGGTGGGCTACCGGAAGCTCGGCGTGGACCGCTTCCCCTCGGTGGACCTCCCCACGGTGCGCGTGCAGACCCGCCTCCCCGGCGCCTCCCCGGAGGAGGTGGAGACGGAGATCACCGAGATCATCGAGGAGGCGGTGAACACCGTCGAGGGGATCGACCAGCTCCGGTCGATCTCCGGGTCGGGATCCTCCATCGTCATCGCCACCTTCACCCTGGACCGGGACGTGGACGTCGCGGCCCAGGACGTCCGGGACAAGGTCGCCTCCGCGGTCCGCAGGCTCCCCGACGACGCCGATCCCCCCGTGGTCTCCAAGGCGGAGGCGGATTCCGAGCCGGCCATCACGGTCGCCCTGTCCGCGGACCGCTCCCTCCGCGAGCTGACGGAGCTGGCCGACCGCGTGGTGAAGCCGGCCCTGGAGCGGAGCGCCGGCGTCGGCGAGGTGCGCATCGAGGGGGGCGCGCTGCGCACGATGAACGTCTGGATCGACGCCGACCGGCTGGCCGCCTACGACCTGCCGGTGACCGCGGTCCGCGACGCCCTGGCGGCCCAGAACGTCGACGTGCCCGGGGGGAACGTCACCGCCGGGGAGACGGAGCGCTCCCTGCGGACGATGGGGAAGCTCCCCGACGTGGAGGCCTTCCGGAACCTCGTGGTCGCGACCGTGGACGGCGTCCCCATCCGCCTCTCCGACGTGGGGGAGGTCGAGGACGGGACCGAGGAGCGGCGCCGGGTGGCCCGCCTCGACGGGGTCCCCACGGTGATCGTCGAGGTCATCCGGCAGTCCGGCGCCAGCACCGTGGCGGTCATCGACGGGGTGAAGGCGGCCCTCGAGTCCGCCTCCGGCCGCCTCCCCCCCGACGTCCGCCTGAGGGTGATCCGCGACCAGTCCCTCTACATCCGCTCCGCCCTCCACGAGATCAACGTCCACCTCGTCCTCGGGAGCATCCTCGCGAGCCTCGTGGTGCTGCTCTTCATGCGCTCCTGGCGCTCGACGGTCATCGCCTGCGTGGCCATCCCCGTCTCCACGGTGGCGACCTTCGCGGCCATGTGGGCCCTCGGCTTCACCATGAACAGCGTCACCATGCTGGCCCTCGTCCTCATGGTGGGCATCGTCATCGACGACGCCATCGTCGTGCTCGAGAACTGCTTCCGCTTCGTCGAGGAGAAGGGGATGCCGCCCATGGCGGCGGCCCGCGAGGCAACCCGCGAGATCGGGCTCGCCGTGCTCGCGACGACGCTCAGCCTCGTCGTCATCTTCGTCCCCGTCTCCTTCATGTCGAGCATCGCCGGCCGGTTCCTCTACCAGTTCGGGATCACCTCGGCGGTGGCGATCCTGGTGAGCCTCTTCGTCTCCTTCTCGCTCACGCCCATGATGGCCTCGCGGATGCTCCGGGCGAAGGAGGGCGGCCACGGCGGCGGCGAGGCGGGATCGCGGCGGGGGTTCTACTCCGTGATCGAGCGCTCCTACATGGCGATGCTCCGCGGCGCCATGCGCTGGAGGGTGGCCGTGGCGCTGCTCTGCGTCGGGGTCGTCGCCTCCTCCTTCCCCCTGCTGGCGGCGGCGGAGCAGGAGTTCGTGCCGGCGGACGTGGACGAGGCGGAGTTCAGCGTCTCGGTCTCCGCCCCCGAGGGGACGAGCATGGCCTCCATGGACGAGGCCATGAAGCGCGTGGAGGCGGCCATCATGACCGTCCCCGGGGTGGTCACGGTCCAGGCCACGGCGGGCGGCGGGTTCCTCGGCGGGGTGAACTCCGGCCGGGTCCACGTCGCCGTCGCCCCCCACGCGGAGCGGGTCCCCTCCGTCAGCCGGTTCCTCTCGAACCTCGCCCGCGGCGAGCCCGGCGCGACCTTCCGGGGGAACTTCACGCAGGCCGACGTGATGACCGAGGTGGACCGGCGACTGAAGGAGCTGCGCCCCCTGCGCTGCCAGGTGCGGAACTACCCCTCCTTCAACATCGGGGGGGGGCCCTGGGACGTCGACTTCGTCCTCCAGGGCCCGGTGCTGGAGGACCTCGGGCGCCACGCGGAGGCCATCCGCGGGGCGGCCATGGAGTCGGGGGCCTTCCGCGGCCTCGACACCTCGCTCCGCCTCGACCGGCCGGAGCTGCGCGTCTCCATCGACCGGGAGCGCGCCGCGGACCTCGGCCTCCGCGCCCGGGACGTGGGGACGGCGCTCCGGATCCTCGTCGGCGGGGAGGACGAGGTGTCGCGCTTCCGCGACCCGCAGGCCGGGGAGGACTACGACGTGCGCCTGCGGCTGGAGGAGGCGGACCGGGAGAGGACCGACCTCCTCGACCTGCTGCGCATCCCCCGCGCGGGAGGGGGGACGGTGGAGCTCTCCTCGGTGGCCTCCCTGGCGCCGGCCCTCGGCCCCTCCCGCATCGACCGGCTCGATCGCCAGCGCATGGTCTCCATCCGCGGGGGGGTGGCCCCGGGCCGCGCGCTCGGGGAGTGCGTGGAGATCCTCCGGGAGGAGGCGGCGAAGCGGGACCTGCCCCCGGCCTACTCGACCCGGCTCACGGGGCGGAGCCTCGAGATGGAGCGCACCTTCGAGGAGTTCCTCTGGGCCTTCGTCCTGTCGGTGGTCTTCATGTACCTGATCCTGGCCTCGCAGTTCGAGAGCCTCCTCCACCCCCTGACGATCCTGCTCTCGCTCCCCCTCTCGGTGCCCTTCGCCCTGGTCTCCCTCCACGGGCTCGGGACGGGGAACCTCAACCTCTTCTCCGCGCTGGGGATGCTGGTGCTCTTCGGGATCGTGAAGAAGAACTCCATCCTGCAGATCGACCACATGAACGGCCTGCGCAACGCCGGGGTGCCCATCGGGGAGGCGATCCTCAGGGGGAACCGGGATCGACTGCGGCCCATCCTCATGACCACGCTGACGCTGGTGGCCGGGATGATCCCGCTCGCCGTGGGGACGGGGCCCGGGGCCGAGGAGCGGCGCGCGGTGGCGGTCGTGGTCATCGGCGGGCAGACCCTCTGCCTGCTCCTGACGCTGCTGGCGACCCCGGTCTTCTACTCGCTCTTCGAGGACGCGCGGCGCCTCCTCGGGATGCGGCCGCCGGCGGCGGAGGCGGGGGGCGGGGCGGGGGAGGGCGGCGCCCCCGGGGCGGCGCCTCCGGCGCACTGACGGCCGTCACGGGTCCCGCCCCCTCCCCCCTCCCTTCCGCGAAAGGGAAGGGGGAGGCTCTCCCCGGGAGGTGCCCATGGCGGGAAGGCCGGGCAGGACGCGTCGATGCTCCGCGGGGGCGGTCGCCCCGTGGCTTCTCCTCCTCCTCCTCCTCGCCGCCCCCGGGGCGTCCGCGGCCGCGGCCGACCCCCCCGACGTCCTCCGCTACGACCTCGAGGTCGAGATCCGCCCCGATCGCCTCCTCGAGAGGGTGACGCTGCGCGCCGCGGGGGAGCCTCCCCCCCGCTGGGTGCTGGAACTGGACCCCGCGGTGAAGGTGACGGAGGCGCGCTGCGGGGATCGGCCGATCCCCTTCGAGGCCGCGGACGGCGGCGTCGCGC
>JAKLKS010000061.1:0-251 GCA_023150535.1 Planctomycetota bacterium
GAGCGAATCCCGCAGCGCGGCGACCACCGGGGCCACGGGGATCTCCTCCCCGGGCGCCACGGGACCGTCGTCGATCTCCAGGACCGGCTCCCCCTCGGCCACGGCCTCCTCGTCGAAGAGCGGGTAGGCCTTCCTCCGCCCCCGGTGGCGCTCCCCCCCGAAGGCCGCGTTCTCGAGGATGGCGTAGATCCAGGGGCGGAAGGCCTCCGGGTCGCGGAGCGCGCCGAGCTGGTCCCAGGCGCGGACCAGGG
>JAKLKS010000061.1:261-18023 GCA_023150535.1 Planctomycetota bacterium
TAGGCGAGGAGCGGGCCGCGGAACCTCCCCTCGAGGACCTCGAAGGCGCCGGGCTCCCCCCGGCGGGCCTCCTCCACGAAGGGCGCGAGGAGCTGGTCCTCCCCCGACACCGCGTCCGCGCACGCCCGCCCCTCCCCCCGCATGCCTCCCCCCTTTCCCGCGCCGGTGGCGCGATGGCCGACGACGGGGCGGGGGAGGCGCACCGCCCGTGCCGGCGGCGGTGGAGAGGCTGTGGAGAAGCGATCAGGCCCCGCCCGGGGGGGGCTTCAGCTCGTCGAGCATCGCCCTGTTCACGCGGTGGACGAGGGCCTGGAACTCCTGCTGGGCGCGGGACAGCGCCTGGAGGAGGGGATCGACGGCGACGGCCCCGGTGACGGCCTCGACGCGGGCGGCGGTGGCGGGGTCCATGGGCTTCCCCGACTTCTCCGCCTCGGCGCGCTGGCGATGGAGGGTGCCGAGGGCCTCGGCGAGGGTGACGGATTCCGGGGAGGCCATGACCGCGCTCTCGGCGTCGCGCAGGGCCCTGAACTCCGGCGTGTCCCGGAGGGCGCGGCCGAGTTCCGAGGCGCGGGCGAGGACGTCGGACATGGCGGGCGGGCTCCCCTGGATGCCTAGCGTCTCACGGTACTGTACAGCCCCACTTCCGGCGTCCCGCGCGGGAAGTCGTAGAGTCCCCCCATGACCCGCACGACCCCTCGCAGGGACGGGACCGCCTCCGGAGACGGCGTCCTCCCCTCCCCGGAACTGCCCACGCCGCCTCCCCCCTGGAGGCCCTCCCCCCGGTAGCGGCCCCTCCCCCCGTCCCGGCCGTCCCCCCGCTCCCGCCCCGCCGGCGGATGCCTAGGGTCGCACCATGCTGTAGGTCCGGCATTCCGGCCGCGATTCCCGCGACCTCGTAGAGTCCCCCCACGGGATCCGAGGTGGAGGGCCGGGGCTCGAAGGACCCCCGGCGGCCGCCGGAGCGGAGGGGGCGGAGCATGGACGAGGGCGTCTGGAAGGCCGCGGGCAGGGAACCCCGCTACCTGGTGGAGGACCCGCGGTTCCGGCGGTGGTTCCTCGTCCTGGGGATCGCGGGGCCGATTCTCGGGGCCGTCGTCCTGCCGAACCTGATGCAGCCGACCTGCCGCGGCGGCAACCGCACCGCCGCCGTCGCCACGCTCCGGAACCTCGCCTCCGTGCAGGCGCAGATGCGGACGGCCGGCCGCGTGGACCTCGACGGGGACGGGCTCCCCGAGTACGGGACCTTCGGCGAGATGACCGGGGCCGCCGGCGTGCGCACCGACGCCGAGGGGAGGAGCCGGGGCGCCGCCATCTCCCCGCCCCTCCTCTCCCCCGCCCTCGCCTGGGTGGACGAGAACGGCATCGTCACGAAGTCCGGCTACGCCTTCCGCATCTTCCTCCCGGCCCGGGGCGGCGGCGAGGCCCGCGAGGGGAGGGCGCCGCGGGAGATCCGCCACCCGGGCGGCGCCGGCTGACGCCCCGCGGGCGGGGGCGGGTCCGCCCCCCCGGCGCCGGAGCGTCCCCCGGAGTTCGTCGAGGGGACCCCCTTCTCGGGAGCCGTGGACACCGACGCGGCCGAGGTGCGCTGGTGCGCCTACGCCTGGCCCGTCGCCCACGGGAACAGCGGGACCGAGGTCTTCTACACGGACGAGTCGGGCGAGGTCTGGGAGTTCCGGAACGAGGCGGGGGTCTACGACGGCGTGGGCACCTTCGGGAGGACGAGGGTCCAGCCCCCCTTCGACGCCGCCTTCCCGCGGGACGCGCTGGGGGACTGGGCCTTCCTCCCCACGGACGTCCCGGAGCACGTCGGCCGCGACGGGAACACCTGGAGGCGGCTGCCCTAGGAGCCCGTTGCGGTAATCCCCCCCGACTCTCCTTCCGCGCCTCCGGCGCGGTTGCGCCTGTCAGGAACAGGTCCAAACGGCCGGACCTGTTCCTGACAGGCGCGTAGAGGGCCTGGGCCTTCAGGATGTCGGTGGTGGGTCCGATTCTACGGGCATGGCCAAGACCTTCCGACCGTGGGACGTGGACCAGATGAGGTTGTTTCCCCCGAGCCTCTCGGACTTCGTGCCCGAGGGGCACCCGGCGCACTTCGTGAGGGACCTGGTGCGCCAGGACCTGGATCTCTCGGCGATCCTCGACACGTACAGCGAGGAGCGGGGGTACCCGCCGCACCACCCGGCGATGATGACGGCGCTGCTCCTGTACGGGTACAGCCGCGGGGTGTACTCCTCGCGCAAGCTGGAGCAGGCGTGCATCGAGCGTGTGGACTTCATGGCGGTGACGGCGATGAGCAAGCCGGACCACACGCGGATCAGCGAGTTCCGTCGGCGGCACCTGGAGACGCTGCGAGGGCTGTTCGTGCAGGTGCTGGAGCTGTGCGGGAAGGCGGGGCTGGTGAAGCTGGGGCACGTGGCGCTGGACGGGACGAAGGTGAAGGCCAACGCCAGCAAGCACGCGGCGATGAGCTGGAGCCGGATGAAGAAGGCGGACCGGGAGCTGAAGAAGCAGGTGGACGGTTGGCTGGAGCGGGCGGAGCAGACGGACCGCGAGGAGGACGAGGCGTACGGGAAGGACAAGCGCGGGGACGAGCTGCCGGAGTGGGTGAAGGACAAGGCGAAGCGGCGGGCGAAGATCCGGGAGGCGATGGCGCGGCTGAAGGAGGAGGCGGAGGGCAAGGGCGAGACGGAGCCGCCGGAGGGTGCACAGAGCAACTTCACCGACCCCGAGAGCCGGATCCTCAAGACCAAGGACGGCTTCGACCAGGGCTACAACTGCCAGGCGGCCGTGGACGCGCAGAGCCAGGTCGTGGTCGCGCAAGAGGTCGTGGCGCAGCAGAGTGATGTCGACCGCCTGCTCCCGATGCTGGACGCGCTGAAGGCCAACACAGGGAGGACCCCGCAGGAGGTGTCGGCGGACGCGGGGTACCTGTCGGAGGCCAATCTCGAGGGGATCGAGCAGCGTCGCATCCGTGGATACATCGCGGTGGGCCGGCAGAAGCACGGGGAGGCGGGCGCGACGAGTTGGGAGCACCGGACCAGGCAACCGTGGACGCGAGCGATGTGGGTGAGACTGCGTCGGGCGGGATGGCGGAGCCGGTACCGGCTGCGGAAACAGGTGGTCGAGCCGGTCTTCGGGCAGATCAAGGAGGCCCGAGGCTTCCGGAGATTCCTGCTCCGCGGGCTCGAGAAGGTCCGCGGGGAGTGGAGCCTGGTCTGCACGGCCCACAACATCCTGAAGCTTGCCGCCGCACGGTAGGGAGTCACGCGGGCCTCACTACGCGCCGGGAAGAGGGAGACCGATCCTCTCCGGTCTCCCTCTTCCCGGTGCAACCGCGCCGGTAGGCGCGGAACGCCTTCGGGGGATTACGGCAACGGGCTCCTAGGCGCCGGAGGGAGGCGAGGAACATGGAGGAGGGCGGGCGCATCCGGGTCAGGAGCGGGAACCCGGTGCGCCGGTTCTGGCTTCGGAGATCCCTCTTCACCGTCCTCTACCTCGCCCTGCCTGCCCTCCTCCTCCACGGGCTCCTTTTCCATCCCCCCTGCCGCTCCAACCGGGCCGCCGCCATCGCCGCCCTCCGGACCCTGGCCTCAGCCCAGGAGGCCTTCCGCAGGGCACGCATCGTGGACCTCGACGGCGACGGGATTCCCGAGTACGGGACCTTCGGGGAACTGACGGCCGTGGTGACGCCCCGCGCGGATCCCGCGGGACGGGCGAGGGCCCGCCGCCTCTCCAGCCCTCTCCTCTCCCCGGCGCTCGCCGACCTGGACTCCAGCGGGATCGTCCTGAAGTCCGGCTACTGCTTCCGCATCTTCCTGCCCGCCCGGGACGGAGGAGGGGCCCACGAGGGAGCCTCCGGACCCGCCCCCCGCGCGCCCGGGAGCCCCTCGGGGACCCTCGAGGAGGAAGCCCCCGAGGGCCCCCTCTTCAGCGCCCCCATCGACACCGACGGGGCCGAGTTCCTCTGGTGCGCCTACGCTTGGCCGGCGAGGCACGGGGTCTCCGAAGTGGACTCCTTCTTCGTGGACCGCTCGCGCGAGGTGTGGCTCCTCGAGGACGGGGAGGGGGACTACGACGGGAAGGACAGGACGCCCGCCTTCGACGCCGCCTTCCCGCGGGACGCCGCCGGGGACTGGGCGCCGCCGCCCATCGGGGCGCCGGCGGAGCACGTCGGCCGCGACGGGAACACCTGGAGGCGGCTGCCCTAGGCGCCGCCGGGCTTCGGCGGCTCCGGCGGGGGGGTCCGCTCGCGGTTCATGTGGCGGATGCGGGCCGCCATCACGCGCATCATCTCGACGACGAAGTCCGGCGTCTTCTGCACGAGGAAGTCGAACTTCCGCCGGTCCAGCGACATCAGCCGGCAGTCCGTCGCCGCGTGGGCGGAGGCGCTCCGGGGCGCGTTCTCGAGCAGCGCCATCTCCCCGAAGAACCCCCCCGTCTCGACCGTCCCCACGGGGGTCCCGCCGACCCGCAGCTCCACGACGCCCGCCTGGACGAGGTACATGGTGGCCCCGCGCTCCCCCTCCAGGAAGATCGTGGAGCCCGCCGGGTGGGCAGCGTGCCCCCCGACCGCCGCCAGCAGCCGCTCCGATCCCTCCCGCGGCGCCCCCCCGGTCTCCCCCCCGGTCCCCCCCGCCGCGATGTTCATCTGGCGGAGGCGGCGGGCCATGGTGCGCAGCACCGTGAGGGCGAAGCCCGGGTTGCGCCGGACCAGCTGCTCGAACCGCTCCCGGTCCACGGGCAGGAGGCGCACGTCGCCGGCGGCGACCGCCATGGCGCTGCGGGGCTGGTCCTCGATGAGGGCCATCTCCCCCATCACGTCCCCCTCCGCTGCGCTGGCGACGAGGTTCCCCCCGACCCGCAGCTCGACGGCCCCCTCCAGCACGAGGTACATGTGCCCGCCGGCCTCTCCCTGCGTGAAGACGATCTCCCCGGGGCCGTACTCCTCGACCTCGTCGTCGTTCATGTCGAGCAGCGTGATGGGCATGGATTCCCCGCGGGGGCGGCCGGTGGGGGAAGGGTACGACCCGGGGCGCGGGCGGGGAAGAAACCTCGTCCTACCCCGTCCTCTCCACGACGATCTCGCCGTCCTTCACCGCCACCCGCACCCCGTCCCCCTCGCGGAACCGCCCCTCGAGGAGGCCGATCGCCACGGGGTCCTGCACCTCGCGCTGCAGGAGCCGCTTCAGCGGGCGCGCCCCGAAGACCGGGTCGAAGCCGCGCCGGGCCAGCTCCGCCCGCGCCTTCGGCGTCATCTCGAGCGTCAGCCTCCGCTGGGACAGGAGGAGGCCGAGGCGCCCCGCCAGGATGTCCACGATGCGCTCGAGGTCCTTCTCCTCCAGGGAGCGGAAGACCACCATCTCGTCCAGCCGGTTCACGAACTCCGGGCGGAAGTGCCGGCGCACCGCCTCCATCACCTCGTCCTCCCGCACCGCGCGGCCCGGGGCCGTGCCGAGGTTGCTCGTGAGGATGATCACCGTGTTGCGGAAGTCCACGGTCCGCCCCTGCCCGTCCGTCAGCCGCCCGTCGTCGAGGAGCTGGAGGAGCGCGTTGAAGACCTCCGGGTGGGCCTTCTCCACCTCGTCGAAGAGGACCACCGCGTAGGGCCGCCGCCGCACCGCCTCGGTGAGCTGCCCCCCCTCGTCGTACCCGACGTAGCCGGGAGGCGCCCCCACCAGCCGGGACACGGAGTGCTTCTCCATGTACTCCGACATGTCGATGCGCACCATGGCCTTCTCGTCGTCGAAGAGGAACTCCGCGAGCGCGCGCGCGGTCTCGGTCTTGCCGACCCCGGTGGGGCCGAGGAAGAGGAAGGATCCGACCGGCCGGTTCGGGTCCTGGAGCCCGGCCCGCGCGCGGCGGACGGCGCGGCTCACCGCCTCCAGCGCGGCGGGCTGGCCGACGACCCGGGCCCCGAGGCGCTCCTCCATGTGGACGAGCTTGCGGACCTCGCCCTCGAGCAGGCGGCTCACGGGGATGCCTGTCCAGCGGGAGACGACCTCGGCCACGTCCTCGGCGTCCACCTCCTCCTTCAGGAGGGCGCCGCCCGCCTGCAGGGCGGCGAGCCGCCGGCTCCCCTCGGAGACCTCCCGCTCCAGCACGGGGATGCGGCCGTGGACGATCTCGGCGACCTCGCCGAGGCGCCCCTCGCGCTCGAGGCGCTGCGCCCTCCCCCGGAGGGACTCGATCTCCTCCTTGCGGGTCCGGATCTCCTGGATGGCGGCCTTCTCGTTGGTCCAGCGGGCCTTGAGGCCGGAGTGCGTCTCCCGGAGCCCGGCGAGCTCCTTCTCGAGGGCGCCGAGCCGCGCCCGGCTCGCGTCGTCCTTCTCCTTCGTCAGCGCCTCCCGCTCGATCTCCAGCCGCCGGATGCGCCGCTCCGCCTCGTCCACCTCCTGGGGCATGGAGTCGATCTCGATGCGCAGGCGCGAGGCCGCCTCGTCCACGAGGTCGATGGCCTTGTCGGGCAGGAAGCGGCCGGAGACGTAGCGCGAGGAGAGGGCCGCCGCGGCGACGAGCGCGGGATCCTGGATGCGGACGCCGTGGTGGACCTCGTAGCGCTCCCGGAGGCCGCGGAGGATGGCGACGGTCGCCTCGACGGAGGGCTCCCCCACGTGCACCGGCTGGAAGCGGCGCTCCAGCGCGGCGTCCTTCTCGATGTGCTTGCGGTACTCGTCGAGGGTGGTGGCGCCGATGCAGCGCAGTTCCCCGCGGGCGAGGGCGGGCTTGAGCAGGTTCGCGGCGTCCGCCGCCCCCTCGGCGGCGCCGGCGCCGACGATGGTGTGCAGTTCGTCGATGAAGAGGATCACCTCGCCGGCGGCGTCCCCGATCTCCTTGAGGACCGCCTTCACGCGCTCCTCGAACTCGCCGCGGAACTTCGCCCCGGCGACGAGCGAGCCGACGTCGAGCGCGAGGACGCGCTTCCCCTTGAGGCCCTCGGGGACGTCCCCCTCGACGATGCGCCGCGCGAGGCCCTCGGCGACGGCGGTCTTGCCGACGCCGGGCTCGCCGATGAGGACGGGGTTGTTCTTGGTGCGGCGGCTGAGGATCTGGAGGACGCGGCGGATCTCCTCGTCCCGGCCGATGACGGGGTCGAGCTTCCCGCGGCGGGCGAGGTCGGTGAGGTCGCGGGAGAAGCGGGCGAGCGCGCGGTACTTCGTCTCCGGCTCGGCGTCCTCGACGCGGTGGCTGCCGCGGACGGTGCGGAGGGCTTCGAGCAGGCGCTTCCGGTCCACGCCCGCCGCCTTGAGGGCCGCGGCGGCCGCCCCTCCCGCCCCGGGGGCGGCGAGGAGGAGGTGCTCCGTGGAGACGAAGCGGTCCTTGAGGTCCGCCGCCTCCTTCGCGGCGGCCTCGAGAAACTCCCTGAGGCGGCGGCCGGGGACGGGGCCCGCTCCCCCCTTGACGGAGGACTGGGAGGCGAGGGCCTCCTCGAGGCGGCTCCTGAAGCCGGCGCGGTCCACGCCGAGGGCGTCGAGGAGCGGCGGGACGACCCCGTCCTCCTGCGCGAGGAGCGGGAGGAGGAGGTGCTCGGGGGTGAGTTCCGGGTTCCCCCGGCGCTCGGCTTCCTCGAGGGCGGCGGCGAGGGCCTCGCGGGTCTTCACGGTCATGCGGTCGGGCTGGAGCATGGGAGGGTGGATCGCAGACGGCGTGCCGTGGATTCCGAGGCTGGAGAGGAGGGGCGGGGGGCGGGGGGACTGACATTCTGTCACCGCGCCGGGATGGACGCCGCGGTCCCAGGGCCTGTACACCCCTCTGCATCCTGCCTGGAAAGGGAATCTCCGCCCCCGGCCCGGGAACCGGTCCAGGAGTCGGTGGCGAGGATCCGCTTCGGGTGTTCTCCGCTCGGAGGTTGACAGCATGCAAGTTTCTATATATGGTTTCCTTGCAATGAAGACCGTCGCTTCCGTCGTCCGCGAGAAGCTCGGGAGGGCTCCCCCGGGGTCCTTCTTCCGCACCACGGATTTCCGCGGACCCCGTTCGGCCGTGGAGTGCTATCTCTCCCGGCTCGCCGCCGGGGGCGGGCGGCTCCTCAGGGTCCGGAGGGGGCTCTACTGGAAGGGCGGGGAGTCCCGCTTCGGCGCCGGGCGTCCACCGGTCGATGAGGTCGTCCGCCGGGTCGCCGGCGATCGCGCCGTGGGTCCCGCGGGTTGGTCGGCGAGCCACGCGCTCGGGCTGTCGACCCAGGTTCCCGCGGAGGGCGCCTACGCCGTCGTCGGCGCGGCGCCCGCCGGCATTCCCGGGGTGAGGTTCCACTGCCGGAGGAACCTCCGCCGCCTGGGGCTGCGGTACCTCGAGGTCGCCCTTCTCGAGGTCCTGCGCGACTGGCCCTCCACCGTGGAGACGGACTGGTCCGCCCTCGTGGACCGCGTCGCGGGGCTCCGCGACGCCGGCCACCTCCGGCCCGCCCGCCTCCGAGGGGCGGTCGCGGGCGAGCGGGGGCCCGCGGTCCGCGCCCTGTTCGCCAGACTCGACGGCGACCTGCCGGCGGCGCGGCGGGCAGCGTCGCCGGATCCGGAGTAGGAAGGCGTGAAGCTGCGCGATTCCCCGGAAGACCACCTGGCACTCGTAGCCGGGACCGCCACAGCACTCGGGCTGCCCGAGGCCTTCGTGGAGAAGGACTACTGGATCACGGAGCTCCTCCGCAGCGTCGCGCGGCCGATCGAGTCCGGGTACGTCGTCTTCAAGGGCGGGACCAGCCTCTCGAAGGGGTTCTCCCTGATCCGGCGCTTCTCGGAGGACGTGGACATCCTGCTCGTGGTGACGAGGGAACGAGGCCGCGGGTTCGGCCGGGGAGCCGTGGACGGGATCCTCAAGCGGATCTGCACCCGGGCGCAGGAGGACATGGGGCTTGCCGGGAACGAAGCGGTCCTGGAGAGTTCCTCGCGGGGCGTCCATCGGAACGTCCGCTTCCGTCACTTCTCCCGGTACGAGGCCCAGGCGCTTCGGCCCGGAGTCCTGCTCGAACTCGGCGTCCGCGGAGGGCCGGAGCCCCGGGAGACCCGTGAGATCCGGTCCATGCTGGCCGGCCACGCCGTCGGATCCCTCGGGGAGCCGTTGAGCGCCTTCGATGAGTTCGCGCCCTTCCCGATGGAGGTGCTGCACCCCCGAAGGACCCTGCTGGAGAAGCTGGCGCTGCTCCACCACCTTGCGTGCAGCCTCCCGGAGTCGAGGGAAACCCTGTTCCGCGCCGCCCGCCATCTCTACGACATCCACCAGCTCCTGTCCGACGGAGCGATCCTCGAGTCCCTCGGCGGGTCCTGCGTGGTCGCGTCGGAGACGGCCGGCGAGATGGCGGCCGTCAGCCGGGAAGGTGGTTGGCCCTACACCCCTCGCCCCGCGTGCGGGTACGCGGCCAGCCCGGCCTTCGACGCCGGGCACCAATCCGGGCCCATCCTCGCTGCGGGCCTTGACGGCATTCGTGGCCTCGTCATCGGGGAGGTTCCCACCATCGCGGAGTGCCGGGCGGCGGTGGGGAAGGCGGCGGGCCTCCTGTAGGCTTCTCGAACTCCCGCAACCCACCCCCGCTCGCGGTCACGCGGGAGGGGAGCCGAGGGAGCGAGGTTCCCCCCAGGATGTACACCCCCGGGCGTCCCCGCTTGAGCCCCTCCTCGCCGGATCCGCAGGGGGGGGGAGGATCCGTGCCGGCAGGCGCAGGTCGTCCACCAGGGGGACTGTTCGGAGAGCATGCCATCATTCCATGAACTCTGCTATCATGATGGCACCATGCCCCTCACCCGCGTCCAGGTGCAGTTCACGGAGGCCCAGTCCGGGGCGCTCCGCCGGATGGCCGCGGCCGAGGGCCGCTCGGTGGCGGACCTCGTCCGGGAATCGGTGGACGCGCTGGTGCGGGCCCGATCCCGCCGCAGCCGGGCCGAGGTCAGGGAACGCGCTCGCGGGGCGGCGGGCCGTTTCCGGTCCGGCCACGGGGACCTCTCGGCGGACCACGACCGGTACCTCCGCGAGGAGTTCGGCAGGTGAGCGTCTTCGTGGACACCTCCGCGCTCCTGGCGGTGCTCGACGCCGACGACCGCCACCACGGGAAGGCGAAGGCCGCCTGGGAGAGGCTGCTCGAGGGGGAGGACGACCTCCTGACCTCGAACTACGTCCTCGTCGAGACCTTCGCCCTCGTGCAGGCCCGGCTCGGCACCGCGGCGGCGCGCGCCCTGGCGGAGGAGGTGGTGCCGGCCCTGGAGGTGCGGTGGATGGACGCCGACCTCCACGCGCAGGCCGTCGCCGCGCTCCTGGCGGCCGGCCGCCGGAAACTGAGCCTCGTGGACTGCTCGAGTTTCGCGGTGATGGGGTCCCTCGGACTGCGGCGGGCCTTCGCCTTCGACGGGCGTTTCCGGGAGCGGGGGTACGAGGCGGTGTAGGGAGGGGAGTGTCCGCCTCCGGCTCAGAACTCCGCCAGGAATTCCTCCAGCCGCCCCCTGAACGGGAACTCGGCCCCGGCGAGCGCCTCCCGCCCCTTCCCCGCGACCCGCCGGACCTCCTCCTCCGAGGGGAACCCGGGCGCCTGGCGCAGGGCGGGGTCGAGGCCGAGGTCCCGCTTCAGGGCCGCGGGCGGCGTCCGGAAGAACCAGCGGTAGGCGGGGATGCCGAGGAGGATCAGGGCCTCCCTCTTCGCGAGTGTCCCGTCCCGGACGGCGGCGCCGAGCCAGCGGCGGAAAGCCTCCTCCCTCTCGTACGCGCTCACCAGCCCATTCCCTGTTCCCACCCCGGTCCAGTGGACACTCAAGGGTCCTCGTGAGGTCTGCCCGTGCAAGCCCAGCCACAGGTGGGCATGCCCATCGTCCCCGAAGTCGTTGAGGGCCATGCCGGCGTCCACCCTGTCCTCCCGCGGCAGGATCCGCGGCCCCTCCGGCGAGAAGAGCCGCCAGTCCTCCTCCCATCGCGTGCTCCCGCAGGAGGGGCATCGGGAGAGCCGGTTGCGGTGCTGGATCCCCCAGGGGGATCCGAGCCAGAGGAGCACGAGGAGCCCGGCGGCCACGAACCACCGGCGCCGGATGCTCCGGCGGGGCGCCATCGGGGAGCTCGAATCGCTCACTCCCGCGCCAGCCTCGAGACCACGAGGTCCCGGCTCTCGAAGGAGGCCTCCTGCAGGAGCGGGAGCGCCTTCCGGAGGACGGGGAGGATTCTCTCCGCTGGAACCGGCGGCGGGCCCCCGTCGGCGCGGACCCGGCCGTTGAGGGGGAACCCGAGGAGGATGCCCGCCTCCTCCCGGGTCAGGGCGCCGGAGGCGACCGCCTCCAGGACGACCCTCCGGAACCCGTCGTCCCGGTCGTAGGAGATCGCGAGCGGCGCCCAGGCGTTGCCATGCGCGGTGCTCCGAAGATAGCCCTCCCGGTCGACCTGGAAGTCGAGGGTCCAGGTGTGCCCGTGGGGCGAGCCGGCGAACCAGTCCTCGTGGACCCTCGAGGGGAGAATCGAGTCCCGATCCGCGGTGAAGGGGGCCCTCGGTCCGTCCCTGCCGAGGACGCGGCACCGCTCCTCCGTGCGAAGGGAGCCGCAGGTCGTGCAGCGGGACTGCCGGAACTCGGAGTACCAGGAGCCCCTGAACCCCGTCGCACCCCAGGCAAAGAGCAGGAGTCCGGCGAGGAACGCCATCCACCCTTTCCTCATGCGGGGATGGTACCGACTCCAGGGCCCGCGAATCCACGGTCGCGTCACCGCTCGTCGCTCATCGGACCATTCCGTGTCGCGAGGGGCGAGGAGGAAGGGAACGCATGGTCGCGAGCGGTTGCCCGGGAGGTCGGCAATCCGGCTGGCTATACTCGGTCCGTGCCTGACGACCTGCCCCGGAAGCAACCCCCTCCACGAGCCCGCCCGGAAGATCGGGCGAAGAGGATCCGGGTGGGCGGCGCCATCCAGGACTCCACCGTTTGTCTCCGGCTGATCGGTGGCGACCTGGACCCGGAGGAGGTGACACGCCTGCTGGGATGCGCCCCGACCCGTGCCTGGCGGAAGGGGGACGTACGGGAGGACCCCAGGTACCACATCCTCCAGCGGACCGGTGTCTGGTCCCTCGACTCCGACACGGACCGGTCTGTCCCTCTTGACGAACAGATCAGGGCGCTCATTGCCCGAGTGCCCGCGGACTCGGCCGTCTGGGAGGCCTTGGCACGCCGCTTCGACATCGACGTCTTCTGCGGCATCCACCTGGACGAGTGGAACCGCGGATGCGGCTTCGGCCCGGACCTCCTCCGGCGGCTGGGCGAGATGAAGGCTGCGCTCGACCTGGACATCTACGGGCCGGACGAGACCATTCCGCCCGGATTGACGCGGTTTCTCAGCCGACCATCGCCAGGAGGCGAATCTCGTCCGCCATCAGGTTGAGGGCGTCGGGAGGCCCCGGTCTTCGACTTCGAGGAAGGTGGCCCGGGCGTGCCCATGGGGGAGCCGGGCCGGTAGGGGTGCCGTCGCCGCTCCGTGACGGCGTTCACGGGCCCGCGCCCGCCGGCCCGCGCTAGACTCCTTCCCGGAGGCCCCCATGACCCCGCCCGTCCTCCTCGCGCTCGCCCTCGTCCTCGCCGCCCTGACCGCCGCCTGCGCCGCCCCCGCCGCCGCCCCGGAGCCCCGGCCCGGGCCCCCGCCCGCGGACCCCCGCGTCCGCACCGTCGCCGTCCTCGTCTTCGAGGGTGTGGACCTCATGGACGCCGCCGGCCCCGCGGAGGTCTTCATCGTCGCCGCCGAGGGGAAGGCCTTCCGCGTCCTCCTCGTGGCGAGGTCCCGCGACCCGGTCCGCGCCATGGGCGGCGTCCTCCTCACCCCCGACGCGACCTTCGCCGACGCCCCCCGCGCGGACGTCGTCGTCGTCCCCGGCGGGAACCTGCGCGCGGTGGACGCCGGGGGGATCGACTGGATCCGCCGCGCCTCCGCGGAGGCCGAGGCCACCCTCTCCGTCTGCTTCGGCGCCTTCCTCCTCGCCCGCGCCGGCCTCCTCGACGGCGTCGAGGCCACCACCCACCGGTGGGGCCTCGCCGACCTCGCGAAGGCGGCGCCGCGCTGCACCGTGCGGGAGGAGCGGCGGTTCGTGGACGCGGGCCGGATCGTCACCACCGCCGGCGTCACCGCCGGCATCGACGGCGCCCTACACCTCGTCGAGCGGTTCCTCGGCCCCGAGGCCGCCCGCTGGACCGCGGAGGAGTGGATGGAGCACCGGCGCTGAGGGAGGGGGCGGGAGCCGTACCCTCTTCAGCGTGGCGTCGCGCGGGCCCTTCCGGAAGACAGGACCTTTGCTGCGTAGGCCATGCAGGCGCGGACGTCCTCCGGGGTGAGGTGCCCGTACTGCTCGATGACCTGCTCGGCCGTGTAGCCGCGGCCGAGCAGTCCCAGGACCAGTTCGACGGAGATCCGGGTCCCCGCGATGACCGGCTTCCCACCGAGAACGTCGGGATCCACCTGGATGGCCGGCCTGGGTGCCATGAAGACCTCCGGAACGGCTCCACCCTACCCGGTTGGCCCCGGAATCGGGCTCCTCCTCCCGGCCCGCGGTGCCGGAACCGCCCCCCCCGCGCCGCTGCTGCTTCGTGCCGGGTACAGTATCCCCATGGACCCAGAAGAGGAGCCGGTCCTGGACGTGCGCCCCATCGACCGGCGGCGGATCAAGGAGATCCGCCAGTGGCTCGACGGGACCCGGGAGGACGCGCCCACGGAGAAGGAACTCCGCGAGTTCCTCGACTGGGTCTACGCCGAGATCGAGTGGAGCCTCGCCCGGCACCAGCCCACCACGGAGCTCCTCGCCTGCCTCAACGCCGCCCGCGAGGAGCTGGCGAGGGCCGCCGCCCCCCCGGCCCCCTAGTCCCGCGGGTCGATGTAGTGGTCGAGGTCCTCGCCCACCATCCCCAGCGCCTGGAGCGCCCCGCGGAGCGTCTCCTCGGTCCGGGACGCCGGCGGCGAGAGCGGCGGCCGCGTCCGGCCCGAATCCACCTCCAGCATCCGCAGCGCGCACTTCACCGGGATCGGGTTGGTCTCGAGGAACAGCGCCCGGAACAGCGGGAACAGCCGCCGGTGGATGTACCGCGCCTGGACCCAGTCGTCCATGAGGGCCGCGTCGGTCATCAGCTTCATCTCCGCCGGCACCACGTTGGAGGCCACGGAGATCACCCCCGCCCCCCCCACCGCCATGGTCGGGATCGCCAGCGAATCGTCCCCCGCCAGCACGATGAGGTCGTGGTTCGCCACGAGGTAGGACGCGAGGTTGAGGTCCCCGCTCGACTCCTTCACCGCGAAGACCCCCTCGATGCCGGCCAGCCGGTCGTAGATCTCCGGCGTCAGCGCCGTCCCGGTCCGCGAGGGGATGTTGTAGACGCAGATCGGCAGCCCCGACCCCTCCCAGATCGCCCGGAAGTGGTCCACGATCCCCTGGGCCGGCGGGCGGTTGTAGTAGGGGACCACCACGAGCCCCGCGTCCGCCCCGGCCGCCTTCGCCGAGGACGCCAGGCGCACCGCCTCGGCCGTGGAGTTCGACCCCACCCCCGGCACCACCGGCACCCTGTGATCGGCCTGCTCCGCCACCAGCGCGATGAGCCGCTCGTGCTCCTCCATGGAGAGGGTCGGGCCCTCCCCCGTCGTGCCCCCCGGGACGAGGCCGTCCACCTTCGCCTGGATCTGGCGCTCGACCTGGGAGGCGAGCCGCGCCTCGTCGAGGGCGCCTTCGAGGAAGGGCGTGATCATGGCCGTGAGCGTCCCCCGCAGGGCGGGCCCCGGCCTCCGGTCGTTGCTGGTCACTCCTCCTCCTTTCCCGTCCCCTGCCCCTTCCAGCCTCCCGCGGCGCGGGAGTCCCCGCGGCGGGCGCCCCTCTCCACCTCGCCGCGCAGGGCGGCGACGGCCGCCCCGATGCCCTCGTACACGGCCCCCGCGAGGAGGGCCGCCCCGACGCGCACCTGCTCCACCTCCGGGACCTCGGCCAGGCGGGAGACCCGGGCCGGCGAGGGGGAACCGCCCCCGGTCCGTACCCGCAGGCCGAGATCGGAGGCGGACCGGGCCGCGCGGGCGAGCCGCCGGTGGGCCTCCACGGCCTGGTCCTCCGTGCGGGAGGCGGCGAACTCCCCGGCGGAGAGCTCCACGGCCGCCGCGCCCGCGTCCTGGGCGGCCAGGACGGCGGACTCGGAGGCCTCCACGGCGATCACGGGGACGATGCCCGCCGCGCGGACCCGGGCGGCGGCCTCGGACAGGGGCCCCGCGGCGGCCGTGGCGAGCTCGAGCTTCACCGGCCCGCCCCCCTCGGAGAGGAAGAGGACCTCCTCGGGCTTCACCTTCAGGGCGCCGTCGAGGAGGCGGAGGCCCCGCAGGGCGACGCAGAGCGGCTTGCGGAGGATGGAACGGACGCGGAGGGCCTCCTCGACGGTGTAGCCGGGGCCGTCCTCGCCCCCGAGGGGGACCACGAGGAGGTCCGCGCCCGCCTGGTCCGCCCTGTGGGCGAGGGCGGCGGCGTCCAGCACGTCCCCCCCCTCGAGGGAGAGGATCGCCCGGAGGAACCCGAGATCGATGGACAGGCCCACCACGACGGAAGCGCTCCCTTCCTACCCGGGGGCCATCCTAGCGGCCCTCCCCCGCGGGGCGGGACGGGAAACGGGGGCCGGTCCGGGTAGGCTCTCGGGAATGAACCTCAGGGTCATCGGCGGGCGGCTCCGGGGGCGGAGGCTCTCCTCGCCCCGGGGCCTCGGAACCCGGCCCTCCTCGGGACGGACACGGAACGCGGTCATGAACATCCTCGGGCCCGAGGGGGTGGAGGGGGCATCGGTCCTCGATCTCTACGCCGGGACCGGCGCCTCGGGCATCGAGGCGCTCTCCCGCGGGGCCCGGCGGGCCCTCTTCGTGGAGCAGGGGCGGGAGGCCCTGGAGGCGCTGGAGCGGAACCTCCGGGACCTGGGGCTCGCGGGGGAGGAGGCCGGGATCCTGCGGAGGGACGCGGTCCGGGCGGCGGCCGGAGGGGCGCCCCTCCCCGGGGAGCCCTTCGACCTGGTCTTCTGCGACCCCCCCTACGAGGTGTTCCGGGACGGGGTGCGGGCGAGGGCCCTGCGGGAGGCCCTGGGGTCCCTGGCGTCGCGGGGTGCCCTGGCTCCCGGGGTGGTGGTCGTGGTCGAGCACCCCGCGGGGGGAGGGTTCGCGCTGCCCCCGGCGGGGCTGCGGGCGACCGACGAGAGGGCCTACTCGGCGGCCGGGGTGACCCTCTACCGGAGGGCGGCGCGGGGAACCGCGGAGGGGCCTCCACGGAGCGAGGAAGAGTGACACAAGTCGTTTTCCATTAATTAGTTATGTCGCCCCATCGCGGGGGGCCCCGGGCCTCAACCCGCCCCCTCCCCCAGCCGATAGACCCTGTAGCGGGTCCTGCGGTTGGGCGAAGCCGGGGGCCCCAAAGAGCGAGATAGGAGGGACCGCATGAGACTCCCGGTCAAGCCCGCGATCCGTACCGAGCGCCCCGCCGGGGCCCCGGGGCCCGAGGTGGCCCGGGCCCGGGCCCTCTACATGCAGGCCCTCAAGGCCCGCGTCCGGGACGGTTCCTACTTCACCGACCGGCGGGTCGAGACCGCCCTCCGGAGGCTCCTGGCCGCCGTCCGGGAGGACCTCCCGGGAGAGGCGTAGCCCCCCCGGCGGCGGCCCGGGGGGCCTCCGGGATGCTAGGATGGCCGTGAGGGGTTCGCGTCGCCCCCAGGAAGGAAGTCCATGAGCCTCGTCCTGCGTCCGTTCCTCGCCGCCGCGCTCGCGGTATCCGCCCTCGCCGGACCCGCCCGGGCGGAGGGAGGCTGGTGGGATTCCGAGCCCCAGCAGGTCCCCTTCGAGAAGGTCCTGGCCGACCCGGGCGCCTACCGGGACGTGGGGTTCATCCTCACCCTCCAGTTCACCGAGAAGCGGACCCTCTTCAATCCCTACTTCACGGCCTTCTCGCCGGATTCCTACGTGAACTTCGCCGCCTGGCCGGACGGGGCGGAGCTCTGGGACCGGGAGCAGTACGTCAAGCCCTACGCCTTCTTCTTCCTCGCCAAGGGGGACCCCTTCGTCCCCTCCCTGAAGGACCTCCCCCGCCGGACCCGGATCCGCTGCCGGGCGGTGGTGCGCTCCATCTTCCGGGGAGAGCCCTGGATCGAGGTCCGGTCCGTGAGCCTCCAGCCCGAGGCCGTGAGCGCCGAGACGGTGAAGGCGGGATTCCTCGGGATGCAGGCCTTCGACCGGGGGGACCTCGACGAGGCCCTGAAGCAGTTCGAGGCGGCCCTGGCGACCAACCCCGGGGCTGGGCCCTCGGCCTCGCTGTGGAGCCGCATCGCCCACGTCCACTGGAAGCGCCACGACCTCCCGAGGGCCCGGGAGGCGCTCGGGAAGTGCCTCGCCGAGAACCCCGCCTACCCGCCCGCGGTCTCCCTCAAGGAGTCCATGGACGCGGCCGAGGAGCGTCTGCTGGCGGTGCCCGTGCCGAACCTGCCGGGCAAGGCCCCCCCCGAGAAGCCCGTGGAGCCCGCGGCCCGGCCCCTCAACGAGGAGAGGCCCGCGACTCCCGCGGCGAAGCCCGCCCCCGCCCCCGCGGCGAAGCCCGCTCCCGCGCCCGCCCCGGAGGCGAAGCCCGCCCCCGCCCCCGCTCCCGAGGCGAAGCCCGCTCCCGCACCCGCCCCGGAGGCGAAGCCCGCACCCGCGCCCGACCCGGTCCCTCCCCCCGCCCCTCCGCCCGAGGAGCCGAAGAAGGAGGAGCCCCCCGCTCCGAAGAAGCGCCCCTCGGGACCGAAGTAGGGAGGGGGACGCTCCTCGGTTCCTCGGTTTCCTGTGGATAACTT
>JAKLKS010000062.1 GCA_023150535.1 Planctomycetota bacterium
GAAGGGCCCCCTCCTCCTGGCCGCCGCCGGGGGCGTGATCCTCCTCGGCGGGGGCGTCGCGCTCCTCGCCGGCGGCGGGGGCGGCGGGGAGCCCGCCGGGGAGGGCCCGGGCGCCGCGCCTCCCGCCGCCCTCTCCCCGGAGCCCGCGAAGGAGCCGGAGCCCGCGAAGGAGCCGGAGCCCGCGAAGCCCCCCGAGCCGCCCCCGTCCCCGGAGGAGGCCGCGTGGCGGGCGGCGACGACGGAGGTGGCGAGGCTGGAGTGGCTGTCGGGGGCCCTCGCCTCCGGCAAGGAGGCCCCGGACCGGGCGAAGGCGCTCCACGCCTTCGTGGAAGGGAAGGGGCGGAAGGACCTCGCGCGGCGCGTCCTCGACGCGCGCCTCGACGCCGAGCCCGGGTGCCCCTGGGCCAACGGCCTCCTCGGCCGCACCGACATGGGGGAGGCGCTCCGGGCCGCGGAGGCGCGGGAGGGGATGGGGGACCTCGGCACGGAGGAGGCGAAGCGGATCCTCGACCGGGTCCGGTCCGGCCGCACCTGGGTGGGCGGGGACGAGCGGCCCGGGGTGGAGAAGGACCTCGCCGCGGTGAAGGCGGATCTCGACCGGAGGTCCGACCCCTGGTGGAAGGAGGCGACCGCGGTCCTCAGGGTCGTCGAGAACCACCCGGCCTTCCACCCCCGGTTCACGCCGGTCCTCCACGAGGCGGTGCCGCCCTACCTCGTGATCGCCCAGCTCCAGCAGGACGAGAGGGCCCACGCGACGGTGAACGTCCTCTCCAACCACAGGAAGTTCTTCCACTGCCTGACGAAGGAGTTCCTCGAGCTCATGGGGGAGGCGGAGCTCCCGACCCCCACCCTCGGCGAGATGGGGAACCCGGTGCTCAAGGCCTTCGTCTTCAAGGACCGCAACGCCTTCGACCGGTGGCACTGGGACCAGCGGTGGCCGAAGGACGCCCTCCAGGGCGTGCGGGCCTACTACGCCTGGGGCTCCAGCCAGTTCATGATGATGTACGACACCGGCGCGCCCACGGCGACGCAGGACGAGGACAGCTCGTCCACTACTACAGGCGCTACTACCTGACGCTCGAGGACCGCAAGGCCGACCCGAAGGCCCCCGAGGTGGAACTCCTCGACGGCCGCCTCCACGGGGAGACCCACTGGTTCCAGGAGGGCTTCGCCGAGTTCTTCGGCGCGGCGGACCGGATCTCCAGCCAGACCGGGGAGTGGGCGCTGCTGCGGCCCTACCGGTCGCGCCTCGCGGAGTGGGGCGACCCCCTCCTGCGGAAGACCCCCCAGTGGACGCTGGAGGAGGTCCTCAAGATGCCGAACAAGATGGTCATGGCGGTGCTGGCGGAGCAGAAGATGCCGGGGAAGAAGGAGGTCATGAACTCCCTCTTCTACGCCCAGGCCTGGTCCCTCAACCACCTCCTCTACTTCGGGAAGGAGGGGAAGTACCACGACCGCTACCTCCGCTACGTGAACGAGGAGATGCGCTGCCGCGGCTCCTTCGAGCGGTTCCTCGAGTGCATGGAGGTGGGCCCCGACGAGGCCGCGCGCGCCGCCTTCCTCGAGGAGCTCGGCGACGATTGGGTGGGGCACCAGAAGTCCCTCCTCAGGAAGTCGTCGGAGGGTCGGTAGGCGTCCCTCAGTTCGCTGCCCCCTCCGCGGGAGGCGGCCCCGCCCGGGGCGGGATGCGCCGGTAGTGGATCAGCTCCCGCCCCCCCCGGGGGAGGTTGTCCACCCAGCCGCTCGGCTGGAACCCCAGCGCCGCGTGCATGCGGATGGCCGCGGCGTTCCCCTCCTCCGAGGAGGAGAACATCCTCGGCCCGGGGGAGAGGTGCTCCACGGCCCGGAACATCTCCCGGGCGACGCCGCGCCGCCGGAACCCCTCCTTCACGAGGACGGCCACGACGAAGGTGCAGCCGAACCAGTCGGTCCTCCAGGCGAGGAGGCCGACGACGGCCCCCCCCGCCTCGGCGACGACGATCCGGTGCTCCCGGAAGTGGGAGGCGACGAGCGCCCGGGCCTCCGCGGGCTTCCAGGCGGTGGCGAGGAGGGCGGCGCAGGCCTCCTCGTCGGCGACGCGGGGGTGGCGGACGAGGATCTCCATCCCCGGAGTGTATGCTGTCCCCCCCATGCGCGTGAACGGCGCCGACCTCGACGTGCTCCTCTCCGGGAAGGAGCGCTCCCTCGCGGTCGTCCTGCTCCACGCCTTCCCGCTCTCCCGCGCGGTCTTCGCGCCGCTCCTGCCCACCCTCGAGGCGGAGTTCCGGGTGATCGCGCCCGACTTCCGCGGCTTCGGGGGGAGCCCGGTCGGCCCCGAACCGGTCACCGTGGACCTCCTGGCCGGGGACGTGCTCGGCATCCTCGACCACCTCGGCATCCGCCGGGCGATCCTCCTCGGGCTGTCGCTCGGGGGGTACGTGGCGCTGCGCGCCGCCGAGCGGGAGCCGCGGCGGATCTGGGGGCTCGTGCTGGCGGACACGCGCAGCGAGGGGGACGACGACGACGCGCGCCTGCGGCGCGCGGCGGGGGTGCGGAAGGTCATGGCCGAGGGATCGGCGGCCTTCGCGGAGGCGGCCCTCCCGGCCCTCCTCGGGAGGACCACCCTCCGGGAGCGCCCGGAGGTGCTCCCGCGCCTCCTCGCCGTCGCCTCGGCGAACCCCCCCGCGGGCATCGCCGCCGCGCTGATGGCCATGGCGGCGCGGACCTCCACCACGAGGTCCCTCCCGGAGTTCCGGTTCCCCGTGCAGGTCGTGGTGGGGGAGGAGGACGGGGTCACCCCGGCGGGCCACGCGCGCACCATGGCGGCCCGCATCGCGGGGGCCCGCTTCGCCGTCGTCCCGGGGGCCGGCCACCTCTCCTGCTACGAGAACCCCCCCGCCTTCGAGGCCGCCGTCCTCCCCTTCCTCCGCGAGATGCGCGACGGCCCCGAGTAGCCGCGGCAGGTCAGCCCCCGAGCCTCCCCCGCAGTTCGGCGACGAGGCCGCCGCCCTCGCGGGGGCGGAAGGTCAGCGTCATCCCGTGGCGCTCCGCCACGCGCCGCGCGATGTGGAGGCCGATCCCCCGCCCCCCCGGCTCCCGGGACCGCGCCGCCTCCGTGCGGTAGCTGCGCTCCCCGAGGCGCGCCGCCTCCTCCGCCGACACGCCGGGCCCGTCGTCGGTCACCGCGAGGACGAAGGTCCCCGGCGCCGCCGCCGGGGCCTCCAGCACCGCCGCCGCGTGGCCGCCGTCCCGGTTGTGGCGCACCGCGTTGTGGAGCAGGTTCGACACCGCCTGCTCCAGCAGCGTCTCGTCCCCCTCGACGACGACCGGGGCCGCGGGCACGGCGTGGTTCACCTCGATCCCCCGGGGGGCCGCCACGGGTCGGTGGCGCGCCGCCGCCCGCTCCAGCACCGCCCCGAGGTCCACGGGGCGGCGGACCACCTCCCCCTCGCCGGATTCCAGCCGCGCCGCCGCGCCGAGGTTGTGCACCAGGGAGCCGAGGTAGTGGGCCTCGTCCGCCGCCTCGAGCACGCGGGCGCGGTCCACCGCTTCCCCGGCCTCGGCCCGGCGCCGCAGGTCGGCGAGGTGGCCCTGCAGCACCGTGAGCGGGATCATCACGTCGTGGGTCGTGTTGCCGACGAACTCGCGCAGCGCCCGCTCGCGCTCCTCCACGGCCTCGAGCGCCGCCCGCACCTCCGCCCCCGCGGCGTCGAAGGCCCGCGCGAGGTCGCCGACCTCGTCCCCGCCCGGGACGGCCACGGGCGCGGCCCAGCGCTCCCGCGCCGCCCGGCGGACGCCGGCCTCCAGGCGGCGGATGCGGGCCACGAGCGGCCCCGCGGCGAGCCAGACCGCGAGCAGGATCCCCGCGCCGACCACGCCCGCGCCGAGGAGGAACTCCCGCGCCGCCGCCCCCGGGAGCGGGCCGGGGCGGCGGGCGAGGACGAAGGCGCAGGGGCCCTCCGGCCACTCCGTGCGGACGGCGACCTGGAAGCCGGACTCCGGCCCGTCCTCGAAGGGGCCGGAGGCGGAGGCCGCGCCCCCCTCGAGGGCGGCGCGCAGGTCCGCGGGGAAGGGCGGGGAGGCGGGGTTGGCGGAGGTGAAGTCGGCGCGGAAGGCGGCCATGCGCAGGCGCGGGCCCGGGCCGGGGCCCCCGCGCATCCCCGGCGGCGGGGGAGGCGGGCGCTCCCCGGGCGGAGGGCCGCCGGGGCCGCGCCGCCCCCCGGGTCCGCGGCCCCGGCCGGGGCCGAACCCGGGGGGGCCGTCCTCGGGGGGCGGCCGGTCGGGCCAGAAGGAGGGGTGGGCCTCGCACTCCTCGCGCCCGCCGTTCTCCATGCGGAGGAGGACGACCTCCCGCATCGCCTCGGCGACGGATCGCCGCTCCATGGACCCGCGGGCCCAGGCGGCGGCGGCGGCGAGGGGGAGGGCGGCGGCCAGGGCGGCCACCGCGAGGCGGGCCCGGAGCCTCACGCCGGGCCTCCGGTCTCGAGGCGGTAGCCGACCCCCCAGACCGTGGCGACCCGGTCCGCGGCGGGGCCGAGCTTGCGGCGGATGCGGGAGAAGTGGACGTCCAGCGTGCGCACCGTGGCGGAGCGGTCGGGGTCGAGGACGTTCTCGAGCAGCCACTCCCGGGAGACGGCCGCCCCGGGGCGGCGGGCGAGGGCGGCCAGGAGGTCGAACTCCGCGCGGGTGAGGTCCACGGGGGCGCCGTCCACCTCCGCGCGGCGGGCCTCGAGGTCCAGCGAGAGCGGCCCGGCGCGGACCGGCCCGGTGCGGGCCAGCGCGGGGCGGCGCGGCGGATGTGCGCGCGGACGCGCGCGACGAGCTCGCGCATGCCGAAGGGCTTCGTCACGTAGTCGTCGGCGCCGAGCTCGAGGGAGCGGACCTTGGAGGCGGCCTCGTTGCGGGCGGAGAGGACGAGCACGGGGACGTCGCATCCCTTCCGCAGGCGCTTGAGGACGTCGAGGCCGTAGGCGCCCGGGAGCATGAGGTCGAGGACGACGAGCGCGTAGGGGCGGAAGTCGGCGGCCATGGCCTCGTCGCCGTCCCGGATCCAGTCGGTCCGCCACCCGGCGCTCTCGAGGTGCTCGACCACCTGGCGCCCGAGCCGCGTGTCGTCCTCGACCACGAGAATGCGTTCCGCCATGGGTCCCCCGAGCCTCGCCGGGCGGCCTTAAGGTGGCCCGAAGGGAGGGGGGAGGGGGCGGATTCCCCGGGGGGGCCCCCCTCACCCCGGCCGCTTCAACCCCATGGCCCGCATGCGCGACTGCAGGGTGCTCTCCTTCACGCCCAGGAGGTCCGCCGCGCCGCCGGGGCCCCGGACCCTCCATCCCGTCCTCCCGAGGACCAGGAGCAGGTTCTCCCTCTCCCGCCGCCGCAGGTCGGCCTCCGTGAGGAACCCCCGCTCCGGGTCCCCGGCCTCCGCCGCGCGCCCCCGGGCGGCGGGAGGGGCGTCGCGGACCGGCAGGTCGAACCGGAGGACCCCGCCCCGCGCCAGGATGACGGCGCGCTCGATCACGTTCTGGAGCTCCCGGACGTTGCCGGGCCAGTCGTAGGCCTGGAGCTTCAGGACGCCCTCGCGGGTCAGTCCGGCCTTCGGGCAGCGCAGGTCCCTGACCGACCTCTGGGCGAAGTGCTGGGCCAGCAGCGGGATGTCGTCCCTTCTCTCCCGCAGCGGGGCGACGTGGATGGGGAAGACGTTGAGGCGGTAGTAGAGGTCCCGGCGGAACCGGCCCGCCGCCACCTCCGCCTCCAGGTCCCTGTTGGTCGCCGCGATGATCCGGACGTCGGCCCGGCGCGTGCGGTCCTCTCCCACCCGCTCGTACCGCTTCTCCTGCAGCGCGCGGAGCAGCTTGGCCTGGAGCTCCAGGGGGACCTCGGCGATCTCGTCGAGGAACAGGGTCCCCCCCTCGGCCGTCTCGAAGCGCCCGGCGCGGTCCCGGACGGCCCCCGTGAAGGAGCCCCGGGCGTGGCCGAAGAACTCGCTCTCGTAGAGGTCCCTGGGGATGGAGGCGCAGTTGACCCGCACGAGCGGCTTCCCGCTCCGCCGGCTGCGGCGGTGGATCTCGTGGGCGACCAGCTCCTTGCCGGTGCCGGTCTCCCCCAGGATGAGGACCGAGGCGTCCGTCGGGGCGACGAGGTCGATCCGGCCCACGACCTGCCCGAGCGCCGCGCTCTGGCCGACGAGTTCGCCGAAGGCCTTCGCCTCCACGACCTCCTCGCGCAGCCAGGCGTTCTGCCGCTCCAGCTCCGCCCGGAGGCGATCGACCTCCTCGAAGGCCCGCGCGTTGGCGATGGCGCCGCCGATGTGGTCGGCGAAGACGCGCCCCCACCAGGTCGCTTCCGCGGGGAGGATCCCGTGGCTGAAGACTCCCAGCACCCCGAGCACCTCCTCCCCGTGGAGGATGGGGGTGCCCGAGAAGCCGCGGATCCCCTCCGCCCGCAGCCATTCCCGGACCGGCGCCAGGACCCCAGGTTCCCGGTCCAGGTCGTTGATCCGGAGGGGCGTCCGCCCCGCCGCGATCCCCCCGATCGGTCCCTCCCCGAGGGGGATGCGCGCGAGGGCATCGGGCAGCCGCCGCCCCTCCTGCCCCGCCCCGGGGAGGGCCCCGGCCCCGCCCGCCACCGCGTACAGGCAGCGGGTCCGGTCGGGGGCGTCGCCTCCCTCCGCGCCTGCGGCCTCCCCCGGGGCGGTGTCCACCAGCCAGACCACGGCGACGGCGGACTCGGGCATCTCCAGGGCGCGTCGGGCCACGATCTGGAGGAGGCGATCCACCGACCGCTCCCGTGCGACCTCGAGGAGTGCGTCCGCCAGGAACTGGAACTGGGGAGGGAGGGGGGTGTCGGAGTCCATGGGCCCCTTGTAGTCCTCCGCGGCCGAGATTTCAATCCCCTGGGAGACGAGAAATCGTGCGGACGAGATTTCGTCTCGTTGGGGAAGCGGTGAATGTCGTCATAAGTAATTGACAATAAATGAGTAATGGCACTCTCCTGCGGCGGCACACCATTCGCCCTTGTGGCCTTCGGAGCACACCGGCGGTCGCAAGGAGACTGGACCATGTCCCCGGCTCACATCAACGCACAGGTTCGCCTCAAGGAGGCCGTGGAGGCCCTGGGCCTGACCCCGGGCGATCGGGGGGTCGTGGTGAGCGTGTGGCTGACTCCGGGCGGCTTCTCCTGCGAAGTGGAGTTCCCCGGCTCGGACAGGACTTCCCCGGTGCGCGCGTTCCTCCGCGCCGAGCAACTGGAGGTGATCGAATGACGCCCATCGAGGCGTTGCGGACCGGGCCCGGCGGCGGGCGCACGCCCGGGAGCCGCCGCCTGCCGGCGGTCGCTCTCCTGTCGCTGGGGGCGGTGACCTCCCTCGGCGGCTGCATGGTCGGGCCTGACTACGTCCGCCCCGCGATGACGATGCCGGAGACCTACCGGGAGCGGGGCCCCGGGCAGGTTCCCGCGATGGAGAGCGCCGCCGACGCGGCCGCCGAGGAGACCCGGTGGTGGCGGCGGTTCGAGGATCCGCGGCTCACCTCCCTCGTGGAGGAGGCGGTCCGGGCGAACAACGGCGTGGCCGTCGCCGAGGCGAGGCTGCGCGAGGCGCGGGCCGGGCGCCGGATGGTCCAGTCGCTGCTCTACCCCCGGGTCGGCGTCGGGGCGTCCGTTCTCGGCTTCCGGGCGAGCCAGGCGGCCCTGGACGTGCCCGAGGGCATGCTGGACCTGGACGACCACCTCTTCCAGGTCGGGTTCGACGCCTCCTGGGTCCTGGACGTGTTCGGGGGCGTCCGGCGCGGGGTCGAATCCGCGGAGGCCGGCGAACAGGCCGTCGACGCCCTGCGGCGCGGGGTCGTGCTCATGGTGGCGTCGGACACGGCCCGCGCCTACCTGGAGCTCCGGGGCGTCCAGCACCAGCTCGAGGTGGCGAGGAGGACGCTGGAGGAGCAGCGGCAGACCCTGGCGATCACCGAGGACAAGCGGCGCAACGGGCTGGCATCGGACCTGGAGGTGGCGCGGGCCAGGACCGAGGTGGAGTCCACGGCGGCCGAGATCCCGCCGCTCCAGCAGGCCGGCCGCCAGTACATCCACGTCCTCTCGACCCTCCTCGGGCTCGAGCCGACGGCGCTGGCCTCCGAACTGGAGGCCCCGATGCCCCTGCCCGGGCCCCCGTCGCGGCTGGCGGTCGGCATCCCCTCGGACCTGCTGCGGCGCCGCCCGGACGTCCAGGCGGCCGAGAGGCTCCTGGCCTCGGCGACGGCCGGCGTCGGCGTGGCCACCGCGGAGCTGTTCCCGAAGGTGGTCCTCGGCGTCGGCGCGGGGCTCGCCAGCAGGGACGCCGGCGACCTGTTCAACGGGGACGGCACCGGCAACCCGAGCGACTACCACGTCGCCGGACCGGTCATCAACTGGACCCTCTTCGACGGCGGCCGGCGCAGGTCCGGCATCGAGATCGCGGAGGCCCGCGTGGAGGCGGCCAAGGCCTCCTACCAGGACACGGTGCTCCGCGCGTTCCGCGAGGTGGAGAGCGCCCTGGTGGCCGTGGACCGCGCGCGGGCGCGGCTCGCGGACCTCGAGCGGCTCTCCGCCAGCGCGCGGGAGTGCACCGACATCGCCCGGGGGGACTACCGGCGGGGGATCCTCGACCAGCTGACGGTGCTCGACGCCCAGCGCCAGTCGAACCGGGCGGACATGCTCCTCACCCAGGGCCGGGTGGCCCTCTCCGTCCACACGGTCTCGCTCTACAAGGCCCTCGGGGGCGGGTGGGAGGTCGCGGAACGGGTCCCCGCCGCGGGACCGGACGGGGAAGTCCTCGGGAAAGGAAGGAACCCATGAGCGCGCGGACTCGCGGAGACGTGAAGGGCCCCGGGGGGGCGGGCCGCCGGGCACCGGCCGGGATGGTCGCCTGCGTCCTCGCCCTCGCCGCGGCGGGGTGCAGGGAGCCGGTGGTCGCGCCGGGCCCGGTGCCGGTGAGGGTGAAGGTGCTGCGGCCGGAGGAGATCGTCCTCTCCAGCCGGTTCAGCGGGTCGGTCGAACCGATGCAGACCACGGCCCTCGCCTTCAAGCTGCCCGGCACGGTGCGGAGCCTGCACCGGCCGCCCGGGCTGGACCGGGACGTGCAGGTCGGCGACACCCTGGCCCGCGGGACCGTCATCGCGGAGTTCGACGAGGGCGACCTGCGCCGCACGAGGGAGAGCGCGGAGGCCCGGGTCGCCCTGCTCGAGGCCCGCGTCGCGACGGCGACGGACAGCCTCGCCATCGCCGCGCGCAACTTCGAGCGGTTCGCGGGCTCCTCGGGCTCCGTCTCCGAGGCCGCCCGCGACGACGCCGACGCGCGGCGCGTCGCCGCGGCCGGGGAGCTGGCGGCGGCGGAGCACTCGCTGGCGGACGCGCGCGTCCAGCTCGACCAGGCCGCGGACAACTACGCCAACCGCCGGCTCGTCGTCCCCTTCGACAACGCGACGGTGGCCGAGAAGACGATCGAGCCCGGGGAGCGCAAGGCGGCCCACGAGGTCGCGTTCCGCCTCATCGACATCTCCACGGTCCGCGTCCGCTTCGGCGTCCCCGACACCATGATCGGGGAGCCGGCCCTCCGGACGACCGCCGATCGCGTCCGCATCGGCCAGGAGCTGCGTATCACCGCCGACGCCTTCGAGGGCCGCTCGCTGGCGGCCACGGTCGCGAAGATCGCGCCCCAGGCCGACCCGATGACCCGCACCTTCCTGGTCGAGCTGACGCTGCCCAACCCCGCGCTGCCGCAGGGGGGGCGCCTGCTGCGGCCGGGCATGATCGTGACGGTCCACGTCGGGGCGGAGAACGACCGGAGCGTCCTCCTGCTGCCCATGGCGGCCATCCACCGCGGACGGTCCGACGGGGAGCTCATGGTCTACGAGGCCGTCGTCGAACGCGGCCGGGAGGTCGTCAGGGCGCGGGCCGTCACCCCGGGCGACGTCCACGACAACCAGATCGAGATCCTGCCGGACGGCAGCGAGGTGGGGCCGGGCTCCAGGGTCGTGGTGACCACGGCCGAGCGCCTCACCGACGGCCTGCCCGTGAGGGTGGTCGGGGACGGTCCGGGAACGGCGGCGACGCCGGGGGGGGCAAAGTGAACATCCAGCAGTTCTTCGTCGCCAGGCGGCCCATCGCGTGGACCGCGCTCCTGGCGGTCCTGGCCTGGGGCGGCTACGCCTACACGGCGATGCCGCAGCGGCAGGACCCCATCATCCCCGTGTGCACCGGCGTCGTCGTCACCCCCTATCCCGGCGCCGAGGCCGAGAAGGTCGAGCAGGAGGTGACCCGGAAGATCGAGCGCAAGGTGGCGGAGAACCCGGCCGTCGAGCACGTCAAGTCCATCAGCCGTCCCGGGGTCTCCATCGTCTACGTGGAGCTGTTCGAGACCGAGAGGAACGCCGAGCTCGTGTGGCAGGACATCCGGGGCAAGCTGGGCGAGATCCCGGACCTGCCCCGGGCCGCCGGCCGCCCCACGCAGTCGATCCTGAACAAGGACTTCGGCGACTCGGTGGCCGTCATGCTCACCATCAGCTCGCCTCCGCTCACGGACCTCGAGATCCGCCTCCGCGCCCGGAGCCTCCGCGCCTCCATCCTGGAGCACCGGCGGACCTCCGCCGCCGCGGCGCCGGCCGAGAGGTGGACGGGGGTGCTGGTCTACCCCGACACCGTCGCCCGCTCCCGCGTCCTCAGGATGGGCCGCACCCTGGCGCAGCACCTGACCGGGTCCGGCATCGCCGCCGACCCGGCCATCCTCGACGCCCCCGGCGCCGGGATGCTGGACCTCTCGCTCCTTCCGGGGAGGACCCGGGAGGACCTCCTGCGGGAGACCCGCCGGTGGGAGCGGGAGGCGGCCGGGGCCGGCGAGGAGCACCCCGACGTCTGGCCGGGCTTCTGGGTCCGGGACCCGGACGATCTCGAGGCCCTTCTCGCCCGGAACGCGCGCGACAAGTACACCTACCGCGAACTCAAGGAGTTCGCCGACCTCCTCCGCGACCGGCTCAAGCAGTCGCCCTTCGTGGCCCAGATCGACCTCGTCGGCGCCCAGGACGAGAGGGTGTGGCTGTCCTACTCGGGCCAGAGGCTCCACCAGTTCGGCATCACCCCCCTCGCGATCGTGGATCGCGTCCAGCAGCGGAACATCAACATCCCCGGGGGCCGGGTCGAGCTGCCCGACCAGAGCGTCGTGGTCCGGCCGACCGGGGAGTACGTCTCCGCATCCGAGATCGGGCAGACCGTGCTCGGCCTCTCGAAGGACGGCTACCCCCTCTACCTCCGCGACCTCGTGGAGGTCACCCGGGGCTACGAGGACCCGGCGGACGTGCTGAACTTCCGGACCGTGAAGGTCCCCCGGGGGGGCGCCGCCGCCGGGGCCCCTCCGGGCGGGGAGGACGCGGTCCATCACGGGGAGGAGATGCCGGAGGGCCTGGAGCTCCGGACCGGGCGGGCCATCACGCTCTCGGTCCGCCAGGTCAAGGGCACCCACATCGCGGAGTACGACCGCGACGTCACCGCGGCCGTCGAGGACGCGAGGCTCCTGCTGCCGCAGGACCTGCGGATCGAGCGCACCAGCAACGAGCCGGGGGAGGTGCACCACAAGATCGCCTCCTTCAACCGCTGCCTCATCGAGGCGATCGTCATCGTGGTGCTCGTGTCGATCCTCTTCATGGAGTGGCGGAGCGCGCTGCTGGTCGCCGTCTGCATCCCGATCACCGTCGCGATGACGCTGGGGATGGCGCAGGTCGCGGGGATCGACCTCCAGCAGGTCTCGATCGCCGCCCTGATCATCGCCCTGGGGATGCTGGTGGACGCGCCGGTCGTCGCCGCCGACGCGATCAACCGCGAACTCGCGCACGGCCGGCCGCGGTCGATCGCGGCGTGGCTCGGCCCCCGGCGTCTCTCCCGCGCCGTCCTCTACGCGACCCTGACGAACGTCGTCGCCTTCCTTCCCCTGCTGCTCGTCGAGGGCAAGACGGGGGACTTCATCTACTCGCTCCCCGTCGTCGTCACCTTCTCCCTGCTCGCCGCGATGCTGGTGGCGTGGACCTTCGCGCCGCTGCTGGGGTTCTTCGTGCTCAAGGGGCAGAAGGGGTTCGAGTCCTCCGGGGGCGGACCCGCGACGGGGTTCCCGGCCCTCTACAAGGCCTTCGTCGAGCGCTGCATCTCCCACCGGTTCCTCTCGGCGGGGGTCGCGATCCTCGTCCTCGCCGCGGGCGCCCTCCTCGTGCGCACGGTCGGGACCTCCTTCTTCCCCAAGGACCTGCACGACGTCTTCGTCGTGAACCTGGACCTCCCGGAGGGGTCGCCCATCCGCCTGACCCGCGACGTCGCGCTGGGCGCCGTCCGCGAGATCGACGGACTGGAGGGGCGGCACGTCCGCAGCTACACGACCTTCGTGGGCGCCGGCGGGCCCCGCTTCTGGCTCTCCATCGAGCCGGAGCAGCGCGCCGACAACTACGCGCAGATCCTCGTCCACACGGCGTCGAAGGAGGAGACCGCGTCGATCGTCGACCGCCTGAAGCGGGAGCTTCCCCTCCGGATCCCCGAGGCGCGTGTGAGGACCCAGATGCTCGAGACGGGGCCCCCGATCGGCATCCCGGTGCAGCTTCGCATCTTCGGGCCCGACACCGGGACGCTCCGCGACCTCGCCGAGCGGGTCAAGACGAGGCTGCGCTCGATCCCCGGGACGACGGACATCCACGACGACTGGGGCGAGCCGGTCTTCCAGATGACGCTCGCCGTCGACGGCGATCGCGCCGCCATGAGCGGGGTGTCGCACCAGGACGTCGCCGCCACCGTGGGAACCGGCCTCTCCGGGCTGTCCGTCAGCCAGATGCGCGAGCGCGACCGGCTCATCGACATCGTGCTGCGGCTGCGGCCGTCGGAGCGCGGCCGGATCGACGACCTCTTCAGCCTCCCCGTCGTCAACGCGGCCACGGGGGTGCGGATGCCGCTGCGGCAGCTCGCGGCGTTCGAGCAGGAGCTCGTCACCCCGAAGATCCGCAGGCGGGACCACGAGCGGTGCATCACCGTGCGCTGCGACACCGTTCCGGGAGTGCTGCCCAGCGCGGTCGTCGCGGAGCTCGAGCGGGCGTTCCGCCCGGCGCCGGACGGCGGCCCGGAGGCGGAGGCATGGTCGCTCCCGGCCGGGTACCGCCGGGAGTTCGGCGGCGAGAAGTCCGAGCAGGACAAGGGCTTCGAGTCGCTGTCGGTCGCCCTGGTGGTCTCCTTCGTCGCGATCTACCTGGCCCTCGTCCTCCAGTTCAACTCCGTGACCCAGCCGATCCTCGTCTACGCGGCCGTCCCCTTCGGCGTCGTCGGCGGCCTGGTCGGGCTGGTCGTCATGGGCTCGACCTTCGGCTTCATGGCCTTCCTCGGGGTGGCGTCGCTGGCGGGCCTCATCATCTCCCACGTGATCGTGCTCTTCGACTTCATCGACGAGATGCGCCACAAGGGGGAGCCGCTGCGCAGGGCCGTCGTCGACGCGGGGCTGGCCCGGCTGCGCCCCGTGGTCGTGACGGTGCTGGCGTGCGTGGGGGGGCTGATCCCCCTGGCGATGGACGGCGGGCCGCTGTGGGAGCCCATGTGCTACGTCCAGATCGCGGGGATGCTGGTCGCCACCGTGGTCACCCTCGTCCTCGTCCCGGTGCTGTTCGTGATCTTCGTCGAGGACCTGCACCTCGTGCGGTGGGAGAAGGAGCCGGAGGCCGGGGAGCCGGATCCCGGGGCCGGGACCGTCGGGGCCTAGGGTGGGGCATGGGGGCCATCGCCCACACGCTCCTCCTCTTCACCTTCCGCGACGGCAAGGCGCTCGTCCTCTCGGTGGAGGCGCGCCGCCGGCCCGGGGAGGCCTGCTCCGTCCTCCGCGGGATGCTCCGCGGCTACCCGCTCCACTGCGTGCTCGGGGACCCGCGGGACGTGCTGGGCCTGCGGGCCCGGGCCCGGGGGGATCGGATCCTGCTCCTCTCCCTGAAGCCCGATCCCGTCCCCATGGAGGCGGCCCTCCGCGCCGCGCTCCTGCGGGCGGGGAGGCTCGCCGGGGAGGGGACCTTCTGCAGCACGCTCCTGGAGAACTGCACCACGACGCTGGTCCGCCACGGCTCGGCCGCGAACCCGCTCCCCTGGTCCCCGCGCCTCCTCCTGAACGGCCGGATCGGGGAGTACCTCCAGGATCGGGGGATCCTCGACACGGACCTCCCCCGGGATCGGGCGGCGGAGGGCTTCCGCGCGGAGGAGCGGATCCTCGCCGCCGACGAGGGGGACCTCGGGACCTGGCTGCGGGCGGTGACGGGGACCGGCGGGACCGCTCCCCCCCCCGCCGCCGTCCGCCTCCCCGGGGCGGCCCCTTCTCGACCGGGGTGCCCCTCCCGTGGTAGTAGTGCCGGGCGCAACCGGGTTCCTTGAGCCCGCGTCGGCCCTCCACTCCCTTCCCCGGACCCCGGACATGGGTATGAGCGGATCGCGCCCCTCCACCACCACCGGCCTCCGCACCTGGCTCGTCCTCACCTTCGCCCTCACCTGGGGCGCGGTCTGGGCCTTCCGCGAGCCCTGGCTCGGGGAGGACCGGCCCCTCGGCTCCCGCCTCCTCTCCGCCTCCCTCTTCTACGCCGTGGCCATGGGCTGGCAGCCCCTCTTCGCCGCCTGGTGGGTCCGCACCCGCGTGGAGCCCATGGACGCCCGCTCCGCCGGCCTCCGCCCCTCGGGCCGCCGCTTCCTCCGCCTCGCCCGCTCCACCCCCTTCGCCGTCGCCGCCGGGGCCATCCTCGTGGCCCTCTCCCTCGACCTCGCCGGCCTCCCCGCGGGGCCGGCCCCCGGCCCGGCCGCGACCCCGTCCCCGGCCCCGGCGCCGGCGGCCGCCCTCACCCTCGTCCCCGCCTTCCTCGCGGCGCTGGCGCTCCTCTGGATCCAGGCGCTCTCCGAGGAGATCGGCTGGCGGGGGTACTTCCTCACCCGCCTCGTCGAGCGCATCGGCCTCCTCCCCGGCCTCCTGCTGCACGGCGTCCTCTGGGGGGCCTGGTACGCGCCCGTGTTCCTCCTCTCGGGAGGGGGGGCGGCGCGATCCCTGGAGCGCGGCGGCGCCTTCGTCCTCACCTGCTGCCTGCTCGGGGCGCTGCTCGGCTGGATGCGCATCGCCTCGCGGAGCGTCGTCCCCTCCACGGTGGCCAACGCCGCCCTCACCGTCGCGGCCGGCCTGCCGCTCCTCCTCCAGGGGGCGGACCCCGGCGTCCGGGGGGCGGCCTGGGGACCGCCGGGCTGGGTGCCGCTGGCCATGGGGGCGGGGATCCTCTTCCTCGGGCCCTGGAGGCGGATCCTCGAGGGCTCCTCGAGGCGGATCACCGCGCGCCTGCGCGCGGGCGCAGGGTAGCCGGGCGGGGCGGAAGGAGGCGGGGCGGGCATGGACGGCGGCATCTCCACCACGGCGGGGGCGGACGGGTTCCTCCCCTCGCTCCTCCCCCTCGCCTCGGCGGGCGGGATCAACCCCCTCGTCCGGGACATCGGGCTCTGCCTCGTCTTCGCGGGCATCCTCACGGTGGTCTTCACCCGCTTCAGGATCCCCTCCCTCGCCGCCCTCCTCCTCGCGGGCGTCCTCCTCGGCCCCAACACCCCGGGGGCGGTGATCGACCGGGAGAACGTCTCCACCATCGCCGACCTCGGGCTCGTCTTCCTCCTGTTCCTCATCGGGCTCGAGATGGACCTCCGCAAGCTCCTCTCCAGCGGGCGGGTGCTCCTCGTGACCGGCCTCCTCCAGTTCCCCCTCTGCGTGCTCTTCGGCTGGGGGGCGGCGAGCCTCGCCGCGGCCGCCGGGTGGGAGGGGCTCGCGGGCCCCTACGCCCCGCTCTACGTCGGAATCACCGCGGCGGCCTCCTCCACGCTCCTCGTGGTGCGGCTCCTGCAGGAGCGGTTCCAGATGGACACCTCCGCGGGGAGGGTGGCGGTGGGGCTGCTGATCCTCCAGGACGTCTGGGCCATCGTGGTGCTGGCGGCCCAGCCGAACTTCGCGAGCCCGCAGCTCGGCACCGTGGCCGGCTCCTTCCTCGGCATCGGCATCCTCGTCGCCCTCGCCGTCCTGCTCTCCCGCCACCTCCTGCCCGTGGGGCTGCGCTGGATCGCCCGGTCCCCGGAGCTCCTCCTCGTGGCGGCCATCGGCTGGTGCTTCGGCATCGGGCTCCTCGGGGCGAGCCTCGGCCCGGTCGCCGAGGCCCTGGGGATCCACCTCCACCTCTCCGTGTCCATGGAGATGGGGGCCCTCATCGCGGGGGCGAGCCTTGCGACCCACCCCGTCAGCCACCACGTCGTCTCCAAGGTGGCGGTGGTGCACGACTTCTTCATCACCCTCTTCTTCGTGGCGCTGGGCGCGGGGATCCCGAAGCCCGGGGGGGCGATGGTCCTCCTGCTGGCGGCCTTCATGGCCGCGGTCTCCCTGGCGGCCCGCTACGTGGTCTTCCTCCCTCTCCTCTACGTCAACGGGATGGACCGGCGCAGCGCCGTGGTCGCCTCCACGCGCCTCGCCCAGATCTCGGAGTTCTGCCTCGTCATCGCCTACATCGGGCAGGGGCTCGGGCACGTGGACGAGCAGTTCACGAGCGAGGTGATCTTCGCCTTCGTCGCGACGGCCCTGGCGACGCCCCTGCTGTTCGACGCGGGGGACCGGATCCACGCCGCGGCGGGGGGGCTCCTGTCCCTCCTCGGCATGAAGTCGCCCGCGGAGAAGGGGGAGGCGGCGGCCCCGCCGGAGCGCCACGAGATCGTGTTCCTGGGGTTCCACAGGGTCGCGTCGTCGCTCCTCCACGAGATCGAGCGGCGGCACCCGGCCCTCCTCGGGGAGGTGATGGTCCTCGACTTCAACTCCGAGATCCACCCGGCCATCGAGAAGCGGGGGGCGAAGACCCACTACGCCGACTTCTCCTCCATGGACGCGCTGCGGGCCTGCGGGGTCGAGCACGCGAAGGTGGTGATCTGCACCATCCCCGACGACCTCCTGCGGGGGACGACCAACCTGAAGCTGGTCCGGATGCTGCGGTCCCTGTCGAAGGACGTCGTCATCATCGCCAACTCGCTCACGCTCAAGGGGGTGGGGGAGCTCTACGCGGCGGGGGCCGACTTCGTCTACACGCGCAGGGTGGAGGCCGCCGCGGGCCTCGCCCCGGCCCTGGCGGCGGCCCTGGAGGGCGGCATCGCCGAGTACCGGGCGGGGCAGGAGGCCCTCTACGGGAAGGTGGAGGAGCGGGACGAGGTGCTGGAGTAGCCGGGGCCGCTTAAGGTCCCTGCAAGTTCCCCGGGGGAGACTTCCCCCGGCGCGGAGGAGCGGTCGCCGCGCCGAGGAGGTCGCCATGAGGAGGATGCACGCCGTCGCCGCCGCGGGTCTCGCGGCGGTCCTCGCCGCCGCCTGCGCCGCCGCCACCGCGCAGGAGGGTCCCGGCCCCGGGGGCCCCGCCCGCCCCGCCGCGCCGCCGGAGAGGGACCCCGAGGTGGACGCCTGGGCGAAGGCCCTGGCCGCCCGCATCGCGGATCCCCACCCCGCCATCGCCCGCAGCGCCCGCCTCGGCCTCGGGGCGCTCGGTCCCGGCGCCCTTCCGGAGCTGGGCCGCCTCGCCGGCTCCCCCGACCCCGCGGTCGCGGACGCCGGGGCGCTCCGCGGCACCGTGCTCTGCCTCGACCGCGTCAGCGGAGGCTACT
>JAKLKS010000063.1 GCA_023150535.1 Planctomycetota bacterium
CAGCGCCGGCTGCGTCTGCATCCCCCCCGCCATCCCCACGGGCAGCGTCATCGGGCTCCCGAGCCCGAGCCGCCCCGCCGCGAACCGCGCCGCCGCCGCCGTCGCCGTGATCACCGCCCCGAGCCCGAGCAGCGCCCAGCCCCCGCCCCCCGCCAGCGTCCCCACGAAGGCCCCCCCCGCCCGCGTCCCCACCCCCGCGAGGAAGAGCACCATCCCGAACTGCCGCAGCGTGAGGTTCGCGCTGTAGGGCAGCGTCCAGAGCAGCGGCCCCGTCCGCCCGAGCGATCCGAGGACCAGCGCCACCACCAGCGGCCCCCCCGCGAGCCCCAGCCGGAACTTCACCCCCCCGGGCAGCTCCACCGCCACCATCCCGAGCACGATCCCGAGCGTCAGCCCGACGCTGAAGGAGAGGAGGTCGATCTCGCTCACCGCCCGGTAGGAGTCCCCGAGGAACCGTCCCGCCCGCTCGAGGTCGGCGACCCGCCCCACCACCCGCACCCGGTCCCCGAGCTCCAGCGTCGTGTCCGGCGCCGGCACGAACTCCGCGTCCCCGCGCCGCACCCGCGTGACCACCACCCCGAACCGCTCCGGCAGGTGGAGGTCCCCGAGGGCGAAGCCCGCCGCCTCCCGGCTCGAGACGAAGATGCGCCGGTAGTCGAGCACCGCGCGGTCGAGGTCGAGCGGGTCCCGGTTCTCCTCCCCGAGGAACTCCATCACCGCCGCCACCTCCGCCGGCGGGCCGACCAGCGTGAGCTGGTCCCCCTCCTCGAGCATCGTCCCGTCGAGGGCCACCGCCGGGAGCCCGTCCCGGCGGCGGTGGCGCGCGAAGACGACCCGCCACCCGTGGGCCCGCAGGAGTTCGCCGAGGGTGCGGCCGACGGCGCGCGGCTTGAAGACCCGGACCGTGCGCGCGTCGAGCCCGTCCGCGCCGGGGGCGACCCCGGCGAGGCCCGCCGCGTCCTTCCGCGGGTCGAGGCCGAAGCGCCGGCGCGCCGCCTCCATGGCGAGCAGCATCCCCCCCACGCCGAAGGGGTAGGTGAGGGAGTAGGCGACGACCGGCTCCAGCAGCCGCTTCTCGAGGTCCCCCTCCCCGCCGGCGTGCTGGATCGATTCGAGGACGGCGGCGAGCGCCGGCGTGTTCGTCAGGCCCCCGGAGAAGGCCCCCGCGGCCAGGGCCCCGTCCACGCCGAGGAGGCGGGCGGCGGCGGCGGTGACGAGGGTGACGAGGGCGAGCACGCCGAGGACGAGGCCGGTGTCCCGCATGCCGCGGCGGCGGAGGGAGGCGAAGAAGGAGGGGCCGTAGGAGAGCCCCAGCGCGTAGACGAAGAGGGCCAGTCCCGAGAGGTAGGCCTCCTCGGGGAGGCGCAGCGAGGGGTCGAGCGCGCCGAAGGCGAGGCCCGTGAAGAGGACCGCGGCGAGGCCGAGCCGGGTCGCCTTGCCCAGCGCGTAGCCCACCGCCGCCACCGCGAGGAGGAGGAGGAGGGGGTTGCCGGCCAGGGTCCTGAGGAGCCCCTGCATGGGAGGGAAGGCGGCGTCTCGCCCGGGGCCGGGTCCGGGGGAGGGGAGGCCGCCCGGGAGGGGATTCTAGTCCCGGGGGAGGTCCCCGCCGCCGGGACGGGGAGGGGCGGGCCGTGACGGGTTCGGTATCCCCCGGCTTGACGGGCGTCGGGTGGTACAAATCCCCCTCGCGCGGACCCCCGGGGGCGGCTCTGGATGAACTACGGCTTCCTCATCGACAACCGATCCTGCATCGGCTGCCACGCCTGCTCCACCGCCTGCAAGAGCGAGAACGACGTCCCCCTCGGCGTCCACCGCACCTGGGTCAAGTCGGTGGAGACCGGCACCTACCCCGACGTGGCCCGCCACTTCCAGGTCACCCGCTGCAACCACTGCGCGAACCCGCCCTGCGTGCGCATCTGCCCGACGGCGGCGATGTACCAGAGGGCCGACGGGATCGTGGAGTTCTCCGGGGACGCCTGCATCGGCTGCAAGGCCTGCCTCCAGGCCTGCCCCTACGACGCCATCCACATCGACCCCGGGACGCTCACCGCCGCCAAGTGCCACTTCTGCTCCCACCGGATCGAGGTGGGCCTGGAGCCGGCCTGCGTCGTCGTCTGTCCCACCCACGCCATCCTCGCCGGGGACCTCGACGACCCCGCCTCGGAGATCAGCCGCACCCTCGCCCGGGAGAAGGTCTCCGTGCGCAAGCCCGAGCAGGGCACCGCGCCGAAGCTCTTCTACGTCGAGGGCACCGCCGCCGGCCTCGTCCCGACGGCGGCGGAGCAGTACCCCGCCTCCTTCATGACCTCGGACGTGCCGGAGCCCCGCGGGGGAGGGTGCGGGTCGGGCGGGTGCGGGAGCGGCGGCTGCGGGGGCGGCGGCGGGAAGGGAGGGGGCGGCGGCGGGGGCGGCGGGGGCGGCGGGGCCGGGCTCCCGCCCGTCGAGGACCCCTTCGGCTCCTTCCTCGCCGGCGCCCGCGCGGGGACCGCCGTCCTCGCCCCGCCCCAGGACCAGGGGCTCCCGGCCCCGGGCCCCCTCGCCCTCGGCCGGCGCGTGGCCGGGGAGATGATCCGGGTCGCCTGGAACGCCCAGCACCGGGTCCCCTGGCACTGGCCGGTCCCGGCCTACCTCGTGACGAAGGGGATCGCCTCCGGCCTCTTCCTCCTCCTCGCCGCCGCCTTCGGCCTCGGGTGGGCCCCCTTCCACGCCGGGACCGCCGTCGCGGGCGGCGTCGCGGTCGTCGCCCTGATGGTGGCCACCACGCTGCTCCTCGTCCTCGACCTGGAGCGGCCGGAGCGGTTCCTCTACATCCTGCTCCGCCCCCAGTGGCGCTCCTGGCTGACGCGGGGGGCCGTGATCCTCGTCGGCTTCTCCACCCTCGCCTCGCTCTGGACCGCGGCGGAGGCCGGCGCGATGCTCGGCTGGATCCCCGCGGGCCCCGTGGAGGCGGCGCGGCCGGCGCTGCTCCTGGCCGGGTCGGTCCTCGCGCTCGGGACCGCCGTCTACACCGCCTTCCTCTTCGGGCAGGCGGAGGGGAGGGACCTCTGGCAGAGCCCGCTCCTCCCCTTCCACCTCGCGGTGCAGGCGGCGATCCTCGGCGCGGCGGCGCTCCTCCTCGCGGCCCCCCTCCTGGACCCCCCCCCGGCGCTCGCCGCGCTCTCGGCCCGGACCCTCGGCCTCTCCCTCCTCCTCGACCTCGCCCTCGTCCTCCTCGGGGAGTTCGGGATGCCCCACGCCTCGGAGGTCGCCGCCCGCGCCGCGCGGGAGATCACCCGCGGGAAGTGGCGGCGGGAGTTCTGGTGGGGAGCGATGGTCCTCGGCCACGCCCTCCCCCTCGCGCTCGTCCCCACCGGGCATCCCGCGGCGCTGGCCGCCGCCGGCGCCGCCGCCGTCGCCGGGATGTGGATCTACGAGTTCGTCTTCGTCATGGCGCCCCAGGAGGTCCCCAACAGCTGACCATGGCCGACCGAACCTCCACCCGGGGCTTCCTCGCCCGGCTCCTCGGGGCCGGCGGCGCCCGCCCGATCCTCCCCGCCGCCGCGCCGGGGAGGCCGCAGGGGGATCCCCTGCCGCTGCCGGAATACGCGGAGAGCGGGGCGGCCCCGGTCCCCCTCACCCGCGTCCTCCAGGCCGACGGGCGCCTGAGCCAGTACCCGCCCCCCGACCGCTGGGGGGACTGGGTCGAGTACGACGGGAAGGCCTGGCCGCAGCGGGTCGCCCGCCGCTACACCCTCGTCCCCACCATCTGCTTCAACTGCGAGAGCGCCTGCGGGCTGCTGGCCTACGTGGACCGCGAGACGCTCGAGGTCCGCAAGTTCGAGGGGAACCCCGCCCACCCGGGGAGCCGGGGGCGGAACTGCGCCAAGGGCCCGGCGACCCACAACCAGACCTACGACCCGGAGCGGATCCTCCACCCGCTGAAGAGGGCCGGCGCGCGGGGCGGGGGGAAGTGGGTGCGGGTCTCCTGGGAGGAGGCGCTCCGCGACATCGGCGGCCGCATGCGCGAGAGCCGGAGGAGGAGGCGCGACGGCATCGTCTACCACGTCGGCCGGCCCGGGGAGGACCACTTCGCCAACCGCACCGTCACGGCCTGGGGCGTGGACGGGCACAACAGCCACACGAACATCTGCTCCTCCTCCGCCCGGACCGGCTACGTGCTCTGGAGCGGGTCCGACCGGCCGAGCCCCGACTACGCCCACGCCCGCACGACGCTGCTCGTCTCCTCCCACCTCGAGGCGGGGCACTACTTCAACCCCCACGCCCAGCGCATCATCGAGGGGAAGCGGGACGGGGCGCGCCTGGTGGTCCTCGACCCCCGCCTCTCCAACACCGCCTCCCGCGCCGACGTCTGGCTCCCCACCTGGCCGGGGAGCGAGACCACGGTGCTGCTCGCCTTCGCGAACCACCTCCTCGAGACCGGCCGGTACGACCGGGGGTTCCTCCGCCGCTGGGTGAACTGGGAGGAGACGCTGGCCACCGCCGCGGAGTGGGCCGAGGGGGAGGAGCCCCGGGCCGTCGCCGCGGAGGCGGCGCGCAGCGCCGCGGAGGGGGGGTGGCGGTTCGAGGACTTCGAGCGGCTGCTGAAGGCCCTCTACCGCCCCTTCACCCCCGAGCGGGCCGCCGCCGAGGCGCGGGTCCCCGCGGACCGGATCCGCGAGGCCGCGGAGTGCGTCGCCGCCGCCGGCGACCGCCTCTCCGCGCACGTCTGGCGCGCCGCCGCCACGGGGAACCTCGGCGGCTGGCAGGTCGCCCGGGCGCTCTTCCTCCTCAACGTCCTCACGGGGAGCGTCGGCACCCGCGGCGGCACCTCGCTCCACACCTGGAACAAGTTCGTCCCCGTCCCCTTCTCCTCCCCCCCCGCGGGGGAGGCCTGGAACGAGCTCCTCATGCCGCTCGAGTGGCCGCTCTCCATGTTCGAGATGTCCTTCCTCCTCCCCCACTTCCTCGAGGAGGGGCGCGGGACGCTGGACGTCTACTTCACCCGCGTCTACAACCCGGTCTGGACGAACCCCGACGGCTTCCAGTGGATCCGGGCGCTGAAGGACGAATCGCGGATCGGGCTCCACGTCGCCCTCACCCCCACCTGGAGCGAGACCGCCTGGTTCGCCGACTACGTCCTCCCCATGGGCCACGGCGGGGAGCGCCACGACCTCATGAGCCAGGAGACCCACTCCGGCCGCTGGATCGGCTTCCGCCAGCCGGTGCGGCGCGTGGCCATGGAGCGCGCGGGGCGGAGGGTCGCGCGCACCAGGGACGCCAACCCGGGCGAGGTCTGGGAGGAATCGGAGTTCTGGGTCGACCTCGCCTTCGCCATGGACCCCGACGGGAGCCTCGGGGTGCGGCGGTGGTTCGAGAGCCCGGCGCGGCCGGGCGAGCCGATCACCATGGACGAGTACTTCGGCCACATCTTCGAGAAGTCGGTCCCCGGGCTCCCGGAGGCCGCCGCGAAGGAGGGGCTGACGCCCCTGGCCTACATGCGGAAGTACGGGGCCTTCGAGGTGTCGAAGGACGACTACTCCCTCCACGAGCGGGCGGCCGCCCCGGGGAAGGGGATCGAGGTCGACGGGGAGCGGCGCGCCGGGTTCACCACCCCCTCCGGCCGGCTGGAGTTCATGAGCCCCACCCTGCGCGCCTGGGGCTGGGGGGAGCAGCGCCACTGCATCCCCTGGCCCCTCGAGAGCCACGTCCACCCCGGCCGCATCGACGCGGCGAAGGGGGAGATGCTCCTCCTCCCGAACTTCCGCCTCCCCACCCTCATCCACACCCGCTCGGCGAACTCCAAGTGGCTCTACGAGATCTCCCACCGCAACCCGGTCTGGATCCACCCCTCCGACGCCGACCGCATCGGCGCGCGGACGGGGGACCTCCTGCGCGTGACGACGGAGATCGGGTGGTTCGTGGACCGGGCCTGGGTCACCGAGGGGATCAAGCCCGGCATCGTCGCCGTGAGCCACCACCTCGGCCGCTGGCGCCTGAGGGACGGGGACGGGATCGGCGCGGGCATGTCGAGCCTCGTCGCCCTCGACGCGGAGGCGGAGCGCCGCACCCTCGACGTGCTCCGCGGCGGCGGCCCCTGGGAATCCCCGGACCCGGACACGAGCCGCATCTGGTGGGAGGACGTCGGCGTCCACCAGAACCTCACCCACGGCGTCCACCCCGACCCGGTGAGCGGCGGCCACTGCTGGCACCAGAAGGCCCGCAACGTCGAGCGCGCCCATCCCGGGGACCGGCTCGGCGACGTGCGGGTGGACGGGAGGCGCTCCATGGAGGTCTACCGGGAGTGGCTCGCGCTGGCGCGGCCCGCCCGCGCCCACTCCCCCGACGGGACGCGCCGCCCCCACTGGCTCCCGCGGCCCCTCAAGCCGGCGGCGTCGGCCTACCGCCTGCCGCCCCTCCCCGGGAGCCCCTCCTGAGATGGAGGCGCGCACAGGGGAGGGGGCGGGGGCGGCCGGCCCCGCGGCGGAGGCGGAGGCGCGGTCCCGCGCCTGGGCGCTGCTGGCCGACCTCGCCTCCCGGGGCCCGGTCCCCGCGGACCTGGAGGCGGCGCGCCTGAGCCCGCTGCTCGAGGAGGCGCTCCGCGGGGAGGAGGCCGCCGCCGCGGCCGCCGCGGACCACGAGCGGGTCTTCGGCCTCGAGGTCTTCCCCGTGGAGGGGTTCTTCCTCGACGCGGAGGGCCGGGCCGGGGGCGCCGGGGCGGCGCCCCTGGAGGACCTCCTCCGCCGCACCGGGGCCGCCCCCGCGGCCCCGGGGGACGGGCCGGAGCCCCTCGCGACGGCGCTGGCGGCGCTGGCCCACCTCTCCGGCGCCGAGGCGGACGCGCTCCTCGACGGCCTTCCCGCGGAGGCCGGCCGGGTCCGCGCCCTGGCGCGGGAGCTCCTCGACGATCACCTCCTCCGCTGGCTCCCGGTGCTCGCCCTGACGGCCCGCCGCTGCGGGGCCCCCTTCCCCGCCGCCCTCGCCGCGCAGGTCGAGGAGCTCGCCCTCCTCCACCGCGAGACCCTCGGCCCCCCGGCCGCCGCCGCCCCGCCGCTCCCGGGGGGGGACCTCGATCCCTCGGACCCGGAGACGGGGCTCCGGGAGATCGCGCTGCACCTCTGCCGCCCCGCCCTCGCCGGGATCGCGCTCGCGCGGAGCGACCTCGCCCGCATCTCCCGCGACGCCGGGGTCCCCCGCGGCTTCGGCGACCGGGCGACGGAGACGGAGAACCTCCTCCTCTCCGCCGCGAGCCTGGAGCGGCTCGGGGAGGCGCTCGGGGCGCTGGAGGCGCTGCTGCGCGGCGCCGCGGCGGACCTCGACGCGCGCGCCGCGGCGGAGCCGGCCCTCGCCCCCTTCCTCCGCCCCTGGCGCGAGAGGGCCGATCGCTCGATCCGCCTCGTCCTCGCGCTCCGCGAGGGGGCCGCCGCGGCGGGGGCCGCCGCGGCGGACGGGAGCGCCCCGTGACCGCCCCGTCGACCGTCCCGGAGGCCGGGCGGAGCCGGTGGCGCGACGTCCTCGCGGGGGGGACGGTGGCCCTCGTCCTCATCCCCCAGAGCATGGCCTGCGCGGAACTGGCGGGGCTCCCCGCCCATCGCGGGCTCCTCGCCGGCGCCCTGCCGCCGCTCGTGGCCTCGCTGCTGACCTCCTCGCCCTACCTGCAGACGGGGCCCGTGGCCGTCACGAGCCTCCTCACCTTCGGGGCGCTCTCCTCCATGGCGGTCCCCGGCTCCGACGAGTACGTGGTGCTCGCCTGCCTCCTCGCGCTCGTGGTCGGCGTGGTGCGCCTCGCCCTCGGGCTCCTCAAGGCCGGCTCCATCACCTACCTCATGAGCCAGCCGGTCCTGCGGGGGTTCACCGCCGCCGCGGCCCTGGTGATCGTGGCGGGCCAGGTGCCGCCCCTCCTCGGGCTGGACGCGGGGGGACGGGGGGCCGTCGAGGGGGCGGCGAGGGCCCTCTCCTCCCCGGGGCGCTGGGACGCCGGGGCCCTCTCCCTCGGGCTCCTGACCCTCGGGGTGATCCTCGGCGGGCAGCGGTTCCTGCCCCGCTTCCCCGCCGTCCTGCTCGCGGTGGTCGGGGGGACGCTCCTCTCGGCCGGCTACGGGTGGGGCGGCCCCCGGGTGGGATCGGCGGAGGTCGAGTTCCTCTTCTCCCTCGATCTCCCCTGGTCGCGGCTCCCCTCGCTCTTCGTCTCCGGCGCCCTCATCGCCTTCGTGGGCTTCGCCGAGGTCGCCTCCGTGGCGCAGTACTACGCGGAGCAGCACCGCGTCCCCTGGGACCCCGACCGGGAGTTCCTGAGCCAGGGGGCCGCGAACCTCGCCTCGGGGCTCTCGGGGGGGTTCCCCGTGGGAGGCTCGCTCTCGCGCACGTCGCTGGCCGTCCTCGCCGACGCCCGCACGCGGCTGGCAGGCGGGGTCGCCGGGGCGACGGTGCTCCTCTTCCTCCCCTTCGCGGGGCTCCTCTCCTCCCTGCCGCGGGGGGTGCTGGCGGCGATCATCATCGCCTCGGTCCTCCGCCTGCTGCGGCCCGGTCCGCTCCTCTACCTCTGGAAGGTGGCGCGGCTGCAGGCGGCCGTCGGGGTGGCGACCGGGATCCTCACGCTGGCGCTGGCGCCCCACGTGGAGTACGCGGTCATGGGGGGCATCGCGCTGTCGCTGGCGGTCCACCTCTGGCGCGAGCAGAAGGTGAAGGTGACGGCCCGGGAGCTGGACGGGGTGCTCGTCCTCAAGCCCATGGGCGTGATCTGGTTCGGCTCCGCCCCCCTCCTCCGCCAGGCCCTGGTCGGGGAGCTGGCGCGGCACCGGTCGGTGCGGAACGTGCTCGTGGACCTCTCCGCGGTCGGGCGCATCGACGTGAGCGGGGCGCTGGTGCTGCGGGAGGTGGTGCTCGGGGGCGCGGCGGCGGGGCTCGACGTCTCCTTCTGCTTCATCCCGCCCCACGCGGAGCGGATCCTCGGGAGCGTCTGCGCCGACATCAAGCGCTCCCAGGAGCGGACCGCGGCGGCGCTCCTGGGGGGGCCGGCCGGGGCGGGCCCGGGCGCGGCCGGGTCCGCCGCCGGAGGCTAGGCCTTCGCGGAGAGGCGGCGCTCCGCCTCGCACCAGATGTCGAAGTCGGCGCCCCTCGGGCGGCCGCGCTCCTCCCAGATCGACCGGGCGAGGGCGGCGATGGCGGCGTGGGAGGGGGCGGGCGGAGGCGCCTCGGGGGCCTTCGGGGCGGGGGCGGCGGGGGCCGGCGCGGGGGCCTTCGCGGTCCTCGGGGCCTTCTTCGCGCGCGGGGCCTTCGCGGCCTTCGGGGCGGCGGGGGCCGCGGGGTCGGCGGGCGCCGCCTCCGGCTTCGCGGCGGACTTCGACGTCTTCTTCGACACGTCTCACCTCCTCAAGCGGGAATTCATGGGGATCCGGCCCGGATTGGGTCGGGAGCCCCGCATGGTAGCGAGGGGGACTCCGCCCCCACAGCGAATCGGGAGTGGGACGGGCTCCTCCGGGGAGACCCCTCCCTCCCGGGGGAGGAGAAGCCGCGGGGCCGGGCTACCAGGAACTCCGCAGGTCGAAGTCCGTGGTCCGCCCCCCGCGCCCGTGGGCCCGGAGGATGAGTTCCTTGCCCTCGACGAGGAACTCCACGTCCCCGGGCCCGGTCCCCTCGCGCAGGGGCTCCCCGGTGAAGGGGTTGCGGAGGCCGCCGAGGAGGACGCCGCCCGGGGCGAAGCGGGCGCGCAGGTCCTCCACCGTGGGGAAGGGGCCCGCGCCGATCCGGTACCCCGGCCCGAGCGCCTGACGGATCCGGGCCTCGTGCCAGGGGACGTCCAGGGGCGCCCCCTCGAGCGACCAGGCGCGCACCACGGGGCCGCGGTCGTCCTCGAACAACTCGACGCAGCCCGGGGAATCCCCCCACCGGAGCGGTTCCCCCGTCAGGGGATCGCGGAGGCCCCGCAGCCGGAGCACCGTCTCCAGGGCGGCCCTCGCCTCCGGGAGCGGCCGGCCCGCGTAGCCGTCGATGTCCCGGATCGCGTCCAGCACCTCGTACCCTCGCACCCGACCCGAACGCAGGTCCGCCGCGGGGATCACCTCCATGGCCGCCACGATCCCCGCCGCCACCACCCCCGCTCCCGCGGTGAGGGCGAGGAACCACCCGAGCCACACCCGTCCTGTCGGCCGGGGCGTCCCGGGGAGGGGGAAGGGCTCGGCCAGGAGGACGAGGAGCCCGAGGAGCCAGGCGATGGAGACGGGGAAGAGCGCCTCCCGCCAGGCCCCCCTGGCCGTGCGGAGGACCCTCTCCGCGGGGACGTAGGCCCCCACCTCGGGGAGGAAGTCCCGATCCATGTCCGGGGCGGCCACGCTCCCCTCGAGCCGGGTGACGACACAGCCGTCCCAGAGGAGGGCCCGGAGGTCCGGGTGGGCGATCCCCCGGAACCTGCGCCCCTCCGCGTCGACCAGCATGGGTCGGGTCTCGCCGTAGATGCCCGTGACCCCGGCCTCCGGGTCCTCCACGAACCGCCGCGACCGCGTGACCCGCAGCGGCCGGCAGGAGGCGGAGCCCTCCGCGACGACGTGGAGCCGGAGGTCGGTCCTCCCCCCCGAGAGGGCGGTGAGGCGCATCGGGTAGATGGGCCGCTCCGCCGGGAAGGCGACGGAGAGCGGGTGGGGCGCGGCGAGGCCGTCCCCCTCGTGGGCGAGGCGCGCGGCGACGAAGACCCAGCCCTCCCGGATGTGCTCCTCGACCACCGGGACCGCCTCCGGGGAGAGGGGCGCGAGGCCGGCCGCCTCCAGCCAGGCGCCGAGGGCGGCGGCGTCCCTCGCCTCGAGGACGGCGACGTCGTAGCTCCCGATGCGGCGCGCCGCCGAGGCCTCGACGCCGGCGACGGTGACGGACGTGGTGCCCAACCCTGCAGTGGCGAGGAGATTGGGGATGGCGATGATCCCCAGGAGCAGGAACACCGCGACGGCGAGGAGGATCCGGAGGACGGAGGTCCCCGGGGGCGGGTGGGCCGCGACCGACGCGCGGTGCAGGCGGAAGGCCCCCACCAGGAGGAGACCGAGCGCGGGAAGGACGAACACGCCGAGGAGGTTCCCGTCCGGCTCCACCCTCGCCCGCGTGGCCATGTCCAGCGTGTCGAGGATCCCCGGCGTCGCGGCCTCCACCGAGGTGGGCTTCGCCGGGAGGGGGAGGACCCACCCCAGGGTCTGGGCCTTCGCGTCCACGGTCGATTCGACCACGAGGCGCTCGACCCCGTCCCGGTGGACGAGGAGCGCCCGCTGGGCCGGGATGGGGACGGGGATCCGGTCCCGCTGCTCCTTGAAGAACCCCCCGTCGGCCCGGGCCGGCGCGGGGAGGAGGGCGGCGGCGAGGACCGGCAGGAGGAGCAGGAGGAGCGGGAGGATCCCGCCGGGAAGCCGTCGCCGGGGGCCGGGGGGGAGGAACATCGACCCATGGTGGACGGGGTGGAGGGGAGGAGTCAAGGCCGAGGGTGCTTTGGAGGGGGTGGGGGTGGGGGTGGGGGTGGGGGTGGAGGCGGTGCCCGTCACGGATCCCTCGACCTGCCGGGCTTCCGTGCAGCTCAGGCTCAAACACCATGAAAATCGAACACCGCATGGCCGATTTTCATGGATCCGCCTCTCACCCGCCCCGGATCGCCGGGTTCGGGGGAGCGGCGGGGGGCCGGACGGGGCCGACGCCTTCCGTCCCCCCCGCGACCGGGACACGCCCCCGCGCCGGATCTTCCGCCCGCCCCCCTCCCCGCCCGGCGTAGTGGGGAGGGGATGGACCTCCCCCTCCGCCCCATCGGCGTCGTCCGCACCCCCTTCACCGCGGCCACCGGCACCCCCATCCAGCCCGCCTTCGCGGGGGACGCGGAGGGGGAGGTGCGCCTCCAGGCCCGCTTCCGCCGCGCGCTCGAGGACCTCGAGGGGTTCGACCGGATCTGGCTCCTCACGTGGCTCCACCGCGCCGGCCCCTGGCGCGCGCGGGTCGTCCCCTTCCGCGACCGCGTCGAGCGGGGCCTCTTCGCCACCCGCGCCCCCTCGCGGCCCAACCCCATCGGCCTCTCGGTGGTGCGCCTCCTCGGCCGGGAGGGGACCGTCCTCCGCGTGGCCGGCGTGGACCTCCTCGACCGGACCCCGCTGCTCGACGTCAAGCCCTACGTCCCCCGCTTCGACGCCCACCCCCGGTCGCGGGAGGGATGGCTGGCGGAGGCGGGGCGGGGGCGGCGGCGGGACGACGGGAGGTTCGCGGAGGGGCGGCGCCGAGGCGGGGCGGCCGCCGCGGGGGGCGGAGGCGCCGCCCGCGCCCCGTTTTGTATCACATAATGATACACTCGGGGGTCCGCCGGTAGATCGTCCCCCTCCCGCCCCCACCCCCATCATGTCCCCGTGCCGCCCCCCTCCCCTTCCGCCCCGCCCCCCGTCCTCCTGACCGGCGCCACCGGCTACATCGGCGGCCGCCTCCTCCCCGCGCTGGAGGCCCGCGGCCTGCGCGTCCGCTGCCTCGCCCGCCGCCCCGAGTTCCTCCGGGCGCGCGTCGGCCCCGGCACGGAGGTGGCGGCCGGCGACCTCCTCGACCCCGCCGCCGTCCGCGCCGCGCTCCGCGGCGCCGGGACCGCCTTCTACCTCGCCCACGCGCTCGGAAGCGGCGGCGCCTTCGAGGAGGAGGAGCGCCGCGCGGCGGCGAACTTCGCGCGGGCCGCCCGCGAGGAGGGGGTCGCCCGCATCGTCTACGTGGGCGGCCTCGGCCGGGGCACCGCCCTCTCCCGCCACCTATCGAGCCGGCAGGAGGTGGGGAGGGTCCTTGCCTCCACGGGCGTGCCGGTCGTCGAGCTGCGCGCCTCCGTCGTCATCGGCTCCGGCAGCCTCTCCTTCGAGCTCGTGCGGGCCCTGTCGGAGAGGCTCCCCGTCATGACGGTGCCGCGGTGGACCCGGACCCTCGCCCAGCCCGTCGCCATCGAGGACCTCGTCGGGTACCTGCTCGAGTGCCTCGACCTCCCCCCGGGCGCCTCGGGGGTCTACGAGGTGGGCGGCCCCGATCGCGTCTCCTACCTCGACCTCATGCGGGAGTACTGCCGCCTGCGGGGCCTTCGGCGGGTCTTCCTGCCGGTGCCGGTGCTGACGCCCCGCCTCTCGAGCCTCTGGCTCGGCCTCGTCACCCCGGTCTACGCGCGGGTCGGGCGCAAGCTCATCGAGAGCCTCGTGAACGAGACCGTGGTGACCGACGACCGGGCGCTGCGGACCTTCCGCGTGCGCCCCCGCGGCGTGCGCGAGGCCATGGAGCGGGCGCTCGCCAACGAGGACCGCGCCCTGGCGGCGACCCGATGGTCGGACGCCGTCTCCGCGTCCGGCGCCCCGCGCCCCGACGGGGGGAGGGGGTTCGGGGCGCGCCTGGTGGACGCGCGCTCGGTGCGCGTGGCCGTCCCCCCGGCCGCCGCCTTCGCGCCGGTGCGCCGGATCGGCGGGGCGGCCGGCTGGCACTTCGGGGACTTCCTCTGGAGGCTGCGCGGCTTCCTCGACCTCCTCGCCGGCGGACCCGGACTGCGCCGCGGGCGGCGGGACCCGGAGCGCCTCGCCCCCGGGGACGCCCTCGACTTCTGGCGCGTGGAGGCCTTCGAGCCGGATCGGCTCCTGCGCCTCTCCGCCGAGATGCGGCTGCCCGGGCGGGCCTGGCTCCAGTTCGAGGTGGAGGGGGACGGGGACGGGAGGGGATCGGTCATCCGCCAGACCGCGATCTTCGACCCCAGGGGGATCTCGGGGCGGCTCTACTGGTACGGGATCTGGCCGCTCCACGCGCTCGTGTTCGCCGGGATGCTCCGCGGGATCGCGCGGGCGGCCCGGGAGGAGGGGAGGCGATGAAGGCGCTCGCGCTCGCGGTCTTCCTGCTGCTCTCCTTCGGCGCCGCCGCCTTCGGGGCGCGCTTCGCCCCGGGGGAGTGGTACGTCGCGCTCCGCAAGCCCCCCTGGAACCCGCCGGGCTGGGTCTTCGGGCCGGTCTGGACCGCGCTCTACGCCGCCATGGCCGTGGCGGCCTGGCGGGTCTGGCGCGCGGCGCCCCCCGCGCGGGCGCGCCCCGCGCTCGCGGCCTGGGCGGTCCAGCTCGTCCTCAACGCCGCGTGGTCCTGGCTGTTCTTCGGCCTGCGGGAGCCCGGCCTCGCCTTCGCGGAGATCCTCGCGCTGTGGGCGGCGATCCTCGCGACGACCGTCCTCTTCCTCCGCAGGGACCGCGCGGCCGGGTGGCTGATGGTCCCCTACCTCGCCTGGGTCTCCTTCGCCGCGGTGCTCAACTTCGTCCTCTGGCGCCTGAACGCCTGACGGCCCCGCCGCCGCCCCCCATGACGGGCGGCAAGCCCCGCCCTCCGCCGCTCCGCGCGCGCCCTAGAATCGGATCGTCCGGCGCGGTGGGGAGGCACCCCATGAGGAGCGCGGGGGCGGCGATCCTGGCTGCGGCGTTCGCGGCGATCCCGGCGGCGGCGGCGCTCGCGGGCGTGGACGCGGAGGTGCCCGCGGCCCTCAAGGCGAAGGGGACGCTCGCCCGGGAGGGGGAGGCGGACGTCTTCCGCTTCGAGGCGGCGGCGGGGACGGTCCTGTCCCTGTCCATCGCCGCGCAGGGGAAGGCCCCGCTCGCCTTCGAGCCCCGGCTCGTCGGGCCCGGGGAGGCCCCCCTGTCCCTCGACGGGGCGGAGGCGAAGCCCGGGAAGTTCCGGCTCCCCTCCCTCCTCCTCCCCGCGGCGGGCGGGTACCGGCTCGAGGTGGCGGCCGAAGGGACCGGCGACTACGCGCTGTCCCTCAAGGCGAAGGTGAAGGGGCTGAAGACGCTCAAGCTCGAAGCGCGGTCTTCCGCGCTCGGCCGCCCCGGGGGCGGGGAGACCCTCCTCCGCCGCATCCTCGGCCCCGCGGGCGGCGTGCTCGCCGTGGAGGACCCGGAGGCCGACCTCGACGGCGCCCTCCTCGAGGTCCCCGCCGGCGCGGTCCCCGCGGGCACCGCCGTGGAACTGCGCTCCGCCCCGCTCCCCGCCCTCGAGCCCCTCGACCGGCAGGCCGCGGGCCCCGGCGCCGCCGTCGGCCCCCCGGACCTCGGCTTCGCCCTCGAGGCGACCCTCTCGCTCCCCTTCGAGGAGGCCCTGCTCCCGGCGGACGCCTCCCCGGGGGAGGTGGAGTTCTGCCTCGAGCCCCCGGGGGAGGCGCCGGCCCTCGCCGCCCCCGCGGACCTCGACGCCGGGGCGGGCCTCGTCGCCGTCACCGTCCCGGGCGCCCTCGCCGCGGCCCCCGTCGTCCGCCACGGCCTCCCGCGGCTGGAGGCCTCCTACTGGCTCCTCAACTGGTACTACGAGCTGGGCGAGGAGCCCCCCGGCGACTCGCGGAACCGCAACGTCATGGTCGGGATCGGCACCGTGGACGTCGGGGAGGGCACGCTCGACGTCGCCCTCGAGGAGCGCTGGATCCAGTGGAACAACCTCGACATCCTCGGCGGCGGCGGGGTGTTCCTGGGCCTCGACGCCGGCCTGGCCTCGGGAACCCGCGCCTCCGGCGGAACCGTCCCCTGGCACCGGGCCGGGAACGGGGACCTCGTCGTGGACGAGGAGGAGTCCCCCGTCTTCCGGTCGAGCCGGGACGGCACGGTGCTCGTGGGAAGGAACGGGGGCCTCGGGAACTCCTGCTCCCTCGACCTGCTCGTCCGGCGCATGGAAGGCCCCTTCACGGTCGCGGACCTCGCCGGCGCCTGGCAGTGGGCGGGCCTGCGGTCGGCGGCCTCGGCGAGCGGGGCCCCCTACGCGCCCGCGGGGCTGGAGACCTGGCGCGCCGCCGGGACGCTGGTCCTCGGGGCGGACGGGAGGGTGGTCCTCTCGGGCACGGAGTGCGACGGCGAGGCGGACGGGGATCACCCGGAGGGGAGGGAGACGGTCGGCTCCTTCCGGTTCGCCGGGACCGCCGCGGTGGAGCCGGGCGGGACGGTGCTCCTCGACTTCGGCCCGGGCGGGGAGGGCCCGCCGCCCCTGCGCGCCCGTCCCGGGCGGAACGGGGACGTGATGCTCCTGGCGCCGGCCGCCTTCGACGGGGAGGAGGTCGTCGGCATCCTGGCCCTCCGGCAGGCGTCGAGGTTCCGGGCCGCCGATCTCGTGGGCTCCTTCCGGGGGGCGAACCTCTGGGTGGACCCGTCGACCTACCCCGTGCGGGACCGGACGGTGCCCGACTTCGGCACGGGCTCCGAGGAGATCCTGGCGACGGTGACCGCGGGGGGGAAGGTCATGGAGGTCGCCACCAGCGGCCGTGCCGTCCGGCGACCGGGGGATTCGGGGGCGCTCCGGATCGAGGCCACGGAGGGGGCCTTCGACCTCCCGCTCTCCGCCTCGAAGAAGGGGACCCTGGCCCTCGCCGACCCCGAGGGGGGGAGGCTCACGGGTGCCGCGACGGACGACGGGGAGGTGTTCCTTCTCGCGCGGGACCCGGCCCGGAAGGGCGGGGACTACTTCCTGGCGGTGTTCGTCCGCGAGCCCTGACCGCTCCGCAGCCCGCGGAGGAGCCAGCCCGACAGCCCGGCGTGGAGCCCGACCGAGGGCCACAGGAGCGGTCCCGCGCGGCCCATGACGAGGGCCGCATGGAGGAGGATGGCGAGGGCGGCGAGGTTGTAGAGGAGCATCGTCCGGCCCATCACCGCCGCCGCGGGCCCGCCGGGCTCCCGCGCGGCGGCGGCGGCCGCGAAGGCCAGCGCGAGCACCGCCGCGCCGAGGAAGCGGGAGACGAGGATCGCCCCCTCCCCCTCGAGGCCCGCGCCGAGCAGCAGCGCCGCCGCTCCGGAGGGGGCCGCCAGGAGCGCGACGCCGGCGGCGAGTTCGACGGCGGCGGCGGCGAGGAGGGCGTTCCTCATGGCGGGGGCTCCGGCGGGAGGCGGGAGAGGAGCGGGGAGGCGGTCAGTCCCTGCGGTAGTGCTCCCAGGGCGGGAGGTTCCGGGCGCGGGCCTGCCTCCTTATGCGCGAGGAAAGCAGGGCGACGGACACGATCCCCGCGAAAACGGAGACGAAGAACGACTCCCGGACATCACCGTTCAACGCCACGAGGATGCCGAAGGAGACCGGGACGAAGATCCCCCCCATGAGGAGGGCACGCGCACCGGACCCGAGCAAGCTCGGCGGGGGGATCTCCAACCCGAGGGCCCAGAGGAGCCGGAACAGCGGCGGGGCGCATGTCCAGGAACTGAACCCCCGCGACTTCATGTCCTCGAGGTAGCGTCGCACGGCTTCCCTGTGGGTCGCCATTCCGTTCCTCCTGCACGAGCGTGCCGGCGCGGCCACCCTCCCGCCAGCCTATCAGGCGTCGCGCCGATCCGGGTCCGGATGAATCCTCCCCGGTCCGACGCGGCTCCTCGCCGAATCCTGTGGGTTGCTCCGATGGAGGTGCGCGCCTGCCGGCGCGCGGCTCCCGGCAGGGGATCGTCCCGAACGGCCGGGACGATCCCCTGCCGGGAGCTTTCCGACGGCCGGGATTGCGGAACCTCCATCGGGGTCCCTGGAGGGGAGGCCCTGCAGCGGCCGATCCTCCCGGACCCGGGATCCCGGCGGCGCCCTTGAACCCTCCCTGTCCAGGGAGAGCGGGACAGGAAGCTCTCCCGAACGGGAACCATGGGAGCCCGACCGGGTTCCGCCCCCGGGGCCTCTCCTTCAAACCTCCCGGCCGGGGATCGTCCCGTCCTC
>JAKLKS010000064.1:0-243 GCA_023150535.1 Planctomycetota bacterium
GCCGCGCTGTGGATGGCGGCCTTACCCCCGGCGGGGAGGAACAGCGCGAGGTCGAGGGGGTCGGCGACGACCACGTCCATGCGCTCGTCCTCGCAGGCCTCGAGGAGGCGCCGCGTGGAGTGGATGGCGGGGCTGCGGGACAGGATGAGCAGCTTCATGGGAGGCAGGGCATTGTCCGGGAGAGGGTCCGTACCCGGCACGGAATGGCAGGGAGCGCCCGCCCGCCGCGCCGCGGAATCCTTC
>JAKLKS010000064.1:253-17073 GCA_023150535.1 Planctomycetota bacterium
CCCGCACAATGGAGGTTCTTCCCCCTCACCGGAGGTCGCGATGGCGGGTCACTCCCACGCAGCGAACATCATGTACAAGAAGGCCGCGGTGGACCGCAAGCGCGCGGTCCTCTTCAGCAAGGTCGCCCGCCTCATCATCGTGGCGGCCAAGACCGGCGGCGGCGACCCCGACGGGAACATCCGCCTGAAGTTCGCGGTCGAGAAGGCCCGCGCCGCCAACATGACGAACGACGCCATCAAGCGGGCCATCCAGAAGGGGACCGGGGAGCTGGGCGGGCAGAACTACGAGGACGTCACCTACGAGGGCTACGGCCCCGGCGGCGTCGCCCTCATGGCCACCGCCCTCACCGACAACCGGGCCCGGACCGCGGGGGAGGTGAAGAACATCCTCGCCCGCCTCGGGGGGAGCATCGGCACCCCGGGCTCCGTGGCCTGGCAGTTCGAGAAGAAGGCCATCATCGAGGGGAGCCCCTCGGGGAAGTCCGAGGACGAGATCCTCATGGCCGTCATGGACGCGGGGGCCGAGGACCTAGAGTGGACGCCGGAGGTCTTCGTCGTCCTCGGGCCGCCGGAGGCACTCGCCGCCCTCAAGGCCGCGGTGGAGGGCCTCGGCCTCCCGGTCTCCTCGGCCGAGATCGCCTGGGACGCGAAGAACCGGGTCCCGGTGGGGGACCCGGAGGCCGCGCGGAAGGTGCTGGCCCTCGTGGACGAGCTCGAGGACCACGACGACGTCCAGTCCGTCGTCCACAACGCCGACATCCCCGACGAGGTGATGGCGAAGGCCCGCTCCGCCGGTTAGTCTCCGGGCGTGAGCGACGGCAGGGGAGCGACGGGGGAGCCCGACCCGCGGCTGGCCGCGGTGCGGTCCGGCATCGAGGGGGTCTTCGTCGGCCGCCCCGCGACGGTCCGCCAGGTGCTCGTCGCCGTGCTCTCCGGCGGGCACCTGCTCGTGGAGGACGTGCCGGGCGTGGGGAAGACGACCCTCGCCCGGGCCCTCGCCCGGGCCCTCGGCGGGACCTTCTCCCGCATCCAGTTCACGCCGGACCTCCTCCCCACGGACGTGGTCGGGGCCTCGGTCTTCGACGCCCGGGACGCCTCCTTCCGGTTCCGGCCGGGCCCGGTCTTCTCGAACGTGGTGCTCGCGGACGAGATCAACCGCGCGACCCCCCGGACCCAGGCCGCCCTGCTGGAGGCCATGGGGGAGGGGCAGGTCTCCGTGGACGGGGCCACCCACCCGCTCCCGCGGCCCTTCGTCGTCATCGCGACCCAGAACCCCCACGAGTTCGAGGGGACCTTCCCGCTGCCGGAGTCCCAGCTCGACCGCTTCCTCCTCCGCCTGCGGATCGGCTACCCCTCGCCCGAGGACGAGCGCCGCATCCTCCACGGGCAGGACGACCCGGGCGCGCTGGAGAGGATGGCGGCCGTCCTGGACGGGCCCTCGGTCCTCGACCTCCAGGAGCGGACGCGGAGGGTGCGCGTGGAGGACGCCGTCGCGGACTACGTGCTGCGGATCGCGGCGGAGACCCGGAGGAGCCCCTCCCTGTCGCTCGGCGCGAGCCCGCGGGCCTCGGCCATGCTCTACAGGGCCGGGCAGGCCCTGGCGGTGCTCGAGGGGAGGGACTACTGCGTCCCCGACGACCCCAAGCGCATGGCGGTGGCCGTCCTCGCCCACCGCCTCGTGAGCCGCGCCGCGGCCGGGGGGGACGGGCCCGACGATCGCGAGGACGTGGTGCGGCGGATCCTCGAGGCCGTCGAGGCCCCCTCCTGAGGGGGGCCGGCCCCTACCGCCGCCCCGGCCGCCCCCTCCCCGGCTTCCCCGCCGCCCCCCTCTCCCGCAGCTCCGCCTGGGCGGCCGCGAGCCGGGCGATGGGGACGCGGAAGGGGCTGCAGGAGACGTAGTCGAGGCCCACCTCGTGGCAGAAGGCCACGGACTCCGGGTCCCCGCCGTGCTCCCCGCAGATCCCGACCTTGAGCCCCTTCCGCGCCCTCCGCCCCTCCTCGACCGCCCAGCGCACCAGCACGCCCACCCCGTCCCGGTCGAGAACCTGGAAGGGGTCCCTGGGGATGAGCTTCCGATCGATGTAGTCCGGCACGAAGGAGGCCATGTCGTCGCGGGAGATCCCGCAGGTCATCTGGGTGAGGTCGTTGGTGCCGAAGGAGAAGAACTCCGCGTGCTCCGCGATCCGCCCCGCGGTCACCGCCGCGCGGGGCACCTCGATCATCGTCCCGATGCGGAAGGGGATCCGGCGCCGCGACCCCTCCACGGCCTCCGCGATCACCGCCTCCGCCCGCGCCCGCAGGAAGGACAGCTCCGACGCGAACCCCACGAGCGGGATCATGATCTCCGGGAGCACCTTCACCCCGCGGCCCGCGCAGGCGAGCGCCGCCTCGGCGATGGCGCGCACCTGCATGTCGTAGATCTCGGGGTAGGTGATCCCCAGGCGGCAGCCGCGGTGGCCGAGCATGGGGTTCGCCTCGTGCAGGGCCCTCACCCTCCGCTCGACGTCGGCCGCGGAGACCCCCATCTCCCGCGCCATCTCCTCCTGCTGGGCCTCCTCGTGGGGCACGAACTCGTGCAGCGGCGGGTCCAGCAGCCGGATCGTCACGGGGAGCCCGTCCATGGCCCCGAAGATCCCCTCGAAGTCCCCCCGCTGGATGGGGAGGAGCTTCTCCAGCGCCCGGGAGCGGCCCTCCGTGGAGTCGGCGAGGATCATCTCCCGGACCGCGCGGATGCGCTCCGGGGTGGCGAAGAACATGTGCTCCGTGCGGCAGAGCCCGATCCCCTCGGCGCCGAACTCGCGGGCCGCCCTCGCGTCCTCCGGGGTGTCGGCGTTGGTCCGCACCCCGAGGCGGCGGAACCGGTCGGCCCATGCCATGAGGGTCGCGAAGTCCGCCCCCAGGGCGGGCCGCACCGTGGGGACCCGGCCCAGCATCACGCGCCCCTCGGAGCCGTCCAGCGAGATCCAGTCCCCCTCCCGCACCGTCTCCTCGCCCGCCGTGAAGGACTTCGCCCGGGCGTCGATGGAGACCGCCGCGCAGCCCACCACGCAGCACTTCCCCCAGCCCCGCGCGACCACGGCCGCGTGGCTCGTGAGCCCCCCGCGGGAGGTGAGGATCCCGTCCGCCGCGTGCATCCCGCCCACGTCCTCGGGGCTCGTCTCCGCCCGCACGAGGATCACCTTCTCGCCGCGCCCGCTCCAGGCCTCGGCGTCGTCGGCGGTGAACACGGCCCGCCCCACGGCGGCCCCGGGGGAGGCCCCCAGGCCCCGGGCCAGGACCCGCGTCGCCGCCTTCTCGTCGAAGGTCGGGTGGAGGAGCTGATCGAGCGCGTGGGGGTCCACGCGGGAGACGGCCGCCGCGGGGGTGATGCGCTTCTCCTTCACGAGGTCCACGGCGATCCGCAGGGCGGCGCGGGCGGTGCGCTTGCCCGTGCGGGTCTGGAGCACGAAGAGGCGCCCCTCCTCCACGGTGAACTCGATGTCCTGCACGTCCCCGTAGTGCCGCTCGAGGAGGTCCTTCACCCGCAGGAGGTCGCGGTAGGCGTCGGGGAGGTGCTTCCCCATCTCGACGATGGGCTCCGGCGTGCGGATGCCCGCCACCACGTCCTCCCCCTGGGCGTCGATGAGGAACTCGCCGAAGAAGACGTTCTCCCCGGTGCTCGGGTCGCGGGTGAAGCAGACGCCGGTGCCGGAGTCCGGCCCCCGGTTCCCGAAGACCATGGACTGCACGTTCACGGCCGTGCCGAGGAGGCCCTCGATGCGCTGGATGCGGCGGTACTTGCGCGCCTTGTCGCACTCCCAGGAGCGGAAGACCGCCTCCACGGCCTGGCGGAGCTGCTCCATGGCGTCGTCGGGGAACTCCTCCCCGGTCTCGTCCCGGAAGACGCCGCGGTAGGTCTCGGCCAGCCCGGCGAGGTCGGCGGCGGATAGGTCGGTGTCGAGGCGGGCGCCGCGGCGCCGCTTGAGGTCGTGGAGGGCGTCCTCGAAGAGGTCGTCGTGGATCTCCCGGACCACCTTCCCGAACATCTGGACGAGGCGGCGGTGGGAGTCCTGCACCATGCGCTCGTTGCCCGTGACCGCCACCAGCGCCGGGATCGTCTCCCGGGTGAGCCCGACGTTGAGGACCGTCTCCATCATGCCGGGCATGGAGACGGCGGCCCCGGAGCGGACCGAGACGAGGAGGGGGCGGGGCCCGCGGCCGAAGGTCTGCCCCCGCAGGCGCTCGAGGCGCGCCAGGGCCCGCTCCACCTCCGGCCAGAGCCCCTTCGGGGGCCGCCGGCCGGACGCCCACCAGGCGGCGCAGGCCGTGGTGGCGATGGTGAACCCGGGAGGGACGGGCAGGCCGAGCCGGCTCATCTCGGCGAGGCCGGCCCCCTTCCCGCCGAGGATCGCCTTCGCGTCGCCGCGGCCCTCCGCCTTCCCGCCGCCGAAGGACCAGACGCTCCGCCCCCCGCGGGGCGCGCCGACCGACGACTTCCTCTTCGCCAAGGGTGCCTCCTCCGTCCCGTTCCTTCGGTTCCGCGCCCCGCCCGCTAGCCCCCCGGCGCCGCCGCCGTGGACCGGACCTCCTCGAGGAGGGCGTCGAGCCCCTCCACGGACCGGATCCGGTAGAGCAGCCAGTCGTGGTGGATCTCCACGCGGAGAACGCGGGAGCCGGGTTCCGGGGCCACGGGGAGGGCGCGGTCGACGGAGACCCTGAGCCGCCCCCCCTCGATGCGCACCTCCCCGTCCATGGAGGGGTGGAGGAGGGGGGAGGCCGGGCCCAGGTCGGCGTCGTCGGTGGCGACGAGGATCACCGGCTCGTCCACGAGCAGGAAGGTCCCGCGGGCCCCCGAGGGGAGCGCCAGGGTCACCTCCGCCCAGGCCCTCGGCCCGCCGCTGGTGGAGCGGGGGGCGGCGCCGTGGACGACGGACTCGAGGACGGCCCGCCCGAGGAGCGCGGCGGCGTCCTCGAAGAGGCCGGGGCGGAGGTCCCGGGCCAGGCGGTACTTCGTCTCCGAGAGGCCCTGGGCGTCCCGGAAGTCCCCGTGGAAGGAGTCGTACTGGTTCCCCGTGAGGTCCTGCCGGAAGGCCTCCCGGAGGTAGGCGAAGGCCGCCCCGGGCGTGTCGCGGTTGCCGAGGGGGGAGGCGGCGGCCCTGTCGAGCCCGCAGCAGCCGGCGAGGAGGGCCGCGCCGAGGAGGAGCAGGGCGGCAGGGAGGCCCCGCGCCGCCGCCGATCCCCGGACCGCCGCCCCTCCACCGATCATGGGAGGATGGTAGGTTCCCCGCGGGAGGGCGGGGGAGGAATTCGCCGCCCGCCCTATACTTGACTCGTCACGCCCCCCGGCCTAGGTTCCGGCCCGCCGGATTGGCGCGCGTCCGTCGCGCCGGGGGCGGGACCGGAACTGGCCGCGGCTGCGGCGGAGGCCCATGGCGGGACGCAGGCTCCTCGGCGAGATCCTCGTGGAGACGGGGGCCGTCACCCCCGAGCAGGTCCAGCGCGCCCTGCAGCTCGGGCAGAAGAAGAAGGTCCGCGTCGGCGAGGCCCTGGTCTCGCTCGGCTTCTGCGACCCCGAGAAGGTCGCGCGGGCCCTCTGCAAGCAGAACTCGCTGCCCTTCGTCAACCTGGAGACCGCCAAGGCCGCCCCCTCGAGGGAGATCCTGGAGGCGGTCCCCCGGGAGCTGGTGGAGGAGCTGCGCGTCGTGCCCGTGGCCCGCAAGGGCGGCTCCCTGCTCGTGGCCATGGACGACCCGCTCCAGCTCGCGGCCCTCGACGCCCTGCGGTTCCGGGCCGGGGTGGAGGCCGCGGCCGTCCTCACCACGCCCGAGGGCCTGAAGAAGGCCCTCTTCGACTACTACGGGATCGGCGAGCCGCGGACCGCCTCCGAGGGCGGGGGGGCCCAGGCGGACCTCGACGGCGAGGAGGGGCCGGTCGTGCGCCTCGTGGAGGCGATCATCGCCGACGCCCTGCGGAACAGGGCCTCGGACATCCACGTCGAGCCCTTCGGCACCCGGGTCCGCGTCCGGTACCGGATCGACGGCTACTGCCAGGAGGTGGACGGGCCGCCGAAGGACCTCCAGGGCCCCCTGACCTCGCGCCTGAAGCTCATGGCCCGCATGGACATCGCCGAGAAGCGCAAGCCCCAGGACGGGCGCATCGTCATCGAGGTCGAGGGCCGCGAGATCGACCTCCGCGTCTCGGTCATGCCCGCCTACCACGGCGAGTCCATCGTGATGCGCATCCTGGACAAGGAGCGCGGGCTCGTGGGCCTGAAGGAGCTCGGCTTCGACGGCGAGGACCACCAGCGCTTCTCCCGGCTCATCAAGCGGCCGAACGGGCTCTTCCTCGTGACGGGGCCGACCGGCTCCGGGAAGACGACGACCCTCTACGCGGCGCTCCGCGAGCTCAACCGGCCGGACGTCAAGATCCTCACCGCCGAGGACCCCGTGGAGTACTACCTCTCCGGGATCAACCAGTGCCAGGTGCGCGCCGGCATCGGCCTCACCTTCGCCCGGATCCTCCGGTCCATGCTGCGCCAGGCCCCCAACATCATCCTGGTGGGCGAGATCCGCGACGTGGAGACCGCCGAGATCGCCATCCAGGCCTCCCTCACGGGCCACCTCGTCTTCTCGACGCTCCACACCAACGACGCCCCCTCGGCCCTGACGCGCCTCGTGGACATGGGGGTGAAGCCCTTCCTCGTGTCCACCGCGGTCATGAGCGTCATGGCCCAGCGCCTGGTGCGGAAGCTCTGCCCGAAGTGCCGCGTCCCGAAGGAGCCGACCCCCTCCGAGATGAGGGCCGTGGGCCTCACCCCCTCCATGCTGGAGGGGCACGTCGTCTACGCGGCGGAGGGCTGCGACGACTGCCGGGGCGTCGGCTACCGCGGCCGGATCGGCCTCTTCGAGCTCTTCGAGATGGACCCGCGCATGAGGGAGCTGTGCTTCAAGGGCACCGGCACGCTCCGCCTGCGCGAGCAGGCCCGCCTGTCCGGCGGCCTCGTCTCGCTCCAGGAGGACGGCGTCCGGAAGGTGCTCGCGGGGCTCACCACCATCGACGAGGTCCTCGCGGCGACGGCGGAGGGTTCGCAGGCGGACTAGGCCCGACAGGCGGAACAGGAGACGGCACCGTGGGCGTGTACGACATCCACAGGCTGATGGACAAGGTCATCGACGTCCAGGGCTCCGACCTCCACATCCGGGTCGGCCGGCCCCCGACCCTGCGCGTGAACGCCCGCATGGGGATCATGGACGGGCCCGCGATCCAGCCGGCGGACAGCGACGAGATGATGAAGGTCATCACCCCCCAGCGGAACCAGCTCGAGTTCAAGGAGAAGGGGGGGACGGACTTCGGCGTCGCCCACGGGGACCGGGGGCGGTTCCGCGTGTCGGTCTTCCGCGAGAGGGGCCACGTCGGCATCGTGATGCGGCTCCTGCCGTCGAGGATCCTCTCCTTCGAGCAGATCGGGCTCCCGGACACGGTGCGCCAGCTCCTGCACCGCCCCCGCGGCCTCCTCCTGGTGACGGGGCCCACCGGCTCCGGCAAGACGACGACGCTGGCCACCATGCTGGACTACATCAACACCACCATGGACAGCCACATCGTCACCATCGAGGACCCCATCGAGTACTACCACCCCCACAAGAAGTCCATCGTCACCCAGCGCGAGATCGGGGTGGACGTGGGGACCTTCGGCGAGGCCACCCGCCGCGTGCTGCGCATGGACCCCGACATCATCCTGCTGGGCGAGATGCGCGACCTCGACACCATCCGGACCGCCGTGACGGCGGCCGAGACGGGCCACCTCGTCCTCGCCACGCTGCACACGACGGGCTCGGCCCGCACCGTGGACCGCATCATCGACCAGTTCCCCTCCGACCAGCAGGAGCAGATCCGCACCCAGCTGTCGGTCTCCATCATCTGCGTGATCAGCCAGGTCCTGCTGCCGAGGAAGGACAAGGGGGGCCAGCTCGCGGCCTTCGAGATCATGATCATGACCCCGGCCATCGAGAACCACATCCGCAAGAACGAGACCTTCAAGATCACCTCGACCATCCAGACCTCGGGCAACCTCGGGATGTTCCTCCTCGACGAGCACCTCTTCAAGCTGTACCGCGACGGGAAGATCGGGGAGCCGGAGTGCCTCGAGAAGTGCCAGAACCCCAAGGAGTTGAAGGAGAAGATCCAGGCCCTGAAGGCGGCCTCGGGGCCGGACGCCGCCGCGGCGGCGGGGAAGAAGTAGGCCGTGGCGGCCCCCGCCCGCCCCGCCCCCGCCGGCCGCGGCGGCCGCCGCCTCCTCGGCCAGGTGCTGAAGGAGGCGGGCGCCGTCCACGAGGGGCAGATCCAGGAGGGGCTGGCGGCCCAGCGCCGGGACGGCGGGCTCCTCGGGGAGACGCTCGTGCGCCTCGGGCACCTCCAGCCCGGGCAGCTGCAGGTGGCCCTGGCGCGGCAGGCGGGCTACGAGGCCTGGGACCTCGACGCCCGGCCGCCCGACCCGGCCGCCGCGGCCCGCCTCGACGCCTCCACGGCGAGGACCTTCACCGTGCTGCCCGTGGCCGTGGAGGGGAACACGCTGGTGGTCGCCATCGGGGACCCGGCCAACGCCGCGGTCCTGACGGACGTCGGCTTCCTCACCAACATGGAGGTCCGGGCGGTCGTCGCCGACCCGGCGCGCCTGGCCGCCGCCGTGGAGAAGGCCTACGCCGCCCGGCCGGCGGGGGGGAAGCCGGCGGGCGAGGAGCCCGCGGCCGCGCGGCGGCCCGGGTCCGACGGGCCCACGGACCTCGACGCCGCCGCCTCCGAGGCCGCCACCTCCGCCCCCGTGATCAAGCTCCTCAACTTCATCCTCTCCTCGGCCATCCGGGACCGGGCCTCGGACATCCACCTGGAGCCCTTCGAGAACGAGTTCCGGGTCCGCTACCGGGTGGACGGCGTCCTCTACGAGCTGGAGCCGCCCCCGCTCCACCTGGCCACGGCCCTCATCGCCCGCGTCAAGGTGCTCTCCCGCCTCGACATCGCCGAGGCGCGCCTCCCCCAGGACGGCCGCATCGAGCTGACCGTGGAGGGGCGCCCCGTGGACCTCCGCGTCTCCACCCTCCCGACCCTCTACGGCGAGTCCTGCGTGCTCCGCGTGCTCGACCGCTCCGTGGTTTCGCTCGACCTCGAGCAGGTGGGGCTGCGGCCCGACGAGGTGGCCGTGGTCCGCAGGATGCTGAAGCTGCCCCACGGGATCATCCTGGTGACCGGCCCCACGGGCTGCGGCAAGACCACCACGCTCTACTCGGCCCTGCGCGAGGCCAACGAGGTGGACACCAAGATCATCACCACCGAGGACCCTGTGGAGTACGACATCGAGGGCCTCATCCAGGTCCAGGTGAACGAGGAGATCGGGGTCACCTACGCCCGCTGCCTGCGGTCCATCCTGCGCCACGACCCGGACATGATCCTGGTGGGGGAGATCCGCGACCGCGAGACCGCCCAGATCGCCATCGAGGCCTCCCTCACCGGCCACGTCGTGTTCTCGACCGTCCACACCAACGACGCCCCCCTCGCCGTCACCCGCATGGTGGACATCGGCGTGGAGAGCTTCCTCCTCGCCGCGACCCTCGAGGGGATCGTCGCCCAGCGCCTCGTGCGGCGCGTCTGCTCCTCCTGCAAGACCGCCTACGACCCCTCCGACCAGATCCTCATGGAGCTCGGCCTCACGGCGGCCGACGCGGGGGGGAGGAAGTTCATGTACGGCAAGGGGTGCGACGCCTGCCACTTCACGGGCTACCGGGGCCGGGTGGCGATCTTCGAGATCATGAGCATCACGGAGCCGGTCCGGCAGCTCATCATGGACGCCGCCCCGACGCAGGCCATCCGCGACCGGGCCCGCGCGGACGGGATGCGGACCCTCCGGGAGAGCGGGCTCCTGGCCATCTACGACGGCCTGACGACGGTCGAGGAGATCATGCGGGAGACCATCGAGACCCTGTAGCCGGGGGGGGCGGCCCCCGGGGATTCGCCCCGCCCGCCCGGGCGGGGGCGTGTAGGATCGTGCCGGGAAGGCGATCGGATCCGAGGACGGCGGAGACTCCACATCCATGCCTGCACGGGCTCCCGGCGCGCGCGACTCGGCGCTCACCCCCGCGGAGGCCCCCCGGCGCTCCGGCGGGGCCTTCCGGTTCCTCGACCGCGTGGACGAGGAGGCGCTCACCCGGTTCACGACCCAGCTCTCGGTCCTGCAGGACGCGGGCCTCCCCATCGTCCGCTGCCTGAAGATCCTGGAGGGGCAGATGCCCCCCGGCCTCTTCAAGCGGACCCTCATGGCCGTGACGGAGGACGTCGAGGCGGGCAGCCCCCTCTCCGAGGCCCTGGCCAAGCACCCGGCGGTCTTCGACTCCCTCTACTCCAACATGGTGAAGGCCGGCGAGGCCGGCGGCGTCCTCGACACCATCCTGCTGCGCCTCGCGGAGTTCAAGGAGAAGTCCATCCGCCTGCGCAACCGGGTCAAGAGCGCCATGATCTACCCGGTCGTGGTCCTCACCCTCGCGGGCGGGATCCTGGCCGGCATCATCATGTTCGTCATCCCCAAGTTCGAGACCATCTTCAAGGAGATCGGCTCCAAGGGGCTGGAGCTCCCGAAGCTGACGCAGATGATGCAGGCCTTCTCGAAGTGGCTCACCGACCAGTACGGATGGGCCATCCTCCTCGGCATGGTCCCCGTGGCCTACGCCGTCTTCAGGATGATCGGGAGCACGGAGGGGGGCCGCCGGGCCCTGGACCGGTTCAAGCTGCGGGCCCCCATCTTCGGGGGCATCGTCCGCAAGACCCTGGTCGCCCGCTTCTCCCGCACCTTCGGCACCCTCATCTCCTCGGGCGTGCCCATCCTCGAGGCCCTGAGCATCGTGCGCGGCGCCATCCCCAACGTGGTCATGCAGACCGCCATCGATCGCGTCCGCGACTCCATCCGCGAGGGCGAGGGCATCGCCGCCCCGCTCGGGGCCTCGGGCATCTTCGACGACCTCGTGGTCAACATGGTGGACGTGGGCGAGGAGACGGGCGAGCTCGACAAGATGCTCATCAAGGTCGCCGACAACTACGACGAGGAGGTGGACAACGCGGTCAACGGCCTCGTGTCCATCCTGCAGCCCCTCCTCATCGTCTTCCTCGGCGGCGCCGTGTTCGTCATCGTGCTGAGCGTCTTCCTCCCCATGCTCCAGCTCATCAAGACCCTCGGCGGGGGGTAGGCCCGTGGGCGGGGGGCGCTCGCCCCGTCGCACCCGCCCCCGGGGGCTCCTCCCGTGATGGGATCGGGCTCCCTGCGGTTCCGGCTCCTCGCCGCGAGCCTCGCGGTCCAGCTCTCGGTCCTCCTCGCCGTGATGGCGGCGCTCCTCCTCGGGGAGAGGGCCGAGGCGGAGAGGCACGCCCGCGTGCGGGCCATGACCGAGCGGCTCACGGTGGAGTGGGCGGCCCGCGTCGACCCGGGGGCCGTGGAGAGGTTCTCCGCCGGCCTCGACTTCGTGGTCGAGACCGCGGTCCTCGACGCCAACAGGGGCTTCACCGTGGGCAAGAGGGGCCCCGATCGCACCCCCGCGGAGATGGAGGCCTTCCGGCGGGAGGTGGCGGAGCTCGCGGAGCGGGCCCTCACGGCCCAGGGCCGGGCCCTCCGGGACGGGGACCGCATGGTCGTCCCCGTCTTCGCCGACGGCCGGTTCGTGGAGGCCCGCTTCCTGCGCCTCCGCTTCCCCGAGCGGGACCTCGGCCCCCTCCGCACGGTCTACCTCGTCCTCCTCCTCGGGGCGGCGGCCTCCATGGCGGTCACGGTGGTCGCGCTCCGCCACTGGATCTTCGCCCCCCTCCGGGAGGTGGCCGAGGGCGCGGCCCGGGTCGCCCGGGGGGACCTGTCCTCCCCCGTCCCCGTCCACCCCGAGATCCGGGACGAGATCGCCGCCGTCGGCTCCGCCCTCAACGCGATGATGGCCGAGCTCGCCTCCTACAGGGCCGGCCTCGAGGACCAGGTCGGCCAGTCGGTCCGCAAGGCGAGGGACGCCGAGAAGCACCTCGTCACCGCCCAGCGGCTCGCGGCCATGGGGACGCTGGCGGCCGGCATCGCCCACGACATCAACAACCCCCTCGGCGGCATGATCAACGCGGTGCGCGCCCTCCGGAAGGACGACCTCCCCCCGGCCAAGCGGGAGGAGTACCTCGCCCTCGTGGAGGAGGGGCTGGAGAGGGTCGGGCAGACGGTCCAGAAGGTGCTCCAGTTCACCCCCCACCGCGTCGCCCCCCGGTCCTGCGACCTCGCGGCGGTGGCCGACAGGGCCCTCGCGCTGGCCCGCCACCGCATCGAGAGGAGCGGGGCCCGGGTGGTGATGGAGGTCCCCGAGAGCGGGCTCCCGGTCTTCGGCGATCCCTACGAGCTCCAGCAGGTCGTGCTCAACCTCCTCGTGAACGCGGCCGACGCCGTGGCGGCCCGGGGCGCCGGGGGCGGCAGGGTGGCGGTGCGCGGCGTCCTCGGGGAGGGGGAGGTCCGGCTCTCCGTCGAGGACGACGGCGTGGGGATGACCGAGGAGCAGGTCTCCCGGGCCTTCGACCTCTTCTACACGACCAAGGAGGTGGGGGAGGGGACGGGGCTCGGGCTGTCCATGGTGCACTCCATCCTCCAGAGCCACGGGGGGCGGGTGGAGATCCGCTCCCGCCGCGGGGAGGGGACGACGGTGACCGTCCTGCTCCCGGCGGGCTCCTGATCCCCGCGCCCCGTCACCCGGCGGTCACGGGGCCCCGGGTTCCCCGCGGAGCGGGCTTGGCGGGGGCCCGCGGGGCCCTACAATGCCCGCGGAGGTGTCCATGACCGCACCGACGAACGGCTTCTGGCGCACCGGCTTCCTCGCGCTCCTCGTGCTCACGGCCTTCCTCCTGGGGAGGGGGAGCCCGGGGGCCGACCCGGCCCGGGCGGAGGGGGAGTCCGTCCCCGCCGGCGGCCGCAGCGCGGGAGGGGGGACCGCGGACGGGGACCGCAACATGATCGCGGTCACCGGGACCAGCGCCTCCGGCGCGGCCGTCCTCTACCTCGTGGACACCCGCCTCAAGCGGCTGGCGGTCTACCAGGCGAGCGGGAAAAACATTGAGCTCGTCGCCGCCCGAAACATAGAGTATGACCTCAAGCTGGATTCCTACCGCGACACCTCGGAGGACGAGGTCCAGGTCAGGAAGCTGCGCGCCGACTGGCTGAAGGGCCAGTCGGGCAAGGACGCGAAGAACGACGCGAAAAACGACGCGAAGGACGACGAGGTCAAGCCGGGCAAGTAGGTCCTGGGCCCATACACCGGGGCGCCGCCGGACGCGCGGCGTCGCCCCCTGATTGAGGAGGCGGCATGCCGAAGAGCGGCGAGTTCTACTCCTTCGACGAGGTCCTCAAGAGGCTCAAGATCGACGACCAGCGCCTCAAGAAGCTCGTCTCGGAGGGGGAGATCCGGGCCTTCCGCGAGGGGTCCGAGATGAAGTTCCGCCGCTCGGACATCGACAACATGGACAAGACCCGTCCCGTCACCGGGACGGAGGACGCCACGGCCGCCATCGACCTCTCCGCGGGCGGCGGCGCCGGCCAGTCGGAGACGCTGACCGACGACCTCATCTTCGACGAGGGCGACGACGTCGGCTCCCACGAGGCCGGGATGGCCACGGCCGAGATCTCCTCGCAGGACACCTTCGTGGACGAGGGCGTCGGCATGTCCACCGAGCCCCTCGAGGTGGACGACGCCACGCAGGAGGTGGGCGCGAAGGGCAAGAAGCCCGCGAAGAAGGGCGGCGGCGCCGCCCCTCCGCCGCCCCCCGCCAAGCCCCGCCGCGTCATGGAGGAGGAGAAGCCGACCGAGGTGGGCTGGTGCGTCGCCCTCTCCCTCGGGGCCCTGCTCCTCGTGGGGTGCGTGTTCGTGAGCCTCGACATGTCCAAGAGCGATCGTCCCGACGCGGCCTCCTCGGGCTTCTCGAAGTGGCTCGGCGAGACCTTCGGGAGCAAGTAGACCGGCAACCCCCGCCCGCCTCCACCGGCGGGACACGGCACAGCGAGAACGACATGCACAGGACTCCCGGGGGCGGCCCTTGGGCCGCCCCTTTCCTCTTCCTCGCCGCCGCGGGCCTCGCGGCGGCCTCCGCGGGCTGCGCCTCCGACTCCGCCGCCGCGGACGTGATCCACAGCCAGGACGCCGTGATCCTCTCCCAGCGCAACGCCGCCGACCAGCTCCGGGAGAGGCTCTCGGCCGCCGAGAAGGCCCTGGCGGCGGCCCGCGTCGAGAACGACCGCCTGCGGGGGAGCGACGAGGCCTTCCGCGCCGCCCGCGAGGCGCTCGCCGCCCGCATCAAGGAGCTCGAGGGGTCCTTCCCCGAGCCGGCCCCCGGCGGCGATGCCGGCGTGACGGTGGAGGGCATGGAGGGCGGGTACAAGTTCGTCGTCCAGGGGGAGATCCTCTTCGGGCTCGGCGACGACGCCCTGACCGACGAGGGCCGCCAGGCCCTGGCGAGGATCGCCGCCGCCCTCAAGGGGGGCAGGGATCGGGTCCGGGTCGAGGGGCACACCGACAACGTGCCCATCGTCAAGGCCGACACGAAGGCGAGGTTCCCCTTCGGCAACCTCGACCTCTCCCTCCAGCGGGCCCTGGTCGTCGCCGACGCCCTCGTGCGCGAGGGGGGCCTGGAGGCGAAGCGGGTCTCCTGCGCCGGCTACGGCGAGCACGCGCCCCGGGCCGACAACGGCACCGCCGAGGGCCGCAAGAGGAACCGCCGCGTCGAGATCCTCGTCCAGCAGGAGTAGCGGCGGGGGGAGGCCCCCCTGGACACGCCCCTGACGCCCGCGGAGCGGGAGCGGGTGCTCGCCTGCGCCCGCGCCTGCCTGCGGGTCGCCCTGCGGACCGGCGCGCCGGATCCCTCGCCCCCCGCCGACGGCCCCCTCGGCCGCCCCGCGGCCGCCTTCGTCACCCTGCGCCGCCGCTCCGACGGGGCGCTCCGCGGCTGCATCGGCAGGCTCGTCCCCGCCGCCCCCCTCGGCGCGACCCTCGCGGCCATGGCCGCCGCGGCGGCCCTGGAGGACCCGCGCTTCCCGCCCGTGCGGGAGGAGGAGGAGCCCGCGCTCTCCCTGGAGGTCTCCGTCCTCGGACCCTTCGCCGCCGCGGGGGATCCGGAACGCGAACTCCGCGTCGGCGTCCACGGCCTCCGCGTCGACCTCCGCGGCCGCTCGGGCCTCCTCCTCCCCCAGGTGGCGGCGGAGCACGGGCTCGACGGCCCCGCCTTCCTCGACGCCGCCTGCCGCAAGGCCGGCCTCCCGCCCGGCGCCTGGAGGGACCCCTCGGCGCGGGTGGAGCTCTTCACGGCGGAGGTGATCGGGCCCGATTGAGGCCCGCCTGTACACCCCCCGGCATCCCGCCTTCCGAGGAGGTGCCATGGCCATCGGGACGGGGGCGGGGTCGCCGGGGGAGACGGGGGCGGGGGAGGCCGGTCCGGCGCCGGTCGCGGCGGGAGTCCCGGAGGGGGTCCCCGCGGCGGGGCCGCCCCGGGGCGTGGCCGAGGAGGAGCGTCCCCGGGAGAGGCTCGCCCGCCTCGGCCCCGACGCCCTGGCGCCCTCGGAGCTGGTCGGGGTCCTCCTCGGCACCGGGGCCCGGGGCCGGTCGGCGGTGGAGGTGGGGCAGGCACTGCTCGAGGAGGCCGGCGGGCTGCGGCGGCTGTCGAGCCGCACCCTGGCCGAGGTGGCCGCCGTGCGGGGCATCGGGCGCGCCCGGGCGGCCCGCGTGCTCGCCGCCTTCGCGCTCGGCAGGCAGGCCTCGGGGATCCGCCTGGCCCCGGGAGCCCGGTTCCGGTCCGGCGCCGACATCTTCCGGCACTACCACGGCCGCCTCCGGGACCTCCGCAAGGAGCAGTTCTGGAAGCAAGTTCCTATCCCCATGTCCCATAGGGCTTAGGGACGGCATTTTCGCTCGGTCCCCCCGTAGGTACCCCTTGAACTGGCGGGCCAGCGCAGGACTGGGCCGGGGTGGTTTGACCAAGGCGGAGCCGGGCTGTCTGAGGCACCCCGTAGGCTTCAGGCGGGCTGGTAGTGGGTCGTCTGAGCCGATAGGAGGCCGCCATGGCTATCGAGGCCAGCGGGCGGAGGGACCTTTCCGCGCCGGTCGGTGTCGTCTGGGCAAGCCTCAAGGCAGTCGCCCCGACCTTCGGGAAGGTCAAGGGAACTGACGAGGCGCGGCGACGGGTGACCATCTCCAAGGGGGCAAGCCTGCTCTCGTGGGGTGAGGAGGTTGCCGTCGAAGTGGCGGCCGTCGGCCCCGGCATGAGTCGCCTGACTGTGACCTCGGCGGCCAGCGTCGGGACCAACATCTTCGCCGACGACGAGAACAAGAAGAACACCGCCCGCATCCTCGATGCGGTGGAGCGGTCCGTCAGGGGCGGCAGGTAGGAGCGCCGCCATGAAGATCGTCTGCACGGCCTGCCGGTCCCAGTTTGCGGACACCAACGCGAACCTACGGACCATCCCGTGCCCGCGATGCGGGAACTACAACCTCCTTCGGGTCCGGACCAAGGAGGACACCGATGTTGCGGTAGGAGCAGTGGCCGGGGCCGCGCTCGGCGGGGCGGTGGCGGGTCCCCTCGGTCTCCTGATCGGGGCCATCATCGGCGGGGCGCTGGGCTCGTCCCGTGAGAAGGACCGCCGATGAGGGACCCTCAGAAGGCCATCGCGCTCGTGCTGGGGCTCGGGGGCATCGCTTGGTACACCTGCGTCGCCATCCGGATCGGACGGAAGGACAGGATCAAGGAGACGATCTGGTTCGGCTTCCTCACCGCCGGTTGCTCCGCTGGTCTCTGGGCCGTCT
>JAKLKS010000065.1 GCA_023150535.1 Planctomycetota bacterium
TCCGCCGAGGCGGGCGCGGCAGCGGACGAGGTGGGCGAGGACGGCGAGCACCCCGGCCCGGCTGGGCGCGCGCACGGCGAGGGCCCGCTCCAGGTGGGCGGCCCCCTCCTCCCACCTCGCGCGCGCCATGGCGGCGCGGCCCCGGAGCGCCGCCAGCGCCCGCTCCTCCGAGGCCACGCTGGTGCCGCCCCGGACCGCCGCCCCGGCGGCGTCCAGGGCCCGCTCCGCGGCACCGGGGTCCCCCTCCGCCAGCGCGGCCCGGGCCTCCGCGAAGAGCGCGAAGATCCGCACGGTCCTCTCCTGCCCCGGCGGGACCCCCGCGAGGCTGCGGTCGAGGGCGCCCAGGGCCTCCCGCAGGAGGGTCCACTCCCCCAGGCGCTCCAGCGACTCCGCCAGGCAGAGGAGCGCGTAGCGGACCCGGGTGGGCTCGTCCAGGGGCGGCGCCCCCGCCATGGAGACGAGGCGGCGGGAGAGTATCAGGGATTCATACTCCCGCCCCTGGCGGAGGAAGAGGCTGGCGAGGCTCGAGCAGGCGAAGAACTCGAGGAGGCCCCCGCCGCCCCGGACGGCGGCGAGGACGGACCGGAACCGCGCCTCGGCCCCCGGGAGGTCCCCGGCGTCGGCGGCGGCCCTCCCGAGGTGGATCGTCGCGGCGCGGCGGACCTCCACGGTCCCCTCCCGCTCGCAGCGGAGGGCGAAGGCGCGGAGGTCGGCGTAGCCGGGGGGGACGCCGAGGAGCAGGGAGGAGGCCCGGGGGGCGTCCCGGGCGGAGGACGGGTCGAGGTCCGCCTCGAGGGCGAGCCAGGCCTCGATGGCCTTCACGCGGGCCTGCCGGGAGCCGGAGGCGTGGAGCGCGTCCGCCTCGGCGGCGAACCGCTCCCGCTCCTCCCGGGGGAGGGCGGCCAGCGCCGCCCTCCAGGAGGGCGTCATGGACTTCCGGTCGGTCTCGGCGAGGGGGCGCACGGGGGGCCGGGGAGTATAGGACGCCGCCGCGCCGCCCCCCCGCCCTCATCGGACCCGCCGGGGTGACCCGAGCGGGCCGAGCCCCGTTCCGAGGAGCGCGTCCGCCGCGGCCCAGGCGCGCACCGCCCAGGGGGCGAGCGGGGGGCCCGCCGCGACGGCCCCGGGGCCGGGGGTGATCCGCGCGAACCCTCCCGTCGGCGAGGGGCCGATCTCGACCCGCGCCGAGGGGGCCTCCCCCTCGCGGGCCGGGCGCCAGGCGCCCGCCTCCTCGACGAGGGCGCGGACCTCCGTCCGCTCCCGCCGCCCCGGGAGGACGGTCCAGGTCCCGCCCTGCCGGCGGCGGTCCGCGGCCAGGACGACCGCCTCCTCGAGGAGGTCCGGCCGGTAGTCGAGGTCCACCCCCTCCTGCGCCGCCAGCGCGAGGTCCTGGAAGGGGAGGCCGGGGAGCGCGGCGGCGAGCTGGCTGTGGCCCGCGCCGAGGCGGGGGTTCAGCTCGGTCGGGAGCCAGCCCTCCGCCGTCAGGACCCCGTCCACGGTGAACCCCCCGCGGAAGCCGAGGGTCCGGTGGAGGGCCCCGGCGACGCGCCGGGCGGCGGAGCGGAGGTGCTCCCGGTCCGCGGGCGGGGGATCGAACCAGGTCGCCGCGCCCGCGTAGAGGAAGCGGTCGCCGGCGGGCGGGCGGAGAACGACCATCTCCACGGGCCGGAAGACGGCGCTCGACCCGTCCGGGAAGACGACGCCGTGGATGGAGCAGGGGATCCCCTCGAGGAAGGGGGTCACGCGGACGCGGTCGCAGCGGGAGGCCAGGAAGGCGGCCGCCGCCGCGCCGTCCTCCCCGGGACCCACGCGCCTGATGCCGACGGCCCCGCCGTGGATCCCGTCCCGCGCGTCGCCGGCGAGGACCGTCCCCTCGCCGCGGTCGAGGCGCCGGGAGGCGGCGCGGAGCGCCCCCGGCTCCGCGGCGACCACCTCCGAGAGGGGACGCGGGATCCCCGCGGCGTCGAGGAAGGCGTCCACCAGGGTCTTGTCCTCCAGCGCCGCCCAGGAGGCGGGGCGGTTCGCGAACCGCCGCCGCCCGGCCACGGCCGGGACGTCGCCGAGGGTGAAGGCGACGAGCCCGAGGGCGGTCCCCTCCGGGTCCCAGGCGTCCACCGCGGCCCGCAGGGCTGCCGGAGGATCCGCGAGCCGCCGCTCCGCGGCGTGCATGGCGGCGACGATGTCCCCGCCCCCCTCCTCCAGGACGAAGAAGGGGTCCGCGGGGGGACCGTCGGCCTCCCCGGTCCCCAGTCCGTCGCCGACGAGGAAGCAGCCCGCGGCCCCGAGGTCGCGCAGGCGCGCGGCCCGCTTCGCGAGGGCGACCACGGGCCCACCGGCGAGGAGGAACCGCCGCCCCTCGAAGACCGGCCGCAGGACGCGGACGGCGTGGTCGCGGGCCTCCTCCTCCAGGGGGGTGAGGTCGGGTGCGTCGGGCATGGCTTCCTCCTCGCGGACCGTCCGCGTCCGGTCGGAGGGGAAAAGGGAAGGACCTCTCCGGCCCGGGGGGCGGGAGAGGTCCTTTTCTTCCGGCTGCCTGGAGGCTACCGGCGGACCGCGCCCGCGGCGGGAAGGATGACTTCCCGCATTGCCGCGAGCGGACAGGTCGCGCCGTGCCTCATGGGGAGGGATTGTACGGGGGGATGCCGGTCCGTCAAGCCGCACCGCCGCCCCGAACCAATCAGTACCGAACCTGATCAGTACCGAACCCGACCCAAATCCGTCAATCTGACGGAAACGGGTCGGGTTCAGTACTGATCTGACGAAAACGGGTCGGGTTCAGTACTGATCAGGTTCCGTACGGATCAGCGCTTCCGCTTCGCCTTCGGGTCCGGGGCGATGGTCAGGTTGTCGGGGTGGAGCAGGCGGTCGGCGGTGGCCTTGTCCACGAGCTTCCTCTTCACGATGAGGGTGCGGATGGGGACGCCGGTCTTCACCGACTCCTTGGCGACCTCGGCCGCCTTCATGTAGCCGATGATCGGGTTGAAGACGGTGACGAGGCTCGGGCTCGCCTCGTAGTAGGCGCGGCAGGCCTCGGCGTCCGCGACGATGCCGTCGATGCAGGCCTTCGCGAAGTGGGGGAGGTAGCAGGCCAGGAGGGTCTGCGAGTCGGTGACGTACTGGGCCATGCCCGGCATCATCACGTTGAGCTGGCACTGGCCGGCCTGGACCGCGAGCGCAGCGGCCGCGTCGTTGCCGACGACCTTGAAGCAGACCATGTTCAGGCACTCCGCCATGACCGGGTTCACCTTGCCGGGCATGATGGAGGAGCCGGGCTGGACCGCCGGGAGGACGATCTCGGCGAAGCCGGTCTGGGGGCCGGAGCAGAGGAGGCGGAGGTCGTTGGCGATCCGGATGAGCTCCAGGGCGAGGTTGCGGAGCGCGCCGGAGTAGGCGGCGACGGGCAGGTGGCTCTGGAACCGCTGGATCATGTCCTTCGCGGGCCGGAGGGGGAGCCCGGTCTGCCTGGCGAGGTGGCGCACCGCGAGCGCGCGGTACCCGGGGACGGTGTTCATCCCGGTGCCGACCGCGGTCCCGCCGAGGGCGACCTCGCGCAGCTCCGCCGCCGCCTCGTCCAGCAGGCGCCGGGCGTGGGCGACGGTGCGGCCCATGCCGGTGAACTCCTGCCCGAGGGTGAGCGGCACGGCGTCCTGCAGGTGGGTGCGCCCGCTCTTGGGGATGCCCGCGAACTCCCTCCCCTTCCGCAGGAGGGAGCGCTCCAGCGCCGCCAGCGCGGCGTCGACGCCGCGGTGGAGGTGGAGCGTGGCGACGTGGAGCGCGGTGGGGAAGGTGTCGTTGGTGGACTGCCCCTTGTTGACGTGGTCGTTGGGGTGGACCTTCCGGTAGGTGCCCCGGGGCTCGCCGAGGATCTCGCCCGCGCGGTTGGCGAGGACCTCGTTGCAGTTCATGTTGAAGGAGGTGCCGGCGCCCGCCTGGTACTCCTCCACGACGAACTGGTCGTCGTAGCGCCCCGCGAGGGCCTCGTCGGCGGCGGCGACGATGGCATCGCCGATCTCGCGGGGGAGCGCCTTGAGGTCGAGGTGGGCGAGGGCCGAGGCCTTCTTCTGCTGGAGGAAGGCCCAGCGGACCGCCGGGTGGGTCGGGCGGCCGGAGACGGGGAAGTTCTCGACGGCCCGCTGCGTCTGCACGCCGTAGTAGGCGGCGGCGGGGACCTTCTTCTCGCCGAGGGAGTCCTTCTCGGTGCGGTACTGGATCACGGGAGCCTCCTGGATGGGGGACCCGCCGATGCTAGCGCGGGGAGGGGGGCCGGGGAACGACTGGCCCCGGAAAGCCTGTGATGGTCGGAGGGGCGGATCGCCGGGGGCGCGCGCCGGGGGAGGAGGCCGGCGCCCCGGTTGCCCGTGGGGCGGGGAAGTGGCAGGATGGGCGCATGCGCAGGCCCGGCCTCCGTTCCTGGAACGCCCCCTTCTCCTGGGGCCTCCTCGCGAGCGGGGCCCTCTGCCTGCTCTCCCTGGCGCGCCTCCCCTTCCTCGAGGTGGAGGAGCAGGCCCTGCTCCCGACGCCCCTGGGCGTCCTCGTCCTCCTCGCCCTCCTCCTCTTCCTGGCGGCCTCCGTCGTCCCCGCCCTCCTGCGGGCCTGGGGCCTGCGATCCGCGTGGCAGGCGACCCGGGTCGGCACCGCCATCCTCCTCTTCTGGTTCCCCGTGGGCACCGCCCTCTTCGTCTGGTGGTCCCTCTTCCTCCGGGACCGGGAGCGCCTCCACCTGGAGAGGCCCATGGAGAAGGTCTGACCGGGGGGGGGAGCGCGGCCTCCCGGGGCGACGGGGGGCCCCCCGCGCCGGATTCCTTGCGCCCCCGGGGCCCGCGGTCGGAAGATCGGGGGATCCACGCGGCGGAGCCGGTGGAAATCCGTTCCCGGGCGGCAGGGCCGCAGGGGAACACACGCTGGAAAAGGAGAAACACCATGAAGCGCCTGTCCCTCACCCTGGCCGCGCTGCTCGCGGTGGCCCCCGTCTCCCTCGCCCAGGAGGGCGCGCCGAAGCCCGAGGGCGGCGCCCCCGCCCCCGCCGCACCGGCCGCCCCCGCGAAGCACGTCAACGTGATCACCGACGCCGCGAAGGCCGCCTTCGAGGCCATGGAGAAGATCATGTACAGCCCGGTCGTCCAGGGCCTGAAGGACCTCACCGGCACCATCGAGATGAAGATGGAGATGGCCGGGATGGAGGGCCAGGACATGGGCGGCGGGATGGGCATGGGGATGTCCTTCGACGTCACCTTCAAGGCCCCCAAGGACATCAAGGTGGGGTCCAAGGGCGGGGAGATGTTCGGCCCCCAGGCCGACGGCATGAAGGAGGGGGTCAAGCAGATCATCCTCAACTCCCTCGGCATCTGGGTCCCCGTGGGCGACGAGGAGTACGACGCGGACCTCGTGACCGAGGAGGGGAAGAAGGTCCTGGTCGTCACCTCCTACAAGGACAACAAGAAGCAGGGCGTGTTCCGGCTCACCCTGGCGGACAACTACCTCCCCGTCGCCGCGACCGCCACCAACGAGGTGGAGATGATGCCGGGCACCAAGCCCGTGGAGCAGACGGTGAAGATGAAGTGGCAGTTCGCCAAGGACGGCGACCTCCACCGCCTCGAGAAGTGGACCGTCGAGGTCCCGATGATGCCCACCCCCATCGAGTACGTGCTGGAGTACGCCGACGCCGGCGGCTTCAAGCTCCCCGTCAAGTTCGTCATGGACCTCTCCGCCATGGGGATGACCTCGGGCTACCGCTTCACCTCCCTCACGGTGAACGGGAAGGCCGTGGAGCTCCCGGGCGCGAAGAAGGCGGAGCCGGCCGGCACGCCGACGGAGAAGGGCGGCGAGGGCGGCATGGAGCACGAGGGCGGCGGCAAGTAGCCCGACGCCGCGCGAGGCACCCGGGGGCGGCCCCGCCGCGCGGCGGGGGCGCCCCCTTCGATTCCGGGAGTAGGGAGCTCCGGCACCCCCTCCGTCCCCGTCCTGGGGTACTAGTTCATGGCTCCCCGCGACCCCGGCGTCCCCGCCGGGGAGGGAACCGGGGCCAGGGAAGCACCGGAGGTCTCCACCATGAACAGTCCGCGCGTCCTCGCCACCCTCCTCCTCGCCGTCGTCCTCCTGCCCGCCCTCCTCCTCGGCGGGTGCGCCTCCACCGGGGGCACCTCCTCGGGAACCGTCCACCCCGGGGAGACCGTCTCCTTCAAGGGGGAGCAGTTCCTCCTCCTCACGGTCCAGGAGGACTTCGTGCTCCTCCGCTACCGCGACCCCGACGCGGACGACGGCGTCATCTCCGGCTTCGTGGACGAGGTCTTCCGGGTCAGCCGCTACGACCTCGGGAAGGGCCGCTGGTACGGGTCCTCCCGGCTCCCGGGCGTCTACATCCAGTGGCGCGGCCTCGACGCCTTCGCCCTGGAGAGCGACCCCGCGGCGCTCGGCGGGGCCGAGGTCGTGATGGTCCGCTGAGGGGGGGGACCGCGGCCGCGCCGGCCGCGATCCCCTGGAGGAGGCGGGGGCGGCTGGTAGTCTCGGGGGGATGAGCACGCCCGCGGTCGTCCTGTCGGTCTGCCGGGGTCTCCCGGCGGAGCACCTCCACCCGGACGGCACGCGGGTGCGGACGGCCATCTTCAAGGCGCCCGTCGCCGGTCCCGTGGCGGTGCGGCGCCTCGGCCTCGAGGGGGACGGGCAGGCGGACCGCCGCCACCACGGGGGGGAGGAGAAGGCCCTCTACGCGATCTCCGCCACCCACTACCCGCACTTCGCGCGCCTGCTGGGGCGGGAGCTGGAGCGGGGGCAGTTCGGGGAGAACCTCACCCTCTCCGTCGCGGAGGAGGAGGGGATCCGGCGGGGGGACCGGTTCCGCTGCGGCACCGCCCTCGTGGAGGTGACGACGCCCCGGGTCCCCTGCCGGATGGTGGACCTCCGCGTCGGCCCCGGGTTCCTCGGGCCCTTCCTCGATTCCGGCAGGTGGGGCTTCTACCTGCGGGTGGTGGAGGAGGGGGTGGTCGCGGAGGGGGACCCCTGGAACCCGGTCGAGGCGAACCCCTCGGGACCCACCCTGGCGGAGAGCATCGCGGAGACGGTGCGGAGGAAGCGCGGGGGGTAGGAGGAGGCGCCCCGGGAAGGTGTCCTTCCCGGAAGGACGGATTCCCGGGAAGGTGTCCTTCCTGCAAGGACAGGCGGGTCCTCCCCCCCCTCCCCCTCCCCCGTGACCGGGGTCCCGCCCGCCCCCCTCCCCCGGCACTGCGATTGCACCCCGCATCCCCACCGGGTCGAACGCGGAAGATTCCCCTTTCCGCGCCTTCCGGACCCCCGGCGGGGTGCGGGATCCTCCGCCCCGGCGCCGGGGCAAGCGACGGGAGGCGCCCATGTCCGAGATCCTCGTCGAGAGATCCGAGGAGGCACGAACCACCTCGGCCGTCGTCCTCCTCGGCAACGAGGCGGTCGCCCTCGGCGCCCTCCACGCGGGCATCTCCGCCGCCTACGGGTACCCCGGCACCCCCTCCACCGAGATCCTGGAGTTCCTGCAGGCCCGCGCCGCCGCCGACGGGCGCCCCGTCGCCCGCTGGTGCGCCAACGAGAAGACCGCCTACGAGGCGGCCCTCGGGGTCGTCATGGTCGGGAAGCGGGCGCTGGTCTCCATGAAGCACGTCGGCCTCAACGTCGCCGCCGACCCCTTCGTCAACTCCGCCCTCCTCGGGATCCACGCGGGCCTCGTCGTCGTCTCCTGCGACGACCCCGGCATGCACTCCAGCCAGAACGAGCAGGACAGCCGCCACCTCGCCGACTTCGCCCGCATCCTCTGCCTGGAGCCCGCGGACCAGCAGGAGGCCTTCGACATGGCCCGGGCGGCCTTCGACCTCTCGGAGCGCTTCGCGCTCCCGGTCATGGTCCGCCTCGTCACCCGCCTCGCCCACAGCCGGGCGGGCGTCCTCCCGGGGGAGCCGCCGGCCCCCGAGAGGACCCTGCGCAAGCCCGAGGACCCGGGCCGGACGTGGACGCTCCTGCCCTCCATCGCCCGCGCCCAGTGGAGGAGGGTGCTCCGCACCCAGAGGGACCTCCGCGCCTGGGCGGAGGAGAGCCCCTGGAACACGCTCCGCCTCGACCCGGGGAACCGGGACTTCGGCATCGTCACCGCGGGCATCGGGCGCAACTACTACCTGGACAACCTCAACGACCCCGCGGCGGGCCCGAGCCACCTCCACATCGGCACCTTCCCCATCCCCGCGGGCAAGGTGCGGGACCTCGCCCGCCACGTGCGGAGCGTGCTGGTCATCGAGGACGGCTACCCCATCGTCGAGCGGATGCTGCGGGGCGTCCTCACCTCGGGCCTGGAGGTCTGGGGGAAGGAGACCGGCCACCTCCCGGGCGACGGGGAGCTCACCCCGGACCTCGTGCGCAAGGCCCTGAACAAGGCCCCGCGGGAGTCCTTCAACCTGCCGGGACTCTCGCTCCCCCCGCGGCCGCCGCAGCTCTGCCAGGGCTGCCCCCACAGGGACTCCTACGCGGCGCTCCACCGGGCCCTGGAGGGGTTCCCCGAGACCCTCGTGGCCGCCGACATCGGCTGCTACACGCTGGGGGCGCTCCCCCCCTTCCAGGCCATCGAGTCCTGCGTCTGCATGGGGGCCTCCATCGGCATGGCCAAGGGGGCCTCCGACGCCGGGTTCCGCCCGGCGGTGGCGGTCCTCGGGGACAGCACCTTCCTCCACTCCGGCGTGACGCCGCTCATGGACGCGGTGGCCGCGGACGCGGACATGACGGTCCTCATCCTCGACAACGGGACCGTGGGGATGACGGGGACCCAGGAGACGGTGCTCCCCTCGGGGAGGATCCGGGAGATCGTGCTGGGGGTCGGCGTTCCCGCGGAGCACTGCCGGATCGTCGACGCCAACCCCCACGCCGTGGACGCCATGGCGAAGGTCCTGCGGGAGGAGATCGACCACCGGGGGATCTCGGTGGTCATCGCGAGGCGCGAGTGCCTCGAGAGCCTCCGCAGGCACCGCGCGGAGAAGGGCGGCCGGCCGTGAGGTACGACATCATCCTCGCGGGCGTGGGCGGGCAGGGGGTCCTCTCCGTGGCGTCGCTCGTGGCCGCGGGGGCGCTGCGGGGCGGGTACCACGTCAAGCAGTCCGAGGTGCACGGGATGGCCCAGCGCGGGGGGTCGGTGCTCGCCCACCTCCGCATGGGATCCCGCCCGGTCCACAGCGACATCGTGCCCGTGGGCGGGGCCGACCTCGTCCTCGGCATGGAGCCCATCGAGGCCCTGCGCCACCTCCCCTACCTCTCCGCGGGCGGGGCCATCGTGACGGCCGTGGAGCCGGTGCGGAACATGGCCTCCTACCCCGACCTCGAGGGGATCCTCGGGAAGCTGCGCTCCCTGCCGAAGGCCTTCCTCGTGGACGCGGGGGACCTCGCGCGGCGGGCGGGGTCGCCGAAGACGGTGAACGTCGTCATGGTGGGGGCGGCGTCCCACCTCCTGCCCATCTTCCCCGGGAGGCTCGAGGAGACCATCCGGGAGGCCTTCGCGGCGAAGGGGGAGGAGACCGTGGAGATGAACCTCAGGGCCTTCCGGCTGGGGAGGGAGGCGGTGGAGCCGGCGCGGGCCCAGGGGCCGCGGGCCTAGGGGCCCCCGGTCGAAGGCCCGGCCTACTCCATCGGCACCTTGAGGGGCGTCACGGTGAACCCCGCCCCCCGGCGGGCCGCCTCGGCGTCGGCGGCCTCCCGCTCGCGGTAGGGGAAGGTCTTCACCGGCTCGAGGCCCGGCTTCCCCACGGCCCAGACGACCTTCACCCGGCCCGAGGCGAGGGCCGAGGCCCGGGGGGAGGCGGGGGACCGGCGGGCCGGAGCCGACTTCGCCCTCTCCCTCTCCTTCCGCTTCGCCTCCTTCTCGGAGGCGGTGGCGGCCGCCTCGGCGGCGGCGCGGGCGATGCGATCGGCGTTCGACGCGTGGCGGGCCATGGTCCTCCTTCCGGGCCCCCATGAGAACAGCGGGGGCGCCGGCGGCCCAACTCCGCCGGGGCGCCCCGCGGGATGGGTGCGTTCGCGGGAGCCCTCCCCTACAATCCCCGCGTGCAGCCCATACGGACCCAGCTCGCCCCGGACTCCCCCGAGTTCCGGCGCAACCGCGCCGTCCACGAGGCCCTCCGGGACGAGCTGCGGCGCCGCACCGAGGAGGTGCGCAGGGGCGGCGACCCCCGGCTCCTCGAGAAGCACCGCGAGCGCGGGAAGATGTTCGTCCGGGACCGCATCGACGCCCTCCTCGACCCCGGCTCCCCCTTCCTCGAGCTCTCCCCCTTCGCCGCCGGGGGCGTCTACGGGACCGACCACGTGCCCGCGGCCGGCGTCGTCACGGGCATCGGGCGCGTGCAGGGGGTGGAGTGCATGGTGGTGGCCAACGACGCCACCGTGAAGGGCGGCACCTACTACCCCCTCACCGTCCGCAAGCACGTCCGGGCGCAGGAGATCGCCCTCGAGAACCGCCTCCCCACGATCTACCTCGTGGATTCCGGCGGGGCCTTCCTCCCCCGGCAGGACGAGGTCTTCCCCGACGAGAAGCACTTCGGGCGCATCTTCGCCAACCAGGCCGTCCTCTCCGCCGCCGGGATCCCCCAGGTCGCCGCCGTCATGGGCTCCTGCACCGCGGGGGGCGCCTACGTCCCGGCCATGAGCGACGAGTGCGTCATCGTCAAGGGCAACGGGACCATCTTCCTCGGCGGCCCGCCCCTCGTGAAGGCGGCCACGGGGGAGGTCGTCACCGCGGAGGAGCTCGGCGGGGCCGACCTCCACTGCCGCACCTCCGGGGTGACCGACCACTACGCCCACGACGACGCCGAGGCGCTGGCCATCGTGCGGGACATCGTCGAGAACCTCCGCGCCTCCCCCGCGCCGCCCCCCCCCTTCGAGCCGGAGCCGCCGGAGCACCCGCCGGAGTCGATCTACGGGGTGATCCCCCCCGACACCCGCACCCCCGGGGACGTGCGCGAGATCCTCGCCCGCCTCCTCGACGGGAGCCGCTTCCACGAGTTCAAGGAGCTCTACGGGACCACGCTCGTGTGCGGCTTCGGCCGCATCCACGGCTACCCCGTCGGCGTCGTCGCCAACAACGGGATCCTCTTCCACACCTCGGCGCAGAAGGGGGCCCACTTCGTGGAGCTCTGCGGCCAGCGCGGCGTCCCCCTGCTCTTCCTCCAGAACGTCACGGGGTTCATGGTGGGGCGGAAGGCGGAGGCGGACGGCATCGCGCGGGACGGGGCGAAGATGGTGCAGGCCGTGGCCACGGCGCCGGTGCCGAGGATCACCGTCATCATCGGCGCCTCCTACGGCGCGGGGAACTACGCCATGTGCGGCCGGGGCTACTCGCCCCGCTTCCTCTTCACCTGGCCCAACGCGCGCATCTCCGTCATGGGGGGCGAGCAGGCGGCCAACGTGCTCCTCCAGGTGAAGATGGAGCAGATGGCGGCGAAGGGCCGGGAGATGTCCCCGGCGGAGCAGGAGGAGTTCCGCCGCCCCATCCTCGAGAAGTACGAGACCGAGGGCGTCCCCTGGTACGGCAGCGCCCGCCTCTGGGACGACGGCATCCTCGACCCGGCCCGCACCCGCGACGCGCTCGGCCTCGCGCTCTCCGTCTGCGCGCGGAGCCCCGGCGGCCCGCCGCGCTGGCCCGTGTTCCGGATGTAGGGGGGACGGTGCCCGAGACCATCCGCGTGGAACGCTCCGGGCGGAGGGCCGACGTCGTCCTCGCCCGGCCGTCGGTCCGCAACGCCATCGACGACCGCCTCGTGCGCGAGGTGACCGAGGCCTTCGCCGCCCTCTCCGCGGACGGAGCCCTGCGGGTCGTGGTGCTCCGGGGCGAGGGGAAGGCCTTCTGCGCCGGGGCCGACCTCGAGTGGATGAAGCGCATGGCCGCCGCCTCCCGCGAGGAGAACGTCCGGGACGCGATGGCCCTCGCCGGCATGTTCCGCGCGGTGGCGGAGTGCCCGAAGTACGTGATCGCCCGCGTCCACGGGGCCGCCATGGGCGGCGGGGTCGGGCTCGTGGCGGCCGCCGACGCCGCGGTCTGCGAGGGCTCCATCCTGCCGATGGCGGGGGCGCCCCCCGCCCAGGCCCCGGTCGTGCCCGCGACGGGGACGAAGTTCGCCCTCAGCGAGGTGCGCCTCGGCCTCGTCCCCTCGGTGATCTCCGAGGTCGTCCTCCGCCGCATCGGCCCCGGCCACGCCCGCACGCTCTTCGGGAGCGGGGAGTCCTTCGACGCGGCGGCGGCGCTCCGCATGGGGCTCGTGGCGGAGGTCGTGCCCGAGGGGCGCCTCGACGAATCCGTGGACCGCCGGGCCGCGGAGATCCTCCTCTGCGGCCCCGCGGCGGTGGCCGCCGCCAAGGCGCTGGTGCGGGACCAGGCGGCCTGGGCCGCGCTCGGCCCCGCGGAGCGCGACCTCCGCGCGGCGACCCTCATCGCGGACCTCCGCGGCAGCCCCGAGGGGAGGGAGGGGATGGCCGCCTTCCTCGGGAAGCGCAGGCCCGGCTGGTGCCCGCCGTGAGCCGCGGGACGATCCGGGGGAGGCGCCTCCTCGTCGCCAACCGCGGCGAGATCGCGCTCCGCGTCCTGCGCACCTGCCGGACCCTGGGGGTGGTCGGCATCGCCGCCCACTCCGAGGCGGACGCCGCCATGCCCTTCGTGGCCGCGGCCGACGAGGCGGTCTGCATCGGGCCCGGCCCCGCGCGGGAGTCCTACCTCGACATCGGCCGGGTCGTCGAGGCGGCGCGCAACCTCCGCGCGGACGCGGTCCACCCCGGCTACGGGTTCCTCTCGGAGAACGCCGACTTCGCCGAGGCGCTGGAGGATGCGGGCATCGGCTTCGTCGGCCCGCGGTCGGAGACGATCCGGCTCATGGGGAACAAGGTCCGCGCGAAGCAGGCGGCGGAGCGGGCCGGCGTCCCCGTGAGCCGCGGCAGCGGGAACCTCGCCGACCTCGCCGCGGCGGAGGTCGAGGCGGCCCGCATCGGCTACCCGGTCCTCCTCAAGGCGGCGGCGGGCGGCGGCGGCCGCGGGATGCGGGTCGTGGACGGGCCCCGGGACCTCGAGGCCGCCTTCCACTCCGCCTCGGCCGAGGCGAGGGCCTCCTTCGGGAAGGCGGACCTCTTCCTCGAGCGCCTGCTGCGGCCCGCCCGCCACCTCGAGGTCCAGGTCTTCGGGGACGGGGCCGGGGGGGTGCACGCGCTCGGCGAGCGGGAGTGCTCCATCCAGCGCCGCCACCAGAAGGTGATCGAGGAGGCCCCCTCCCCCGCGGTGGACGAGCGCCTGCGGGCGCGGCTCTGCGAGGCCGCGGTGGCCATCGCGGCGGCGGCGAAGTACCGCGGGGCGGGCACGGTGGAGTTCCTCCTCGGGCCCGACGGCTCCTTCCATTTCCTCGAGATGAACTGCCGCCTGCAGGTGGAGCACCCGGTGACGGAGATGGTGACGGGGACCGACCTCGTCGCGGCGCAGATCCGCCTCGCGCTGGGGGGGGAGGCCCTCCCCTTCCCCGACCCCCGGCCCCGGGGCTGGGCCGTGGAGGTGCGCGTCTGCGCGGAGGATCCCGCCCTCGGCTTCGCCCCCTCCACGGGCCGCATCCTCGCCCTGCGGGTCCCGCGGGGGGCCTTCGTCCGGTGGGACGGCGGCTTCGCGGCGGGCAACGAGGTGACCCCCCACTACGACTCGCTCCTCGGGAAGCTCCTCTGCTGGGGCGCCACCCGCGCGGAGGCGCTGGCCCGCACGGCGGAGGCCCTGCGGGAGATCGCCGTCCTCGGGCCCCGCACGAACGTCGAGTTCCTCCGCGCGGTGATCGAGCACCCCCGCTTCGCCGAGGGGCGGCTCGCGACCTCCTTCCTCGAGGAGGAGTTCCCCGCCGAGTGGAGCCCCGCCGCGGGGCCCGCGCCCGAGGAGGCGGTGCTCGCCGCGGCGGCCTTCCTGGCGGCGCAGGAGGGGGGCGCCGCCGCCGGCGCGCCCCGGGCCCCGTCCCCCTGGGGCACGCTCCCGTCCTGGCGCAACGGCGGGGGAGGCGGGGCGTGAACTTCACCGGCATCCTGCGCGACGGGGAGGGGGAACGGGCGGTCTCGGCCACCCTCGGCGGCGGCGTCCTGCGCGGCACGGTGGACGGGCGGGCCTTCGCGGACGCCGCCGTGGAGCGGCGGGGCGACGGCCTCCTCCTCGTGAGGGGCCGGGCCCCCTCCCGCGCGGTGGTGGCGCGGGACGGGAACCGCGTCCTCGTCCACCTCGACGGCCGGGTCCACGAGTTCGAGCTCATGGACGGGACGAAGCGGCGCCGGGACCGGGGCGGCAAGCGCCTCCACGCCGGGGACGAGCCCTGGATCGGCTCCCCCATGACCGGGACCGTGGCCTCCGTGGCGGCGGCGCCGGGGGACCGGGTGGCGAAGGGCGGCACCCTGGTCGTCGTCGAGGCCATGAAGATGCAGTTCGTCGTGCGCGCGCCGCGGGACGTGGTGGTGAAGGCGGTGCCCGCGGCGGCGGGGCGCCCGGTGGAGATCGGCCAGGTGCTCGTGGAGTTCGAGGAGGCCGCCCCGTGACCCGACGCGCCTACCCCCCCCGCGCCGTCGTCACGGAGGTCGGCCCCCGGGACGGGCTCCAGAACGAGAAGGAGGTCGTGCCCACGGAGGCGAAGGCCGCCTTCGTCGAGGGCCTCGCCGAGGCCGGCCTCCCGGAGATCGAGGTCTCCTCCTTCGTCTCGCCGAAGTGGGTGCCCCAGCTCGGCGACGCCGAGGAGCTCTTCCGGCGGCTCCGGCCCCACCCCCGGACGGTCTTCTCCGCCCTCGTTCCCAACGAGCGGGGCATGGAGAGGGCCCTGGCCTGCGGGGTGAGGAAGGTCGCGGTCTTCACGGCGGCCACGGAGTCCTTCTCGCGCCGCAACACCAACGCCTCGGTGGAGGAGACGCTGGAGCGCTTCCGGCCGGTGCTCGCCGCGGCGCGCGCCGCGGGCGTGGCGGTGCGCGGGTACCTGTCCACCGCCTTCGGGTGCCCCTTCGAGGGGCCCGTGGATCCCGCGGCCGCGGCCCGGGTCGCCCGGGAGCTCCTCGACCTCGGCTGCGACGAGGTGTCGGTCGGGGACACCATCGGCGTGGCCACCCCGGGCCGGGTCCGGGAGGGGCTCGACGCGCTCCGCGAGGCGGGGGTCCCCGCGGACCGCACGGTCCTCCACTTCCACGACACCCGGGGCACGGCCCTGGCCAACGTGCTCGCCTCGCTGGTGGAGGGGTACGCCTCCTTCGATTCCTCGGCGGGGGGCGTGGGCGGCTGCCCCTACGCGCCGGGGGCGGGGGGGAACCTGGCCACGGAGGACCTCCTCTTCCTCCTGGAGGGGCTCGGGGTGGAGACGGGCGTGGACCTCGAGAAGGTCCGGAACGCCTCACGGGGCATCGAGGCCGCCCTGGGGAGGCAGCTGCCGGGGAAGGTCTTCCGGGCGGGGCCGGCCCCCTGGGCCCCGGTGCGGTAAAGAAGGTCTTACACCGCCGCCGAGGGGTTTACGGACGGGGAGGCGACCGTTGTCGGGAAACCCTCTCAATCCATTGGCAGGAAAGCAGTTGGGGATTCAGTTGAATTCGGCATGCGGGTTGCTTTTAGGGGGGACGGTGACCGCACGACGGGCACCGACCTCTTTCGAACGCATAGGACCGGGCGGCACAATCCCCCTCTTTCCACACTTTCCCTACAACGCTGCCTGGTCCTTGCATCTACGGGCCGGCGGGCTTCCCCCCGCCGGCCCGTTCTCTTTCCCGGGCGGAAACCGCCGCGATCGGGGTGACCGCCGGTAGGTTCGGGGAATGGGACACCCGTTCCGCCCCGCCCTCCTCCCGCTTCTCCTCCTCCCCGTGCTCCTCCTCCCCGCCTGCGCCGGCCCGAAGCCCCCGCCCCCCCTCGACGGCCTCCCCGCCGACTTCCTCCTCGAGGTCCGCTCCTCCGGCGCCACCAACCCCCACTGCGACTTCGGGATCACCGTGGATGCCTCGGGCCGCGCCGACTACGCGATCCGCCACCGCGGGGCGAAGGCCGGGGACCGGCGGGGGGCGACCGGACTCCCGCCGGAGGCGGTCCGGGAACTCCGGCAGGCGGCCCTCGACGCGCGCCTCGGGGAGCTCCCCGCGCGGATCCCCCCGCAGGAGGGAGGGCAGGAGCGGGGCGTCGTCTCCTTCCGCCTGAGGGACTCCGGCCGGGAGCGGACCGTCGTCGCCGACCACGCGGGCACGCCGGGGACCGACGGGATCCTCGCGGCTCTCTTCCGCCTCCTGCCGCTTCGCGTGTGGCGGGTGCCCGGCGAGGAGTAGCGGCTACTTCCCGAGGTTCCGCTCCGCCCACTCCAGCGCCGCGCGGGCCTCCCCGGGGGAGGGGTCGGGCGCGGCGAGCGCGGCGCGCGCCTCGACGAGCATCCCCCGCGGCCCGCCGCGGCGGACCTCGCTCCGGACCGGGCGGAGGCCCTCGTCGTACCAGGTCGTCATGGCGGCAGCGCCCCCCCCGAGGCCCTGGTGGAGCACCCGCAGCGCGCGCACCTTCCCGGCCGGGGTGGCGACCTCCTCCAGCGCCTCGATGCGGCCCGCGACGGGGCCGCCGGGCCCCTCCACGGTCCAGGCGGTGCCGGGGCGGAAGGGGGAGGCGAGCTCGAGGCGGCGATCCCCCGAGGGCTTCCCCTCCCCGTCGAGGAGCGAGACCGCCAGCCCCCTCCCGTCGAGATGGAGGGCGAAGACCTGCATCGTCCCGTGGCGCGCCCCGGCCACCTCGGCGAAGGAGCGGCCCCAGGTGACCTCCTCCGGAGGATCCCCCCCTCGAGGCGGCGGCGGTGGCGCTCGGCGCTGAGGAGGGCCTTGCCCTCCTCGGCGGGGCGGACCGCCACGAACCAGCGGTCCCCCTCGGGCAGGGCGGCGGGGGCGGGGAAGCCGGGCTCCTCCTTCGCGGGCGGGGGAGCGTCGGGGGCCGCCGCCGCGGGCGCCCCGCTCCCGTCGGCGGGCGGCGGGCCCGCGGCGGGGGAGGGGCCCGGGGCGGGGCCGGGAGGGGGGAGCGTCCCGGCGCA
>JAKLKS010000066.1 GCA_023150535.1 Planctomycetota bacterium
GGCCGCCGCCTTCGCCGCGGCCGCCCTCTCGGGGTGGCTGCGCCCGAGGGGTCAGGAGGAGCGGGGGGCCCCCGCCGCGTCGGCGAGCCGGTCGAGCGCCTCCTCGTAGAGGGCCGCCACGCGCCGCGTCACCGGCCCGGGCCTCCCGTCGCCCACGGGCCGCCCGTCCACCGAGGTGACGGGGGCGACGCCGCGGATGGTGCTCGTGAGGAAGACCTCGTCGGCGGACTCCAGCGCCTCCGCGCCGTAGGAGCCCTCCTCGGCGGCGATGCCCCGCGCGGGGAACTCCCGCAGCAGGAGGTCGCGGGTGATGCCCGCGAGGATCCCGCACTCCAGCGCGGGGGTCGCGACGCGCCCGCCGCGCACGAGGAAGAGGTTGCTGGTGGTGGCCTCGGCGAGGAGCCCCGCGGGGTTGAGGAGGATCGCGTCGTCGCAGCCGCCGCGGTGGGCCTCCACGAGGGCGAGCAGGTTGTTGAGGTAGTTGCCGGTCTTGGCCGAGGGATCGAGCGCGCGGCGGTCGTTGCGCGGCCTCCCCGTGACGAGGACCCGCAGCCCGTCCCGCGCCACCGAGGCCGGGGGCGCGGGGAGGGGCTTCACGATGACGATGAGGCAGGGGGAGCGGCAGGTGTCCGGGAGCAGGGAGATCTCCCCCACCCCGCGGGTCACGATGATCCGGAAGTAGGACTCCGCGTTCCCGCCGGCGGCGTTGGCCTCGGCCACGCGGGCGGCGATCGCCGCGCGGCTCCAGGGGAGCTCCATGTAGATGCGGCGGGCGGAGCCCTCCAGGCGCGCGAGGTGCTCCTCCATGGTCACCGGCCGGCCGCGGCGCGTGCGGACGACCTCGTAGACGGAATCCCCGAAGAGGAAGCCGTGGTCGAAGACGTTGACCGTCGCCTCCTCCGGGGGGAGGATGCGGCCATCGATGGAGACGACGATGCCCATGGAGCCTCCGGGGGACGCGCCCGACGGGAGAACATCGGATCCTAAGGCCGGGGGCCTGAACCGGTCCGGGATCCGCGGGGGGCGGCGGTGAGGGAGCGCCTCTTCCGGCTGGAGCGCACGGGGGGGCGGCGCCGATCCGTCGTCGAGGCGGGGGGCGCGGAACTCTGCACCTGCGTCTACCTGGGGCCCGGGGAGGGGGGGGTGGACCTCGTCGCCGGGCGGGGGCCGCCCGCGGCCACGGTGCGGGGGGGGAGGATGGAGGTCCGCGACTTCCTCGTGACCCTCTCCGGGGGGGAGGGGATCCGGGTCCTCGGCGAGCCGCCGCTCCTCGACGTCCTCTCCGACCGCCGCGCCCGCACCCGGGTCGCCGTGGCCGAGGAGGCGGGCGGGCGGCGCTCCTTCACCTGGGAGCGGGACGGGTGGATCGCCGCCGTCCTCCGCACCGTCCCCTCGGCGGGGGCGGAGCCCTGGGTCCTCGAGGTGCCGGGATGGGAGGACCCGATCCGCGGGCTGGCGGTCCTGCACGCCGCGGAGCGGCTGCTGCGGGAGCGGGAGACCCCCCTCCCGGACCTTCCCTAGGACGCGAGGAACCGCCGGGCGATCCCCTCCAGCAGGTCCCGCCCCAGGGGCAGCGCCGCCTCGTCCACGTCGAAGGAGGGATGGTGGTGCCCGTGGACGATCCCCCTCCGCCGGTTGGCGCAGCCGAGGAAGGCGAAGACCCCGGGGTTGCGGCCGAAGAGGACGCCGACGTCCTCCCCCCCCATGCTCGGCTCGGCGGCGACGACGTTGCGCCGGCCCACGACCTCCGCCGCCGCCTCCCGGGCGAGTTCCGCGAGCCCGGGGTCGTTCACCGTCGGCGGGAGCTGGAACTCGTAGGCGACCTCGGCCCGCGCCCCGAAGGCCCGCGCGGCGGACGCGGCCAGCGTCCGCATCTCGCGCGCGATGCGCCGCCGCGTCGCCTCCCGGTAGGTCCGCACCGTCCCCTCGAGCACCGCCTCGGAGGGGATGACGTTGAAGGCGGTGCCCGCGGAGAGCCGCCCCACCGTGACCACGGCGGCGTCCCGCGCGTCGGTGCGGCGGGAGACGAGGGTCTGGAGCGCCGTCACGAGGTGGGCCGCGATCACGACCGGGTCCCGGGCCTCCTGCGGGTAGGCGGCGTGGCCGCCCTTCCCGCGGACGCGGATCTCGAACCGGTCCACCGCCGCCATGCAGGGGCCGTCCAGCACCGCCACCTTCCCCGCGGGGAGGTGGATCCAGAGGTGGAGCCCCGCGGCGGCGTCGGGGACGGGCGCCCGGAGCGCCCCCGCCCTCACCATGGCCCGCGCGCCGTCCGCCCCCTCCTCCCCGGGCTGGAAGCAGAGGCGCACCCGCCCCCGCTCCGGGGGGCGGGCGGCGAGCCGCTCCGCGGCGCCGAGGAGGCAGGCCGTGTGGCCGTCGTGGCCGCAGGCGTGCATGACGCCGGGATTCACGCTCCCGTGGGGGCGGCCCGCGACCTCCTGCACCGGGAGCGCGTCGGTGTCGGCCCGCAGGAGGATCGTCCGGCCGGGTCCCCCGCCCGCCACGTCGGCGACGACGCCGGTCCCCGCGAGGCGGCGGGGGCGGAGGCCGAAGGAGCGGAGGTGCCCCTCGACGACCTTCGCCGTCCGGTGCTCCGCCATGGAGAGCTCGGGGTGGCGGTGGAGATCCCGGCGGACCCCGACGAGGTCGAAGGAGGGGGCCCCGGCGACGGCCCGGCGCGCGGTCACGGGTCTCCCCCTAGTTCGAGAGCGCCCTCGCGAGGCCGCGGCGGCGGCGGGTCACGGGGCTGCCGGAATCCACGAGGGTCAGGGCCTCCCGCAGGTGGTCCACCTGGGCCAGCCCCTCCTCCGCGAGGATGCGGAGGAAGACCTTCACGGCGCGGTCGTCGAAGTTGCGCGAGGCCTCGTGGAAGAAGCGGTGGGCCTCCTGCTCGGTGCGGATGGCGGTGCGGAGCGCGAGGCGGAGGTCGTCGGGGGAGACGATCCGGGGCCGCGAGGCCAGGGCGGCGAAGACGTGGCCGGGCTCCCGGGAGCGGTCGCCCTCGGGACGGCCGAAGAGCTCGCGGCGGTGCTTGAGGAGGATCTTGCGGTGGTCCCACTCCTCCTGCGCCAGCCGCCGGAAGCACCGGCGGAGCTGCGCGTCGTCCACGCTCCCCGCCAGCGAACCGAAGAACTGCGAGGCCAGCTCCTTCCCCCGGATGGCGCCGTCCATGAGGTCCCTCAGGGCCTCGTGGCGGATGCCTCCCGCCCCGTTCTCCCGCATGCCCGCCCTCCCCTCGGCCGGGGTCCGCCTTCCGTCCCCGGTCCGCCATCGCCGCCGGACGTCGCCCGAACAGCCCCCATCGCCCCGCCCCCCTTCGCCGGGGGGCGCCCGTCATCAGGAAAACCGATTCTAGCGGTCCGCCGGGGCCCTGAAAAGGGGGTAGGTGCGAAGATCCGGTGAATCCGGGGGGCCCGGTGCGGCCGGGCCCCCCTCCCCTACCCTCCCCTACTTGTACCTGTGGATCCAGAGCTCCCCACCGGTCCAGGTCCCGGGGAAGAGGGAGAACTTGTAGGCCCCCCGGGAGGAATCCAGCGTCATGGTCTTCAGCCAGAACAGGGCGAACTCCCCGTCCACCGTGTTGAGGATCGCGGCCGGCTCCGCCTCGTCGGCGCTGCCCCCCGAGGCCTCCGCCTCGGTCCCGAGCAGGGAGAGGGAGGTCCCCGCGGTGGAGGCGCGCCGCACCCGCACGGAGAGGTCCCCGGCCGAGGTCTCCCTCGTCCACGCGATCATCGCCTGGCCCGAGGCCGGGTCGTAGACTGGCCGCGCCGACCGGTGGTCCTCGCCGGTGCCGGACCCGACCGTGAGGAGGCTCCCGATCTTGGTCGAGGGGTCCTTCCCGTCCAGGAGCAATGCCTGGACGGTCGTGTTCCCGGTGGGCGGCTTCCGGGTCCAGGTGACGAGGTACCGGTGGGTGTCGGGGTCCACCGCCACCCGCGGGTCCACGAGGTCGGCGGAGGAATCCTGGGCGAGGGTCACGCCGTTGAGGCGTACGAACACCCGGACGTTCACCTGGTCGTAGTCGTTGTAGACGACGGCGAGCTTCTTCGAGACGGGGTCCCAGGCGACGTGCGGGTCCCCCTCGTGGTAGGGGGTGACGGCGATGCCCGTGATGGCGGGGGAGAGGGTGCCGGCGACGGGGTCCAGGGTCCGGTAGAGGACATCGAAGTCGTCCACCGTGACGTCCCACTCCTGGAGCCAGGTGATGTTCCAGTTCTTCGAGGCGGAGTCCCAGACCGGCACCGACCGGAAGTTCGGGAACTGGTCCATGACGTACCCGTTGGAGACGGTGCTGTCGGAGATCTGGACGTTGGTCCCCTGGGCCGCGAGGTCGGAGGCGCGGAACCGCTGGGCGAAGACCTGGGGCATGGCCCCCGACGGGTAGGTCTTGTAGGAGGGGTGGGTGGAGGCGAGGGTGACGGTCCGGATCTCGCTCCAGGTGACGATGTACTGGTCGTTCGTCCCGTCCCAGGCGACGGCGGCGTCCCTCTTCGGCACCGAGGAGGCCGAGGAGGAGACGGAGACCGCCGAGCCGAGCGCCCCCCCCGAGGCGTCGAGCCGCTGGACGTAGACGCTCCACGCCGTGGAGGCCGCGTCCACCCAGGCGACCGCGAACTCGTTCCGGGTCGCGTCGTGGGCGACGGAGGGGCCGGCGTCCATGGTCCCGGCGGGGTCCAGCGACTTCGCGGGGTCCGCCACCGAGCCGACCGTGCGGAAGCAGGCCGGGAGGGTGGCCGTCGCCCCGTCGGGGTTGGCGAGGACGAGGCTCCAGATCCCCGGCGCCGCCGCGGTCGTCGAGAACTGGGCGGTCACCGACGTCGAGGAGACCCGGACGACCGAGGTCCCCACGATGTCCGTCGACCCGGTCCGGCGCAGCCTCACCGTGGGCGTGGCGTCGAAGAACCCCCCCGTCACGGTCCCCTGGACCGTCCCCCCGTTCACGTTCGACCCGGGGGAGAAGCCGGTCACCAGGGGCGGGGTGTTGCGGATCTCGAAGGCGTCCTCCATCCGCGCCGGGGCGGCGTCGGGGCTGGTGACGACGACGTCCCAGAAGCCGACGGTCCGGTCGACCAGGTCGAACTGCGCCTGGATCTGCGTGGCCCCGCCGGTCAGGGAGGTCCCCGGGATCGTCTCCGCCCCCCGCTCCAGGGCGACGGTGCCGGAGGTCGAGAGGCGGACCCCGGTGATCGTCGCCGTCACGACCTGGCTGTCGTAGCCGAAGGCCGGCGCGACGCCCGAGGGGGCGGCCGGCGCGTTGGCCACGGTGAAGGCGTCCTCGAGGACGTCCTTCCCGCCGTCGGGGTTGACGAACTCGACGTCGTAGGCCCCCTTCTGGAAGGAGGCGAGGGAGAGGGAGAAGACCGCCTCGTTATCCCCGAGCACGATCTGGTTCGCCGGGACGGTCACCGCCGTCGGCTCCTTGCGGAACACGACCATCGCCCCGGGCAGGGCGAAGTCCACGGCGAGGGTGAACTCGAGGTACTGCGAGGTGTCCCCCGAGGTCGGGCTCACCGAATCGAGGACCGGGTCCGCGACGATCTGGCTGTCGAGGAGGGTCCTCTTCAGGAACTTCGGGAGCTTGAAGGCGGCCTTCGCCGTCCAGGCCCCCTCGTCGTCGGCCGTGAAGGAGAGCGTGTGGGTCCCCGGGCGGCCGAGGAAGACGTCCTTGACCACGAACCCCTTCGAGGAGGGGAGCACCTGCTCCGCGAGGACGGTCCGCCCGTCGGGGTCGAGCAGGGAGAGGAACCGCGGCACGAAGGCGCTCCCCTTCCCCGCCGAGACGGTGAGCGTCGCGGTCGCGTTGCCCGGGGCGGTGAAGTTCCACGAGGTCCCGCCCGCGAGGTGGCTCCTGTCGACGGAGCCCGACCCGGCGGCCTTCTTCGGGAGCTTGACCTTGGTCTTCAGCTGCCAGCCGCCCGTGGTGCCCGACTTCCCGCGGATCTCGAGCCAGCGCAGCCCCGTCCCGGTGACCGCCAGGTTCTTGAGGGACACCGCGTTCCCCTTCGAGGCGGTGACGAGGCCCGCGGCGAAGGCGCCCTCCGGCGCGCGGTCGGGGCCGAGGACCGTGACGACCGGCAGGAGCGCGCTGCCCTTGGCCGCCTTCAGAGAGAGGGAGAAGAGGGAGCCCTCCACGAGGCGGAAGGGGATGCGCTCGACCTCCCCGGGGGAGGCGACGGTCCCGTTGACGAGGTCCCCTCCCGGGAGGATCTCGTGCACGTCCTGGGCGGAGGCGGCCGCCCCGAGGAGGAGGAGCGCGGCCGCGGTCGCGGCGAGGAGGAGGGGGATGCGGCGGGGTCGTGCCATCGATGCCTCCCTGGCCCTGGGAGGGCGCCCTTCCGCGGGAGGCCGCACAGTGCCCGCCCGCCCGAGGCCGGACCGTACCCTCGGGTGTGACTGTACCCCTGCGGGGTGACCCCCGTCAACGCCCCGGGGAAGAAACTCCTTCGGCCCGTCCCGCCGGGAGGGGCGCGGCCCCCTACCCCCCGACGCCGAAGGCGGCGCGGGCGGCGTCCGAGGCGAGGGTCACGAAGGCCCCGGGGAAGATCCCGAGGATCAGCAGGGCGGCGGTGAGGGCGTAGAGGAGGGCCGCCGTCGGCCCCGTGACGGGGAGCGGGCTCGCGTCCTTCGGGGGGTGGACGTACATCCGCTTGACGAGGCAGAGGTAGTAGTAGAGCCCGATGACCACGTTCACCGCCCCCGCCACGAGCAGCCCGAATCCGGCCGGCCCCGTGAGCGCCACCGACCGCATCAGCATGAACTTCCCGAAGAACCCGGCCAGGGGGGGCACGCCGGCGAGGCTGAGGAGCGCCACGGTGAGCGAGGCCGCCAGCAGCGGGCTCCGCCGGGAGAGCCCGGCGTAGTCGTCCATCTCGTCGCTCCCCGTCGCCGCGGAGAAGAGGATGACCACGAGGAAGGCCCCGAAGGTCGTGAGCGCGTAGGCCAGCAGGTAGAAGAGGATGGCCGCCGCCCCGGAGGCGGCCGCGGACTCGTCGTAGTAGGAGGCGGGGCCGAGGGCGGCGAGCCCCATGAGCAGGTACCCGCAGTGCCCGATGGAGGAGTACCCGAGCAGCCGCTTGACGTTCGTCTGGGGGATGGCGGCGAGGTTCCCGTAGAAGAGCGTCGCGAAGGCGAGCGCCGTGAAGAGGAGCTGGAGCGAGTCCTTCGTCCCGGGGCCGGCCACCGTCGTCACGAGGCGCAGCACCAGCGCGAAGCCCGCCGCCTTGGAGCCCACCGCGAGGAAGGCGGTCACCGGGGCCGGGGCCCCCTGGTAGACGTCCGGCACCCAGACCTGCATGGGCACCATGCCGATCTTGAACCCGAGCCCCAGCAGCACGAACAGCAGCCCGAGGAGGAGGTCCCGGGACGGCGGCGCCCCCCGGAGCGAGGCCAGGTGGTCCCGGAGGCCGGCGAAGGTGAGGTCCCCCGTCGCCCCGTAGAGGAAGGCGGTCCCGAAGAGGACGAAGGCGGCGGCGAGCGAGCCGAGGACGAGGAGCTTCAGGCCCGCCTCCACCGACTCCGGCCGCTCCCTCCGGAAGGCGGCCAGGATGAAGAAGGAGAGGGTCACCAGCTCCAGGGAGACGAACATCGACATCAGGTCCCCCACCGAGGAGACGAGGAACATCCCCGTGAGGGCCGAGAGCAGGAGGAAGTGGAACTCCCCGCGGCCCCGGGGGAGGCGGTCCTCGTAGCGGATGGCCGCCAGCACCGCGAGCAGGCCCGCCGTGGCGAAGGTGCGCTTGAGGAAGACGGCCATCCCGTCCAGCACCAGCGAGCCGCCGAAGAGGGTCGCCGTCTCCCCGCCGGCCTCCATCCCGAACCAGGCCGCGAGGAACAGGATCGCGGTCACCGCCAGGGAGGCCGCCCCCACCCGGGACTTCCGCGCCTCCGGCGTGAAGAGGTCCACGAGCAGGACCGCGCCCGCGCCGCAGGCGGACAGCGTCTCGAGGAGGACCGGGGCGAAGGGGCCGGCGATGTCCACGGGCTACCCTCCCCCGGCCCGGGCCAGGAGGCCCGCCAGTTCGTCGGCGCTCTCCCCGATGACGTCGGTGAGGAGCCGGGGCCAGAAGCCGAAGAGGAGGAGGACGGAGATGAGGAAGAGGAAGGGGAGGCGCTGGAAGGGGGTGACGGCGTCCCGGAGCCCGTCCCAGCGGGGGTTGCGGGGCCCGAAGAAGGCCCCCTTCACCGCCCGCAGGAGGTAGACGCCCGTGGGCACGATGCCGAGGACCGCCACCACCGCCTGCCACTTCAGGCCCCCCTGCCAGGCGCCGAACATCACCATCACCTCGGAGGCGAAGTTCGCGAAGCCCGGCACGCCGGCGGAGGCCATGGACATGAACACGAAGGCGGTCCCGATGAAGGGGATCTGGTGGGACATGCCGCCGAGGTCGGGGATCGTCCGGACGTGGGTCTGGTCGTAGAAGAACCCGATGAGGGCGAAGGCCAGCGCCGTCATGACCCCGTGGGCGAACATCAGGAAGATCGCCCCGTTGATGCCGAGCGAGGTCATGGAGGCGATGCCCAGGAGCACGTAGCCCATGTGGCTCGAGGAGGAGTAGCCCACGATGAACTTCATGTCCTTCTGGGCGATGGCCACCAGGCCGCCGTAGAGGATGTTGAACATGCAGAGCACGGCGACCACCGGCATCCACCAGACCGCCCCCTCCGGCAGGGCCGGGACGGCGATGCGGAGGATGGCGAAGGAGCCGAGCTTCATGAGGACGCCCGCGTGGAGCATGGAGGCCGCCGAGGGGGCGGCGGCGTGGCCCATGGGGGACCAGGTGTGGAGCGGCCACATCGGCGCGATGGCGCCGAAGCCGAAGAGCAGGAAGGGGAAGGCGAAGACCTGGAAGTCCATGCCCCGCCAGGTCGCGTCGAAGGCCCCGGCGTCGCGGGCCATGAGGATGTAGTCGAGGTCGAAGGAGGGGTAGGGGGTCTTCAGGAAGGCCCAGGCCCGGAAGTACACCATGAGCAGCCCGACGAGGGCGCAGACGGCGCCCGTCGTCAGGTACAGCGTCAGCTTCATGCTCGCGTACTCCTTGTTCGTCGACCCCCAGATCCCGATGAGGAGGTACATGGGGATGACGGCGAGCTCGTAGGAGAAGTAGAACCAGAAGAGGTCGCGGCTCACGAAGACGCCGAAGACCCCGGTGACCAGGGCGATGAGGGAGAGGTAGAACTCCTTCGTGCGGTCCTCGACGGACCAGGAGACCAGGACCCCGGCGAAGATGACGATGGAGGTGAGGAACACCATGGCGGCGCCCATCCCGTCGGCGCCGACGTTCCAGGAGATGCCGAGCTCCCTCACCCACTCCACCTTCTGGGCGAGCCGCGGGAGGACCCGCGCGGAGGCGTCGAGGCCGACGTCGCCGGCCGCCTGGACGAGGATCCAGATCGCGATCCCGAAGGTGAGGGTCATCCCGGCCAGCGCGATGCGCCGGACGGCGTTCTTCGCCGCCGAGGGGGTGAAGAGGATCCCTAGCGTCGTCAGCGCGGGGATCGCCACCACCCAGGAGAGGGGCGACAGGCCGAGGAAGCGGACCGGTTCCATCAGCCGTTCCCCCCCCGCGCCGCGGACAGGATCACCCAGGCCACCACGAGGACCGAACCGGCGAGGGCGAAGCGGACGTAGGTGTGGATCGACCCGGTCTGCAGCTCCCGCAGGGCCCGGCCCGAGGCCTTGACCGCGGCGCTGAGCCCGTCCACCACGCCCCGGATGAGGACGTTCTGCTCGAAGAAGTCCGAGCACTCCGCGATCCCCTGCTGGACGGTCCGCACCAGCCAGAGGTAGAACTCGTCGAGGAAGTACTTCCGGGAGAGGAGCGTGTGGAGCGGGAGCAACCGCTCCTTCCAGGCGGCGGCGTCGATGCGCCGCGCGCCGAAGACCATCCAACCGAGGATCCCGCCCGCGGCCGCGAAGGCGGTGCCGACGAGGGCGAGGGGGAGGTGGAACTCGTGGGGTCCCTCGTGGACCTTCACCCCGGTGATCCCGAACTCCCCCTGGAACCAGGGGTGGCCGTGGAAGAGGAGGGGGAAGCCGAGCCAGCCGACGAGGAGGGCCGGGACCGCGAGGAACCACAGGGGGAGGGTCATCACCGCGGGGGACTCGTGCGGGTGGCCGTGGCCCCGGTACTCCCCGAAGAAGGTCAGCGCCGTGCACCGGAGCATGTAGAAGGCGGTGAGCCCCGCGGTGACGAGGCCGACGACGAGCAGGGGGAGGCTCGCGTGCTCCCCGTGGGCCGCCGCGGCGAGGATCTCGTCCTTCGAGAAGAACCCCGCCGTCCCGGGGACGGCGACGAGGGCCGCGGTCCCGATGATCCAGGTCCAGAAGGTGGAGGGCATCGCCTTCCGCAACCCCCCCATCTCCGTGATCTCCTGGGAGTGGCAGGCGTGGATGACGGAGCCGGAGCAGAGGAAGAGGAGGGCCTTGAAGAAGGCGTGGGTGGTCAGGTGGAACATGCCCGCCGTGGCCCCCGCGAGGCCCACCGCCATCACCATGTAGCCGAGCTGGGAGAGGGTCGAGTAGGCGAGCACCTTCTTGATGTCGGTCTGGACCAGCGCGATGGTCGCGGCCATGAAGGCGGTGAGCCCGCCGATCCAGGCGACCGCGTGCAGCGCCTCCGGGAAGGGCTCGAAGAGGAAGAAGACCCGGCAGATCATGTAGACGCCGGCCGCCACCATGGTCGCGGCGTGCATGAGGGCGGAGACCGGGGTCGGCCCCTCCATGGCGTCCGGCAGCCAGACGTGGAGGGGGAACTGGGCCGACTTGCCGACGGCGCCGCAGAAGACGAGGAGCGCCGCGAGGGCCGGCACGGGCAGGCCGAGGAGGTGCGGGGAGGCCTTCGCCAGCTCCTCGTACCCGCCCGCCCTGTAGAAGGCGGCGAGGTCGGCGAAGTCGAGCGGGTTCCTCCCGGCGAAGGAGGGGAGCGAGGCCGCCGACCAGCAGAGGAGGATGATGCCGGTCAGGAAGCCGAAGTCCCCGACCCGGTTCACCATGAAGGCCTTCTTCCCCGCCTCCACCGCCGAGTCCTTCCCGAACCAGAACCCGATGAGCAGGTAGGAGGAGAGCCCCACCAGCTCCCAGAAGACGAAGGTCTGGAGGAGGTTGGTGGAGAGGACGATGCCGAGCATGGAGAAGGCGAAGAGCGACAGGCAGGCGAAGAACCTCCCGTAGCCCTCGTCCCCGTGCATGTACCCGATGGAGTAGACGAAGATCGGCGTGCCCACCCCGGTGACGACGAGCGCCATGAGGAGGGAGAGCCGGTCCGCGACGACGCCGAAGCGGGCGGTGAAGGCGCCGGCCCGGATCCAGTCCACGTTGTGGACGAAGCCGGTCGGCTCCCCCTCGCCGGCCCCCAGCGACCGGGCGAGGAGGTAGAGGGTGCAGAGGAGCCCGACGGCCATGCCGGAGACGGCCACGGCCGCGGCCAGCCCCCGCCGCCGCCGCACGAGGAGGCCCGCCACCCCCGCCGCGGCGAGGGGGGCGAAGAGGATGGCCCAGGCGAAGGGGGCGAGTTCCGGTCCCATGGCCTAGCCCTTCATCTCCGCGGCGTCCTCCACGTCCACGCCGCCCCGGGCACGGTAGAGGGCGATGATGATGGACAGCGCGACCGCCGCCTCGGCGGCGGCCACCGCGATGGAGAAGAAGACCATCACCTGCCCCTGGAGGTTCCCGTGGACGCGGGAGAAGGCGACGAAGGCGAGGTTGGCGGCGCTGAGCATGAGCTCCAGGCACATGAGGACGATGATGATGTTCCGCCGGAAGAGCACGCCGACGAGGCCCACGGCGAAGAGCAGGCCGGAGAGCAGGAGGTAGTGCTGGACCGTCACGGGCGGGAGGGCGGCGAGGAGGGGGGTCACGGGAGCCTCCGCTTCGTGAGCGCCACCGACCCGACGATGGCCGCCAGCAGGAGGAGGGAGACGACCTCGAAGGGGAGGAGGGCGGTGCTGAAGAGCGGGATCGCGACGTCCGCGGCGCCGGCCTCGAGCGGGGGCAGCCCCGCCACCGGCTTCGCGAAGGCCCCGGTCCCCATCACGACCGACCCGACCACCGCGCAGAAGCCGACGACGCCGACGAGGAAGCCCCCGACCCCTCCCCGGAGCGAGAAGGTCGGCATCCTCTCCACGTCGTCGGGCCGGAGGTTGAGGAGCATGATGACGAAGAGGAAGAGCACGAGGATGGCGCCCGCGTAGACGAGGATCTGGATGGCCGCGAGGAAGTGGGCCCCGAGCCCCCCGAAGAGCCCGGAGAGCCCGAGGAACGAGACCACGAGCCAGAGCACCCCGTGCAGGGGGTTCCGGCTCGTCACCATGAGGAGCGCGCCCAGCAGCGTCAGCGCCCCGAAGCCGTAGAAGCCCAGTCCTTCCACCGCGTTCCTTCCCTAGACCTGCGCCGGCCCGTGCCCGTGCCCGCGTCCCTGCGCCCTCGCCTCGTCGTCGGCGTTCTTCCACTTCCTGTGGGGGTCCTTCCGGACCCCGCCGATCTCGTAGAGCCTGTCCTTGTGGAAGACCATCTCCTCGCGGGAGCGGCCCACCACCTCGTACTCCTTCGACATGAAGATGGCCTCCTCCGGGCAGACCTCCTCGCAGTAGCCGCAGAAGATGCACCGGAGCATGTCGATGTCGAAGACCGCCGGCTGCTTCTCCTCCCGGCCGCCCCCCGGGCGCTCCTCGGGGACGATGGTGATGGCCCGCGGCGGGCAGACGAACTCGCAGAGCGAGCAGGCCACGCACTTCTCCCGGTTCTCGTCGTCCATCACCAGGGAGGGGACGCCCCGGTAGTACTCCGGGAGGGTCCACTTCTCCTCCGGGTACTGCATCGTCACCTTCTTCTCGAAGATGTGGGAGGCGGTGATGGCCATCCCCTTGAGGATGGCGGGGAAGACGAGGCGGTCCGCGAGCGTGAGCGCGGGGCGCTCCACCGTGCGGTAGCCGGGCCGGTCGCTCATGCGGAAGCCCCCCACATCCCCCAGGTGCGCATCCAGGCGGCCACCAGGAGGTTCGCCAGGGAAAGAGGCAGGAACACCTTCCAGCCGAGGCGCATGAGCTGGTCGTAGCGGAAGCGCGGGAGCGTCCAGCGGATCCAGATGAACACGAAGAGGAAGAAGAGGGTCTTCGCCCACCAGATGCCGGTCTGGATGAGGGTCTGCCAGATCGTCCCCTCCATGACCCGCTCCAGCCCGAACAGGGACCAGCCGCCGAGGAAGAGCGTCGTCATGAGCCCGCTCATGACGATCATCGCGGCGTACTCCCCGAGGAAGAACAGCGCGAACTTCATGGAGGAGTACTCGACGTGGTAGCCGGCGGCGAGCTCCGATTCCGCCTCGGGCATGTCGAAGGGGAGGCGGTTGGTCTCGGCGAAGGCCGAGGTGATGAAGATGACGAAGGCGACGGTCCCCCCGGGGAAGACGAAGATCGTCCACGCCGGGAGGAGACCGAGGATCCTCGTCTCCGACTGCCAGCGCACCATCTCGGCGAGGTTGAGGGAGCCGGTGAAGAGCACCACCACCGCCGCCGCGAGGCCGAGGGTCAGCTCGTAGGAGATGATCTGGGCGCTCGCCCGCACCCCGCCGATGAGGGCGTACTTGCTGTTGCTCGCCCAGCCGCCGATCTGGATCCCGTAGACGGCGAGCGAGGAGATGGCGAAGAGCATGAGCAGGCCGGAATCGAGGTCGGAGACCATGAACCGCTCGGCGAAGGGCAGCAGCGAGAAGGTGACGAGCCCCGGGACCATGGCGAGGGCCGGCGCCACGGAGTAGAGGACCCGGTTCACCTGGCCGGGGACGACGTCCTCCTTGAAGACGAACTTCACGAGGTCGGCCACGGACTGGAGCAGGCCGAAGGGGCCGACGCGGTTGGGGCCCACGCGGTCCTGGATCCAGGCCGAGACCCTCCGCTCCGCCCACACGAGGAGGCTCACGAGGATGGGCGGCATCTGCAGCACGAGGAAGATGCAGATCACCTTCCAGAGCCACGCGGGCAGGAAGGAGAGGACCTCGGGCTGCCAGGAGGGCCAGGTCGTCAAACCTCGACCCCCGTCCCGACGCGGGCGACGCCGGTCCTGCCGCGGAGGGGGGCGCCCCTCTCCCCGAGCCCCCCGAGGGTGAGGCCCGCGAGGGCGGGGACCGCGGCCGCCATGGCCTTCACGAGGAACGCCGGGGAGGAGGAGGGGTCCGGCGCGCCGGCCGCCCCCGCCGCCGCCAGGAGGTCGAGGAGGATGCGGGATTCCGGGCGGGCGTCGCCGGGGCAGCGGACGAGGGGCCGGATCCGCTGGGCCCGCCCGTCGCCGTTCACGAGGACCCCGTCCTTCTCCGCCCAGGTCGCCCCCGGGAGGACCACGGTGGCGGTCGCCGCGGCGCCCCGGTCGTGGGAGCCGATGAAGGCGGTGAAGGGGACCTTCGCCAGCGCGGCCAGGTCCTCCGGCCGCCCGGAGAGGTCCTCCCCGACGAGGACCGCCCACTTCACGCGCCCGGCCTCCGCGGCGGCGCGGAAGCCGTCGAGGCCGAAGCCCCCGACCGCCGGGGCGATGCCCGCGGCGCGCACCCCCTCGGTGTTGGGGTTGCGGTCGGCGGTCTCGAGGAAGCCGTCCGCCTCCCCGGTCCGGGGCAGGAGGTCGAGGTTCGGGGAGCCGGCGTGGTCCCGGAGGAGGAGGCGGGCGAGCCAGGCCTCCTCCGTGGTCAGGCGGGCGGACACGAGGCCGAAGAGCCCCGCCCCCCCCGCGGCCCGGGCCTCCGCGAGGGCGGCGGCGAGGGCCGCCACGGCCTCCCCCGGCTCGACCCCGACCTGCACGCCGCCCCGCATCAGCCGGGCCCCGGCGAGGCGGTCCTCCGCGGCCGGCTCGCGGATGTCGAGGCGCCCGCGGTCGCACATCCACCAGCGGTTGACCTCGGCGTTCTCGGCGGGCACCAGCCGCAGCACCCGGTTCCAGCGCGTGCCCGCGAGCACGTTGCAGCCGCGGGAGCAGGACGAGCAGACGGTGCGGGTCTGCTCCATGAACCAGACCCGGGAGCGGAAGCGGAAGTCGGCGGAGGTGAGCGCGCCCACGGGGCAGATGTCGACGACGTTCATCTGGTAGTTGCCCGTGAGCGACTTCCCCGGGGCCGTGTCGATCTCGCTCCGGTCGCCCCTCTGCACGACCGTGAGCTCGTCGGTGCCCGTGATCTCCTTCGTGAACCGCACGCAGCGGGTGCAGACGATGCACCTCTCGGCGTCGAAGACCACGCGGTCGGAGAACTCCACGGCCTTGCGCTTGTGGTTCTTCGGGACGTCGAAGCGGGAGCGGCCGCTGCCGAGCTCGAAGGAGTACTCCTGGAGCTTGCACTCCCCCGCCTGGTCGCAGATGGGGCAGTCGAGCGGGTGGTTGATGAGGAGGAGCTCCATCACGTCCGCCCGCGCCTTCACGGCCGCGTCGGAGGAGGTCCGCACCTTCATCCCGTCGGCGGCGGGGAGGTTGCAGGAGATCTGCACCCCCCGCATCCCCTCCACCTCGACGAGGCAGATCCGGCAGTTCCCCGCCACCGAGAGGCCGGGGTGCCAGCAGTAGTGGGGCACGTCCTTCCTAAGGGCGCGCGCCGCCTCGAGCACCGTGGTGCCCTTCTCGACCTCGATCTCGACGCCGTCGATGCTAAGCCTGGGCATGGGCCGTCGCCTTCCGGAAGGGGCATCGCTTCTCCCGCACGTGCGCCTCGAACTCCTCCCGGAACTTCAGGGTGAAGGAGCGGGTCGGCATCACCGCGGAGTCGGCGAGGAAGCAGATGGTCTTCCCCGCGCCGGCCCCGCCGATGGTCTCCGCCACGCTCGCCAGGAGGGCGACGTCCCCGGGGCGCCCCTCCCCGGATTCGATCCGCCGGACGAGCTTCTCGAGCCAGCCGGTCCCCTCGCGGCAGGGGGTGCACTGGCCGCAGGATTCGTGGTGGTAGAACTCCATGAGGTTCAGCAGCGCGTCCACCATGCAGGTGGTCTCGTCCATGACGATGACCCCCGCCGACCCCATGAAGGTCCCGGCCTTCTGCATGGAGCCGAAGTCGCAGGCGACGTCGATCTCGTCGGCGCGGAGCACCGGGACCGAGGAGCCGCCGGGGATGACGGCCTTGAGCCTGCGCCCCTTCCACACGCCGCCCGCCGCGTCGATGACCTGCCGGAGGGTGACGGAGGTCTCGAACTCGAACCAGCCCGGCCGCTCCACGTGCCCGGAGACCCCGTAGATGCGGGTGCCCGGGGTGTCGGGGGTGCCGGTCTTCAGGTACTCGTCCGCCCCGTCCCGCATCACGATGGCGGCGGCGGCGAGCGTCTCGACGTTGTTGATGATGGTCGGGCAGCCCCAGAGGCCGGCCACCGCGGGGAAGGGGGGCTTGATGCGCGGGTAGCCGCGGCCGCCCTCGAGCGAGGAGAGGAGCCCCGTCTCCTCCCCGCAGATGTAGGCGCCGGCCCCGTTGTGGACCCAGAGGTCGCAGTCGAACCCCGAGCCGAGGATGTCCTTCCCGAGGAGGTTCGCCGCGCGGGCCTCGTCGAGGGCCTCCTCGAGGGCCCGGATGGAGAGCGGGTACTCGCCGCGCACGTAGATGTAGCCGACCTTCGCCCCGATGGCACGGCAGGCGACGAGGCAGCCCTCGATCAGGAGGTGGGGGACCATCTCCATGATCTGGCGGTCCTTGAAGGTGCCCGGCTCCGACTCGTCGGCGTTGCAGGCGAGGTAGACGGGCTTCCCGGTCCCCTTCGGGACGAAGCCCCACTTGCGGCCGGCGGGGAAGCCGGCGCCGCCCCGGCCGCGCACGTTGGACCTCTGCACCTCGGCGGTGATCGCCTCGGGGGTCATCGCGAGCGCCCGCTTCAGCCCCTCGTAGCCGCGGCGGGAGCGGTAGCCGGCCAGGGACTTCACGTCGCGGACGCCGACCCCCTCGAGGAGGACGCGCTTCTCGGTCGCGAGGCCGGGGGCGGTCACTTCAGGTCCTCCAGCATCCTCCGGACGCCCGCGGCGTCCAGGTTCC
>JAKLKS010000067.1:0-5980 GCA_023150535.1 Planctomycetota bacterium
GCGGCGGAGCGGGAGGCCCGGGAACTCCTCCTCGACGCCTTCCGGGATCCGACCTGGGAGATCCGCGCCTCGGCCGCCATCGCCCTCGGCCGCTCCGGCACCATCGCCGCCCTCCCCGCCTTCATCCGGATGGAGAGGGCCCGGGTGCGGGACGTGCGGGGGAGCGCCGCCGTCGGCGCGGGCCTCCTCGGGGACCCGCTCGTGGTGGAGGACCTCGCGCGCCTCGTCTTCGATCCCGGGGAGATCGAGCACCTCCGCGGGGTGACCCTCGTGGCGCTCGGCCTCATCGGGGGCCCCGAGGCCGCCCGGGTCCTGCAGGAGTTCCTCGACCCCGCCGCCGACGCGCGCCGCGCCGGCGGGATCGGGCGGACGCAGATGCTCGAGGAGACGGCGGTCGCGGCCCTGGGGATGTCCCGCTGCGCCGACGCCGCCCCCTTCCTCCGGAAGGTCCTCGCCTCGGGGAACCGCTCCGACCGCACCCGCGCCTTCGCCGCCACCTCCCTCGCCCGGCTCGGCGATCGCGAATCCCTCCCCCTCCTCCACCAGGCGCTCCGGGCCGACCCCGAGATCCTCCGGCAGGCGGCCGCCGTCGCCGCCGGCGTCCTCGGGACGGCCGCGGACGGGCCGACGGTGGCCGACCTGGTGCGGGCGGCGAGGGAGGACCGCGACGCCTCCACGCGGCGCTTCGCCGCGCTCTCCCTCGGCCGCATCGGCGGCCCCGCGGCCGGCGCGGCGCTGGTCGATCTCCTCGGGAGGGGGCGGAGGGCCGACCTCCCCTTCACGGTCCTCGCGGCGGGGATCGGCAACCTGCGCGAGGCCGGGCCCGCGCTCCAGGCCCTGTTCCGGGAGACGCCCGACCCCGAGGTCCGCGGGGCCCTCGCCGTCTCCCTCGGCCTCCTGCGCTGGCTCCCCTCCGCCCCCGATCTCCTCGAGGCGGCCCGCTCCGGCGGCCACCACCACCTGCGCGGGGACTGCCTCGTCTCCCTCGGTCTCATGGGGCACCGGGCGGCGCTGGCTCCGGCCCGGGCGGTGCTCGACGACGACCACCCCGACGCGGAGCTGGTGGCGGACGCCGCTCTCTGCCTCGCCCTCCTCGGGGACCGGGGCACGCTGGCGCGGCTCCCGGGGATCCTGCGGCGGGAGTTCGACCGCTCCCACGGGAGCGCGGGCTGGCGGGCGCTGGGGATCGTCGGGGACGCCGGGATGCTCCCGGAGCTGTCGGCCGCGGCGCGGGACCCGAGGTCGGACGTGCGGACCCGGCGGAGCGCCGTGGAGGCGGTGGGGGCGATCCTCGACGGGCACGACATCCCCGTGCTCTCGACGGTGGCCATGGACAGCCCCTTCCTGCTGTTCCAGGGTCCGCTGCAGGCGATCGCGGGGCACCGGTAGGGGGCCGCCCGCGGAAGAAACTTGCCCGGGGGCGGCGGGGGCGGGACGATGCGCCGCTCGGGCCCGATCCAGGGCCGATCTTTGCAAGTTGCGGTGCCGGCCGGCCGTGCGGACAATGCCCGCGCGGTCGGGGCGTAGCTCAGCCTGGCTAGAGCGCCTGCTTTGGGAGCAGGAGGCCGGTGGTTCGAATCCACTCGCCCCGACCACTCCTGCGCGCCGGTAGCTCAGCTGGATAGAGCGGGGGATTTCTAATCCCCAGGTCGAGGGTTCGAGTCCTTCCCGGCGCGCCACACGGTGGTGGGCATAGCTCAGTTGGTTAGAGCGGCTGACTGTGGCTCAGCAGGTCGCGGGTTCGAATCCCGTTGCTCACCCCAACCCCCCCTCACGCGACGCGACGACGACGACGGCGGACACGGTGCCTCCTTAGCTCAGTTGGTAGAGCAGCTGACTCTTAATCAGCGGGTCGAAGGTTCGAGTCCTTCAGGAGGCACCAGACGCACCGCGCTACGGGCGCGGCGGCCACGGCCGCCGCGCCCGTCGTGATTCCGGGGGGTGCCTCCCGCCGGGCGGGGTCCGGCAAGGAGGGGGCCGCGCCGGATCACGGACCGGTTGGCTCCGCGCGGCTCCCCTTCCGCAACCGGTGGAGCATCCAGCCGCCCGCCGCCCCCGCCACGAACCCCAGCGGCCCCGTCACGAAGATCCCGAGGAGCGGGCCCTGGTTCGCGCCGGGGGACCAGAAGGGCGGCCCGTAGAAGCCGAGGATGAAGCCGACGCCGCCGACGAGGACGCCGCCGATGGCCGTGTCCTCCGCGAGGGTGCGCCCCCCCGCCGCGGCCGCCGCCCGGCGGGTCGTCAGCAGCCAGGACAGGAGCCCGGCGAGCCAGCCGCCGTGGAAACCCGCGTGGACCGCGCCGACGAGGATCGAGGGGAAGGCCGCCCCGACGGCGAACCCGACCCCGGCCCCGAGCGCCCCGCCGGCGGCGAGGTGGACCAGGAAGCGGGCGGGCACGGCGGACTCCCGCATCGCCGCGGGAGGCCACGGGGGCGGCGCGCCGCTCTCGTCGGTCATGCGTCGGTCATGGCGCGGGCGATGGTAGCACCGCGGGGGCGCGCCACGGCGGCCGGCGCGCGATAGGATCGGATCCAGGATGCGCGCCCTCCTCCCGCCCGGGCTCCTACCCGCGATCCTCGTCCCGCTCCTCCTTGCGGCCTGCGGCGTCCCCCACCCCCCGCCGCCGCCGGAAGGGCCGGCCCGCCCCGCGCCGGCCGGCCACGCCCTCGCGGTGCGGGTGATCGACCCGGAGGGGGACCCGGTACCCGGCGCCCGCGTCACCCTGAACCCCACCGCGCCCTTCATCCTGGACCACGGGGGCCCGCCGCCCGCCGCCTCCCCGGAGGGCTCCACGGACCCCGGAGGGCGCTGGAGCGCCGCCGGCCTCGCTCCCGGGACCTGGGCCGTCGAGGCGGAACTGCCGGGAGAGGGGGTCCGCCACCGGAGGGTCGTGACCGTCCCCGACGTCGAAGAGTATCCTTTCCTGATACACCCGGGCCCGGCGATCCGGGGCCGCGTCTGGGACCGAACCACCGGGGCCCCCGTTGGGGGGGCGGAGGTGTTCTACGCCGCCCACTCCCACGAGGGCGAGGGGTGGGTCCGCGGCGTCGCCCGCACCGACGCCGAGGGGTTCTTCGCCTTCCGGAACGTGCCCGAGGCTGTGGACTGCGGCGGCCTGCGGGGGGCTCGGGACCGGGAGGGCCGGTGGACGCGGCGCGGCTTCCCGGGCGTGTGGGCCGACTGGTGCGAGTACGTCCTCTCCCTGCCTCCCCCCGAGCCCCAGCCTCCCCCGACCGTGGAGGGAAAGGGCGCCTCCGCGCCGGAGCCGCCCCGGGGGCCCTGGCGGGGATCGGGCACCCGCTCCCTCTCGGGGGTGGTCGTCCGCGGCCCGGGGGGAGGCCCCGCCCCCGGGGCCGTCCTGGAGTGGATGGCGGGGTGGGACCGGGAGTTCAGGGACTGGCGCTGCGTGGCCGTGGCCGACGGCGCCGGGCGGTTCCGCGCGTCCGGACTGGAGGAGGAGGGGACCCTCCGCGCCCGGGCGCCGGGCTGCTCCCCCGGGGAGTGCCCCGTCGCCGCGGAATCCGCCGGGGAGGGGCTCCGGCTGGTCCTCGGTCCCCCCGAGCCTCCGCCCGCGGAACCGGGGCCGCCTCCCCCGGACGCCTCCCTGCCGCCCTTCGCCCCCGCGCGCACCATCGAGGGCCGCGTGGAGGACGAGACGGGGGCCCCGCTGGAGGGGGCTTCCGTCACCCTCACGGACGGCAGGCCCGGCGGGAGGGGGGGCGACCTGCGGACCACCCACGCCGATGCGGAGGGGAGGTTCCTCCTGCTCGCGGTCCCACCGGGCAGGCACGGGATCAGCGTCCACGGCCCGGGAAGGGACTGGAGCACCGGGACGGTCGCCGCCGTGGAGGCGGGGGCGCGGGACCTCCTGGTCACGCTCCGGCCCCGTCCATCCCGCACGGCACTCCCGCCGCCGGAGGGGCCCTCCCCGCCCGGGGTGGTGCGGGGGCGGGTGCTCGACGAGGAGGGGAATCCCGTCCCGGGTATCGAGGCGCTCGTGGAGGACCGACTGTTCGGCTCCCGGAAGTCGACGGGGCGCATCCTCCTGGCGAGCCTCCCGCGCAGCAGGCGGGGATCCTCCACCACCGACGGCGAGGGGCGGTTCGAGGTCGGCGGACTGGACCTCGAGGGGAGTTACGAAGTGAGCGTGGGGAGCGGGATTGTGCCGCCCCTCCCGGGAGGGTGGGCGCCCGCCCGCCTCGAGGGAGTCCCCCCCGACGGCTGCGAGGTCCTCCTCCGGATCGGCCGGGGGCTCCCCCTGCGGGGCGTCGTGGTGGACGGGGAGGGCCGGCCCCTCGAGGGCGCCCGCGTGGAGTCGGGCTGGCCCGGGGTGCGCGCCCTGAGCGGCGCGGACGGGTCCTTCTCCCTCACCGGCTTCGTGCCCTGGCAGGAGGACGTCGAGGTCCGGGTCCTGTCCCCCTCGGCCGACCTGCTGTCGCTCCGCCTGCGGGTCGCCCGGCCCGGTGGGGATCCGCTCCGCATCGTCCTCCCCTCGTCGGCCTCCCTCCGCGGCGTGGTCCTGGACGGCTCGGGGAAGCCCGCGCCCGGCCTCCGGGTCGAGGCGGCGGCCCCGGGATCGGAGGAGGTCCCGGAGTTCCGCAGCGCCCCCTTCGGAAGCGCCGCGGCCACCCGCACGGGGCACGACGGGCGGTTCACGATCCGCGGGCTCGATCCGAAGGCGACCTTCGGACTCTCCGTCCACCGGGAGCGGGAAGGCGGGAAGGCGGCCTGGACCGGCACGGGGTTCCGCTGCGGGCCGGAGGAGGTCCGGATCCTGATGAAGGGGCCGGAGGCCCGCTGAGGAGGCGCCCTCCGTTCCCGGACCTCCGGGCCCCGAGCCGCTACCCCCCCGTCCTCCGCGCCTCGCGGCGCACCTCGGTGCGGACGGAGTCCGCGAGGAAGCACTCCCGGTGGGCCGCGCCGTGGAGTTCCCGGAACTCCTCCTCCCCCGGCCCCCGCCCCGGCGCGAAGGCGACCTCCGGCCGCAGCGTCACCGCGGTCATGGCCGTCCGCCCCGCGCCGTCCCGCCCGAGGACGCCGGTCGCGCGATCCTCGTGGCGGTCCACCACGAACCCCCGCCGCGCCGCGAGGGAGAGGAACCAGGGCATGTGGCAGGAGGAGAGCGCGGCGACGAAGGCCTCCTCCGGGTCCAGGGCCGCCAGGTCCGACAGCGGGAGCGGCACCACCGCGGGGGAGGAGGAGGCCGGGACCTCGATCCCGCCGTCGAAGAACCAGGTGTGCGCGCGCCGGTAGCGGCCGTCGGCGAAGGCCTCGCCGCCGCGGACCCACCGCACCGTCGCGCCGCTCTCCGCCACGGGTTCCTCCCCCGCCCCGCTCCCGCCGCCCCCGGTCAGGGCCCCGGCCACGCCGCCGCCACGGGGAGCGGTTCCCGCGGCGGATCCCCCTCGCTCCCGAGGTCCCGCTCCCAGAAGCCGACGTCGTGCCACCGGCCGAACTTCCAGCCGACCCGGGAGAACCGCCCCGCGGGGCGGAACCCCAGGGCCTCGTGGAGGCCGACGCTCGGGGCGTTGGGGAGCGTGACCCCCGCGATGGCCCGGCGGAACCCCTGCCGCTCGAGGCAGGGGAGCAGGGCCCCGTAGAGCGCGCGGCCGACCCCGGTGCGGTGGGCGTCGGAGCGCACGTAGATCGCCGTCTCCACCGCGAACCGGTAGGCGGGCCGGGCGCGGAAGGAGGTGCCGTAGGCGTAGCCGAGGATCCCCCCCTCCCTCTCCAGGACGAGCCAGGGGGCGAGGCGGAGCACCTCGCGCAGGCGGCGGCGGAACTCGTCGGCGTCGGGGGGTTCGAGTTCGAAGGAGATGGCGGTCCCGCGGACGACGGGCGCGTAGAGGGCGGCCATCGCGGGGGCGTCGGCCTCCGTGGCGAGGCGGATGCGGGAATCCATCGGGGGAGGATACCGGGGGGGGAGGACGCGGGGAGGCCCCGCGGGGCCCGCCATTTGTACAAGTATTTTTCTAGACA
>JAKLKS010000067.1:5990-16967 GCA_023150535.1 Planctomycetota bacterium
GGCAGGATGCCCCCCATGAACCCCGCCCTCCCCGCCCTCGCCCTCCTCCTCGGCTCGCTCCTCCCCGCCCCCCGCTCCCTCGCGGAGGAGGGGCCCCCGGACCTCCTCGGCGCCGTCCGGGCCGACGGCCGCTTCACCCTCCTCCTCGAGGCCGCCGCCGAGGCCGGCCTGGCGGACGCCCTCCGCGGACCCGGCCCCCTCACCCTCTTTGCCCCCACCGACGAGGCCTTCCGCCGCCTGCCCCCGGGCACGCTGGCCGCCCTGCGGGAGCCGGGGAACCGGGATCGGCTGCGCCGCCTGCTCGCCTTCCACCTCGTGGAGGGCCTCCTCCTCGCGGCCGATCTCCTCCCCGCCCCCGCCCCGCGGACGCTCGCGGGGCCCGCCCTCCCGCTCGAGCCGAGGGTCGGCGGCGCCGCCGTCCTCACCGCCGACGTCCGCTGCTCCAACGGGGTCCTCCACGCCCTGGACGGGGTGATGATCCCCCCCGGCGACGCCCCCGCCGGGGAGGTCCTCCGGGAGGCCATCGAGGCCGGGGCGCCGCTCTTCAACGCCGGCGACCCCGCCGCCTGCGCCGCCCTCTACGCGCGCAGCGCCGCGGAGCTCCTCGCCCGCGACGGGGCCCTCGGCGAACTGCAGGCGGAGGTGCTGGCGTCGGCCCTGGAGGCCCCGGCCGCGGACGAGGCGGCCAGGGCCTGGGCCCTCCGGCGGGCCTTCGATTCCATCCTCGCCGACGAGTCCTTCCGCCCCCTCCTCGAGGCCCCCCTGCCCGAGGGCTTCCCCGGACCGGGCCCCGTGGGGCGGATCCGGGAGAAGAGGTACCCCGGCTACCGCGCCGCGCGGGCCGAGGGGGGCGGGGCGTTCTTCACGCTCTTCAACCACATCCAGAGGAACGGTGTCGCCATGACCGCCCCGGTGGAGATGACCATGGACGAGGGGGCGGGCACGATGGACATGGCCTTCCTCTACGAGAGGCCCGGGCAGGGGGAGGCCGGCCCGCAGGGCGCCGTGTCGGTCCTCGACCTCCCCGCCCGGCGCGTCCTCAGCCTCGGGATGCGGGGGTCCCGCTCGAGGGCCGCCTTCGGGGCGGCGCGGAGGGTCCTGCTCGCCCGGATGGAGCGGGAGGGCTTGGAGGCCGACGGCCCCTTCCGGGTGCTGGGCTACAACAGCCCCATGATCCCCCCGGCGGATTCCTTCTGGGAGGTCCAGGTGCCCGTCCGCGCGCGCTGAGCGGGGGGCGCCGGGGCCTCCCCGGACCGGCGCCGCCGGCCGACGTTCCGGCCGTCACGGGGCCCGCGGCCCATCCCTTCCCCCCCGCCCCCCGTCCCCCGCTAGAGTCTCCGCCGGACCATGCCCCTCCCCCACCTCCCGCCCCGCCTCCTCCCCTCGGTCCTCCTCTTCGCCGCCCTCCTGGCCGCCGCCGTCGGGGCGGACGCCCTCCTCCACCACTTCGGCCTCGCCCCCGTCGGACGGTGGCTCGGCATCCCGGGGACGCTGCTGCTCCTCCTCTCCTTCCCCTACTCGCTCCGCAAGCGCGGCCTCCTCAGGTCCGGCTCCCCGAAGACCCTCCTCGCGCTCCACGAGACCCTCTCCTGGGTGGGCGCCCTCCTCCTCCTCGTCCACGGCGGCATCCACGCCAACGCCTGGATCCCCTGGCTCGCGCTGGCGGCGCTCGTCGTCGTGGTGGCGAGCGGGCTCACGGGGAAGTACCTCCTCGCCGAGGCGCGGCGGGACCTCGCCGACCGGAGGAAGGCGCTCGCGGCGGAGGGGGTCCCGCCCGCGGAGGCGGAGGACCGGCTCGAGGGGGCGGCGCTCCTCGTCCGCCGCATGCAGGAGTGGCGGAGCGTCCACCTCCCGCTGACGGCGGTCTTCGCAGCGCTCGCCCTCGTGCACATCCTGGCGACGGTGATCCTGTGGTGATCCCTTGAACCGCGCGGCGGCCGTCTTCCTCGGGGTGCTCGCGGCCGGCGCCGCGGCGGCGATCCTCCGTCCGGGGGCGGCGATCCGCCCGGGGCGCCTCCGCCCCGCCCACGAGTCCCTCGCCGACGACTGCCTCGCCTGCCACGAGCCCCTCGCCGGGGTCCGGAGGGAGCGCTGCGCCGCCTGCCACGACCCGGACGGGATCGGGGTCCGTCTCGCCGGCGGCGCCCCCGCGCCCTCCCCCCGGGAGTCGGTCGCGGCGCTCCACCGGAGGCTCGGGGAGGCCGAGTGCGCCGCCTGCCACGCCGAGCACGCGGGCCGCCTCGAGGGGGGGCCGGCGGCGCGCTTCGAGCACTCCCTCCTGCCGGACGACATCCGCGCGGCCTGCGCCGACTGCCACGGGGGGCGGCGGCCGGCGGACGCGCTCCACGCGGGGGCCGGGGACGGGTGCGCGGCCTGCCACGCCGTGACCGGGTGGAGGCCCGCCACCTTCGACCACCGGCGGAACTTCCGCTTCGACGGGGACCACCCGGCCCGCTGCGCGGACTGCCACGAGCCGGGGAAGGGGTTCGCGGCCTACTCCTGCTTCGGCTGCCACGAGCACGGGCCGGCCGCGATCGAGCGGAAGCACCGGAAGGAGGGCATCGCGGAGTGGGAGCGGTGCGCCGACTGCCACCGGGGCGGGGAGGGGGTCGAGGCCCGCCGGCCGGGGGGCGGGGTGGGGGGGAGGCGCGGGGGGAGGGAGCGGGGGCGGGGGCGGTAGGGCCGGCCGGCTGAGGATGCGCGAGGCGGCTGCGGGTCCGCGTCAGGACCGGCGCGCCTCCGCACCGCCCCGTCGAAATCGGCCAGGAGCCCCGGCGAGTCCACGGACACGGCGAAGGAGGCGGCGCGGGTCCGTGGGGCAGGAACGGACCCGATGCCCGGAGAGGATGGGGAGGACCCCCACGAAACTAGGGAGGAACCCCGGCCGGCGGCCCCGACATCGACGACTCCGGAGCGACTCCCGGGACCGTCCCGGCCAAGTCCGTCGCACCGGTGGACCGGCTTCCGGGAGGCCCGGGCGCGAAGGCCCCGCGGGGGGGCCCATGGTAGATTCCATGGCATGTCCGATGCCATGCCCGATGCCATGACCGTGAAGATGGACCGCGCCGGGCGCGTCGTCCTCCCGAAGGCCGTCCGCGAGGAGGCCGGGTTCGTCCCGGGGGCCCCGCTGCGGATCCGCGTCCGCGACGGCCGCGTGGAGATCGAGGCGGCCCCCCTGCGGTACCGGATCGTGATGCACCGCGGTTTCAAGGTCGCCGAGGCCCTCGACCCCGTGCCCCCCCTCACGGCCGAGGAGGTGCGACGACTCACGAGGAGCCTCCGGGAGAGGCGAACGGAGTGATCCGCACCGCCCTCGACACCAGCGTCGTGGTCGCGGCCGTCCTCCGCTGGCACGAGGACAACGACCGATCCCTCGACGCCATCGAGGCGGCCTGCGGGAAGGGACGGGGCCTCCTCCTCCCCCGCACGGTCCTGCTCCAGTCGTGGTCCGTCGCCACCCGCATGCCGCCCGGCAGGAGGCTCTCCCCCCGGGACGCCATGGACCTCCTCCGCGCTCTCCTGGCGGGGCGGGCCGAGGTGCCGGCGGCGGCCGGGTCCCCGGACTGGCCCCTCCTGGAGGAAGCCGTGAGTTCGGGGGTGGTGGGGGGCGCCATCCACGACTTCGAGATCCTCGACGCCGCCGCCCGGGCGGGAGCGGGGCGCCTCCTGACCCTGAACCCGGCCGACTTCCTGCGATTCGGGGACCGCGGCGTGGAGATCGTCGCCCCCCAGGGGCGCCCGGGGAGGGCGCCCCGCGTCGGCGCGGCGACGGGGGGAGCCCCCCGCCCCCCCCCTCACCCCCGCGTGAACTTGAGGTACCCGCCGATCTCCTCGAACCCGAGGCGCCGGTAGAGTTCCCGCGGCCGGTCCTCCGCGTCGGCGCAGAGGAAGACGAGGTCGGCCCCCTCCCGCCGCGCCTCCTCCGCCGCGTGGAGGACGAGCGCGCTCCCGTGCCCCCTCCGCCGGAACCGCTCCGCCGTGAAGAGGGCCTCCACCTGGGCCGTCCCGCCCTCGAGGTACATCTCCACCCAGGCCGCGGGCTCCCCCCCCTCGAGGACCGCGTAGTGGCGCGTCTCCACGGGGACGTGGTCCCGGGCGTCGAGGAGCTGGCGGGCGACCTCCGGGGTCCCCCACGGGTACCCGAGGATCGACGCCTCCCGGGCCGCCCGCAGGACGGACGCCTCCACGCGCAGGACGGGCCCCCCGGGCGGGAGGGCCCCCGCCCGCGGCGGCCGCCGCAGGGCCATGAGGACCCCGCGGAAGGTCCTCCAGCCCAGGGCCTCGAACCCCGGGGCGAGCCGCTCCCCCGCCAGGGTGTCTCTGAAGAAGATACACCTGTGCCGGAGGCCCGCGGCCCCGAGGACCCGGTCCGCCTCCCCCGCCAGCGCCGCCGCGTCCGCGCCCGGGGGCGGGTCCGAGGCGAGGAGGTAGTTGGAGTCCTGCCGGAGCGGGCACTCCGGCATCAGCACCGCCGTGCCGGACCGCGAGGGGGCCCGCCGGGTCCCCGCCATGTCGGCGCGGAGGATGAAGTCGAAGGCGCGGGCGAGGTCCCCGTTACCGGGAGGGCCTCCCATCAGCGCTTCGCGTCCCCCGTGGCCGCCCCGTGGAGCTTGACCTCCACCCTGTTCTCCAGGCCGCGGTAGTACTCCTGGAGGATGGCGAGCACCTCCGGGCGGCTGAAGTCGGGGTGGAGCTCCCCGCCCTCGGAGAGGGTCTTGCGGACCATGGTCCCGCTGACCATGAGCCGGTCGTCCTTCCCGTGGGGGCAGGTCTTCATGGAGGCCATGCCGCGGCACTTGAAGCAGTGGAAGGTCCAGTCGATCTTCAGCGGCCGCAGCTCCAGCGCCCCCGCCGGGATCTCGTCGAAGATCCTCTGCGCGTCGAAGGGCCCGTAGTAGTCCCCCACCCCTGCGTGGTCGCGGCCGACGATGAGGTGGCTGCAGCCGTAGTTCTGGCGGAAGACCGCGTGGAGCAGCGCCTCGCGGGGGCCGGCGTAGCGCATGTCGAGCGGGTAGCCGCCCTGGATCGCGGAGCCCTTCACGAAGTACTTCTCCACGAGGACGTCGATGCACCGCACGCGGACGTCGGCGGGGATGTCCCCGGGCTTGAGCTTGCCCACGAGCTGGTGGATGAAGAGCCCGTCGAGCACCTCGAGCGCGATCTTGGCGAGGAACTCGTGGGAGCGGTGCATGGGGTTGCGGAGCTGGAGGGCGGCCACGGTCCTCCAGCCGCGCTCCTCGAAGAGGCGGCGGGATTCCGCGGGGCGCATGTAGACCCCCTTGAACTCCTCGGGGAAGAAGGACTCGCCGAGGACCTCGAGGGAGCCGCCGAGGTTCACCTCCTTCTGCTCCATCACCATCTTCACGCCGGGGTGGGCCGGGTCCTCGGTGCGGAAGACCTCCCGGCACTCGAGCCCGCGGTCGATCGCGTACTTCTCCCTCACCGTGAGGATCGCGAGGTCCGTGCCGGTCTCGGGGTCCACGAGCGTCACCCCGGAGCCCTCCCGGATCGAGGCGGCCTCCTCCTTCGAGACGGAGACGGTCACCGGGATGGGCCAGAAGGTCCCGTCCGCGGTCTTCATGGAGGTGACGACCCCCCTCCAGTCGGCGCTCCCCATGAAGCCGTCGAGCGGGGTGAAGCCGCCGATGCCGAGCATGATGGCGTCGCCGGCCTCGCGGGAGGTGACGGGGATCCGCTTCAGCCCGGCGGCCCGCCGCCTCCCCTCGGCCAGCGCCTCCCCCTCGAGGAGGAGCGGCTTCAGCTTCCGGTCGCGGCCGTGCGGCGGGACGAGGTGGCTCATGGTGGTCTCCTGTGGAAGTCGTGCCCTGCCCCCGGGACCGTCCGGCGCGCGCCCCGGCCCGTCCCGGACGGTCACGGACGGGGCACTGTAGACGAAGGGGGCGCCCTCCGGGAACGGAAGGAGGAGGGGGCCCCCGGGGGGCCCGTGACGGAGGGGGACCCCCGGGGTACCCTCCTCCCGCCGGGGAAACGAGGAGGGCCGCGCCATGTGCCGGTTCGTCGCCTACGTGGGCCAGCCCATCTCGCTCGAATCCCTGGTCACCCTCCCCCGCAACTCCCTCATCAACCAGAGCGTGGACGCCCGGGAGTTCGAGGAGCGGCTGAACGGGGACGGCTTCGGGGTCGCCTGGTACGCCCACGACGTCTCCGACGAGCCGGCGGTCTTCAAGTCGGTCTCCCCCGCCTGGAGCAACCGCAACCTCCACAGCCTCGCCCGGGTGGTGCACTCCTCCACCATCCTCGCCCACGTGCGCGCCGCCACGCCGGGGATGCCGGTGACGGAGACCAACTGCCACCCCTTCGCCCGGGGGCGCTACGCCTTCATGCACAACGGGCACGTCGGGGACTTCAAGACGGTGCGCCGGCCCATGCGGCGGTTCCTCTCCGACGACTCCTACGACGCCGTGGAGGGGTCCACGGATTCCGAGCACCTCTTCGGGCTGTTCCTCGACCGGGTGGCGGCCCTCGGGGACCGGCAGGGGGACGACGCCCTGGCGCTCGCGCTCGGGCAGACGGTGCGGCAGGTGGGCGACATGCAGGCGGAGTTCGGGAACCGGGACCCCTCCTACCTCAACATCGCGGTGAGCGACGGGGTGCGGGTGGCGGCCTGCCGGTTCACGGACGGGCCGCCGGAGGACGCGCTCTCCCTCTATTACCGGACGGGACGGCAGTACATCTGCGAGGACGGGGTCTGCCGGATGATCGACGGGGGGAGCGGGAAGCCGGCGGTCATCGTCTCCTCGGAGCGGCTGAGCGACGACGACGGGTGGAAGCCGGTGCCGGTGAACCACATGGTGCTCGTGCGGGAGGACCACACCGTCGAACTGCGGCCGCTGGGGTGAGGGGGGGGAGGGCGCCCCGCCGCCGTAGAATGGCGGCGTGGACCCCGTGATCTCCCCCTCTGCTCCTGCCCGACCCACCGCCCCCGCGAGCGGTCTTCCTTCCGCCGCCCAGGACGGAGCCTGATCGATGTCCGCCACGGGACCCGTCGTCGTCCTCATCGCCGGCCCCGACGGCGCGGGGAAGTCCACTGCCGCTCCCCGCCTCCTGCGGGACGCCTTCGCCGTGGACGAATTCGTCAACGCCGACGCCATCGCCCGGGGCCTCTCCGCCTTCCGACCGGAAACCGTGAGTTTCGCAGCCGGGCGCGCGATGATGGAGCGCATGCGGACCCTGGCACGGGAACGGAAGTCCTTCGCCTTCGAGACGACGCTCGCCAGCCGGACCTTCGCGCCCTGGCTGGGGCGCATGCGCCGGTCGGGATACGCCGCGCACCTGGTGTTCCTCTCCCTGCCGAGCGAGGAACTCGCGCTGGCCCGCGTGGCGGCCAGGGTCAGGGATGGAGGGCACGACGTTCCCGAGGAAGTGGTACGCCGCCGTTACAAGGCCGGCTTGCGGAACCTGATCACCCTGTACTCCCGAGCGGTGGATTCCTGGCGGGTCCACGACAACTCCGTCCCCGACCGGCCTCGCCCCATCGCATCCGGAGGCTCCGGCATCCCCACCCGGGTCATCCACCCCTCTGCGTGGCGGGACATCCTGGAGCACGCGGGATGACGGGCCGCCCTCACCCGCCCCCGGCGCGAGATGACGCGGCCGCCCTCGCTCTCCGCATCGACAGGGCCCTCGCTGAGGCGGTGCGCGAGGCGCTCCTCCACCACAAGCGGGCCGGCAACAGCGTGGCGGTATGGAGCAACGGCCGGGTGGAGTGGATCCCCCCCGAGAACATCCGAATTCCCGAGCCCCCAGTGGACGCGCCGGGACTGTTGCAGGCGGACGAGGTCCGGGAGCCGGATCCCGATCGACCCTGACCCGAGGGAACCACCGCCCTCCTGGGGCGCGGCGGCCGTGCGCAACGCTCGGGGCCGGAGGTGATTCCCCCTCCCCTCCGCTCTCACCCCAGCACCCCCTCGTCCAGCACCTCGAAGCGCACCCGGGGGTGGCGCTCCCGGAGGGGGCACCGCTCCCACTTCGCGGCGAGCCCGGCGAGGAGTTCCCGCCGCTCCGCCGCGCCCACCCTCCTCCACTTCACCTCGGCGACGAGGATCCCCTTCCGGTCCCCCGGGTCGGGCGCGACGAGGTCGATCTCGAGCCCCCTCCCCCAGTACCGCGCGCCTCCGGGGTGGAGCGTGCGGCAGTGGTCCTCGAACACCGTCGCGGCGTGCCCGTGCACGAGGAGGCGCCGCTCCTCCCGGCCGTAGGAGCTCCAGCGGCTCCGGTGCGGGGAGAAGACCCGGAACCAGAACCGCAGCGCCGGGTCCTGGATCCGGAACAGGCTCTTCCGCGTGGAGCGGACGCTCTCGCCGAAGGGGAGTTCGCGCGAGAGCACCGAAGCGTCGAGGAGGGATCGCAGGAGCCGGGAGAGGCCCGTCTGCGGAGTCCCGAGGCGCGACGCGATGTCCGAGGGGCGCTCCGCACCCCTGCCCACGGCCTCGAGGATCGCCAGCGCGTTGAGCCCCGCCACCCCCTCGTCCCGGAGCACGCGCCTCGGCTCCTCGTCGAGGAGGGGGGCGAAGCCGAAGAAGAGGTCCTCCGCCAGGTCCGCGGCGTCCCGGGCCGGGTCCACGAACTCCCAGTACCTCGGGATCCCCCCGACGCAGGAGAAGCGCTCGAAGGAGGCGGGGTCCCCCGGCGGGAGGCCGCAGGCCGCGCAGAAGGCGGCGTAGTCCATGGGCTGTACTTGGAGGAGGAGCGACGCCCTCCCGAACAGCGGGGCGGCCCGGTTCAGGAACAGGTCGTTCATCATCCGGGTGCTCGACCCGGAGAGGACGAGGACGCACCCCGGCGGCAGGGAGTGGTCGAGCCACCGCTGGAGCCGGCTCGGGAGGGTCGGATCGGAGGCGACGAGCCAGGGGAACTCGTCGAGGCAGAGGGTCCACCGCTTCCCGCGGAGCGTCAGGAGCTCCAGGAGCGCCTCGAAGGTCGCGGGGACGACCTCCCCGGCGCCGGGGGGCCGGAGATCCTCGGCCGCCTGCCGGAGCTGCTGCCCCGGCTGCGCCTCGATGGCCTGGCTGTAGAGCCCCCCCCGGCCGTCGAGCCACCGGCGGAGGAGGCGGGTCTTCCCCACGCGGCGGCGGCCGTACACGACGACGAGCCCCCCCCGCCTCGCGGCGGCGTCGAGGGCGCGCAGCTCCCGGTCGCGGTTGACGAAGTCCACGGGGGGAGCGTAGCACGAACATGATGCTCAGATAACATAATGTTTGTGAAGCATCATGTTGACGGGCGGCCGGATCCCGCCCCGAGCGGACTCATTTCCTCAGCGTGATCGTCCGGTCCGGCCCGGGGACCTCGAAGGGGCCCTCCCAGCCATCGCCCCCCTCCTCCGGCGCCTCCTCGAAGTCGAAGGGCTCCCCCGACCGGAACGCCTTGACCCGGACCTGGCAGGGCGGGAGCCCCCCGAGGAGCAGGATCCCCTCCTCGTCCACCCCCCAGGTATAGACGGAGCTCCTCTTCCCCACGGTCCGCTGCACCCACACGGCGCCCAGCTCCGGCACGCTCCCGTCCGGCTCCAGGAACCGCACGCGGAGCGAGTGCCCCTTCGCCGTCCGCACCTCCACGCCCGTCGCCCCCGCCTCCACGGGGGGCGTCGGCTCGAGGGGGGCGAGCCCCGCCTGGATCGAGGAGGCCGAGAGCCGGTAGCTCCGCCCGGGCCGGAGCCCCTCCATGACGAACCCCCCGTCGGCCCCGGATTCCGCCCAGGCCTCCTCGGCGCCGGACGGCCCCTCCGCTTCCACCGCGGCCCCCGCCAGGGGGGCGCCGTCGGGGTCCAGCACCCGGCCGGCGATCGCGAGCCCCGGCTCGAGGCGCACCACCACCCCCGCCACGCCCGGCATCACCTCCCGCGCCTCCCCGAAGAGCCCCTTCTCCTCCCAGGTCGCCAGGAGGTCCTGGGGCACCCCGACCTCCAGGGCCTGCGTGGTGAAGGAGCCGTCCGCCCCGACCTCGACCCAGGCCTCCTCCCCCCCGCGCGAGGGCCGCACCACGACCTCGGCGTCCTCGGAGGGATCGACCCCGGGGGGGAACTGGAGGCGCCCGCGGATCGGCTTCCCCCGCGGGAGGGGCACGACGAGGTCCGTCGTCCCCGCCTCGGCGGCGACGGTGCGGGCCGCGTGGACCGCCCCCTCCTCCCCCCAGCCCATGGGGCCGACGGTGACCGTGACCCGGCCGGGGGGGAGCCCCTCGCGGCGGAAGGAGCCGTCCGCCCCGAGGTTCTCCCAGTGGGTGTTCCCGTCCTTCCCCGTCGTCCGCACCATGAGGCCGGTCGTGTCGAGGGGGCTCCCGTCGGCGGCGACGGCGCGGCCCGCGAGGACGAGCCCCCGGACCACCTCGATCACCACCTCCTTCCCGCCCGCGGGGATCCGGCGGACCGTCTTCGCCACCCACCGCTGGGACGGATCGGAGAGGGCGACGTCGTAGCTGCCGGCGGGGAGGCCGTCGAAGAGGAAGGTGCCGTCCGGACCCGTCGTCGTCATCCCGTCCTCGGGCTCGGGGCCCTCCACCCTGCGGGCGGAGAGGCCCACCGTCAGCCCGGGCACTGGGATCGTGGACCCCTCCTCCACCGCCCGCCCGCGGAGGGAGACCCCGGGAAGGAGGGAGAGGGCGACCTGGAGGTCCCCCGCCTCCGCCTTCGCCTCCCCGGGGGCGAAGCCCTTCGCGCGGGCGAGCACCGCGTGGCGCCCCTCGCCCAGCCCCCCGATGCGGAAGGCGCCCGCGGCGTCGGTGAGGACCCTGGCGGGATCCCCGCCGGAGGCCCGCCGGAGGACCCTCCGCCGCAGGAGGGCCCGGATCTCCTCCTGGCCCTCCTCCCCGTCCATGCCGGGCACCTCCTCCGGCTCCGGCGTCGCCGTGACCTCCGCCCCCGCCACGGGCCTCCCCCCGGGGTCGGTCACCCTCCCCGCGAGGAACCGCTCGGCCTCGAGGTCGATGATGATCCCCCCCCGCACCTCACCCTCGCCGAGG
>JAKLKS010000068.1 GCA_023150535.1 Planctomycetota bacterium
GGGAAGGGGATCGCCTGGGTCACCATCGTGTCCAGGCGCTGCGGGGCCGCCGGGTTCATCGAGATGTTCGTGTAGTACTGGAACCGGACCATCGGATCCGGAAGGGTGAGCGCCTGCGGGTACTTCTCGATGGCGGCCTTCCACCGGGCCCGCGCGGCCTCCACTGACGGGTTGGCATCGAGCACCCCTTTGACGAGGTCGGCGAGGGTCACTCGGCCTGCGAGGCGGCGGGCGAGGTCGTCCGAAGGGGTTCCGTCCCCGCCGGCGCCTTTGCCACCGGTGCCCTCCCGCAACGGCGGATGCAGCACGGGAACGCGCGCCGACGACGCGCATCCGCCGACGAGGATCGCCGCCAGGCAGAGTCCGAGCACGCTCCGCATGGGCCGCGACCTCACAAACGGCGTTCCAGAAACAGAAGCGGTCACGGCGGCCGCGTGCCGACTGCCGACGACGGCCGAACCGGGAGCGGTCCGCGGATGGCCTGCTGGATCTGCCACAACTCCGGGGGGCATTTGCATCACCTTGTGCCCTCGGTCGCGCCGCCGGGCTTCGCGCGCGCCACCAGGGCGGCGTAGCGGTCCGGGGCCTTCCGGAACTCCTTGATGCAGCCCGCGCAGCAGAGCTGGACCTCGACGCCGCCGTGGACCACGGCGACCGGAGGCCCCATCTTGCCGAGCTTCTCCCCGCTGACGACGCAGGTCGCGAGGGGGTAGTTGGCGGAGGCCGGTACCGTCCCGTCGGCGCCCTCTCCGTCGCAGTGCGAGCATCCCTCGTCGCCTCCGGAGGGAGTGCGCGCAGGGGCGACCGACGCCCTTTTCGCGGGGCCTCGCGGCACCTCACGGGTCGCGGCCTGCTGGCCGGGCCGCCCGGGGGGCGCCAGCTCCACGAGGAGAGCGATGCCCGTGGCGGCCCCGAACCCCAGGATCACGAGTGGCACGGTGGCGTTCATGGCGCCTTCCTCCGCTCGATCTCGTACTTCTCCATCCGGTAGATGAGGGTCTGTCGGGTGATGCCGAGCAGCCGTGCGGCTCTCGACTGGTTCCAGCCCATCTGGTCGAGGGCCCTGCACAGGAGCGCCCTCTCGACAGCGTCCAGGGAGATGCCCTCCTCTGCGATCTCGAGTCGCTCCAGTCCCGACGTGTCCAGAAGGATGGGGAAGAGCGAACGACCCCTCTGAGATGCACCCGACGAGGCCATCGCCGAGCCAGGTGCCGTCTCGGGGCGCAGCGTCGAAGGTTGCAGGAGGTGACCCTCGAGCCCGAGGTGCTCCGCGATCGTCGCCAGGGCCTGAAGGGGATCGCCGGAGGATCCTCGTCGGCTCCGTCCGCCGCGGAAACTCGCGATCCGGAGTCCTGCCCGCTCCAGCTTGCGCCTGAGGTCGGGAGCGAGCCCGTCCTCTCGCCGGACGACCAGCACCGACGGCCTTGCCTCTCTCGCGAGTGTCATGGCGCTCCAGCGCTCCTACCGCGTGATTGTCATGCGCTCCTTGCCGCTTCCTGACCCCGGCGGAGGCACATTCCGTGCCATGACTCGGGAGAGACGGGCACATGGTGAGGACCTGTCCGAAATTGTCGCGAATCCAGCATCACTGTCGAACTTGCCACACGCGGAGACGGTACGTGCGGAGCCCTACCGCCTTCGCCGGGTGGGAACACCCCGCTATTCCGGCATCTCTTTGGGGCGGCACGCACCTTGCGCAAGGGGCCGTCGTCGCGAATGCCCGTGCCCCCGGCCTCGACGGCCGGACGGCACCGAAGGAGGACGAGCCATGAGGTCACGAACGCTGCTGTGGGTGCTGGCCGGGACGACCCTCTCCCTCGCGGGCGCTCTCGCCCGCGCCGAGACCGTGGAGCTCAAGACCGGAGGGACGCTGGCCGGAGAGGTCTCGCTCGGCGAGGGGGACGCCGTCATCGTCAGGGCGCGGTTCCCCAAGGAGGAGGCGGTGACCCTCCTGAGGTCCGACCTGACCTCGGCGTCGCTCTATCGAGTCCTCGAGCGGCGGGCCGATCCGAAGGACCCCGCGAAGCACCGGGAGCTCGGGAGGCTCGCGGAGGCCGCCGGGCTCAAGGGCGCCGCGATCGCCGAGTACCGCACGGTAAAGGAACTCGACCCCGCGGCCGCGAAGGAGATGGACGAGAGCGTGGGGCGGCTCGTCGAGTCGCTGGCAACGGACCTCCTCCAAGACGCCCAGGACCTCCTCGAAGAGGGGAAGGCGAAGGCCGCGGTGATGTACCTGCACACCCTGATGGAGACGTACCCCGGCACGAAGGCAGCAAAGGAGGCCGAGGCCCTCCTTTCGAAGGCGACCAAGGCAGCTGGGGCATCGGTCGATGTCGCCCCACGTACGGTGGAGGCCGCCGCCTCTGCGAAGGTCATCGAGACGGTCGAGGCACACCTCGGGAAGGGCGATGCGGCGACGAAGGAAGTCGCCGGCCACGAGAGCACAGTGGCGGACTCCCGGGCGGCGGAACGCGCCGTCGGGAACTACGAGGCGGCCTGGGAGGCGGCGAAGTCCCTCCCCGTGGCGACGGGGGACGATGGGCTCGATGCCCGAATCGCGAAGGTGCGGGCGCGGGCGAAGACCTCCCTCGTGCAGGCTTACCTGACCGCAGGCACGGTCTACCTCCAGAGGCGCGCCATCCCCGACGCCGAGCGCTGGTGCAACAAGGCGTGCGAGCTGGACCCGGAGAACAAGCCCAACCACACGCTCCACAAGCTCATCCTGCAGGCGAAGGCGCTTTCCATCGGCCGGGGCTACGGGGGCGGCCGCGTGATCGTGAAGACCCCCGCGACCGCGGAGGACGCGGTCACCATGATGGAGCCGTCGAAGGACTACCCCCTGAAGACCTGCGTGGTGAGCGGGGAGGATCTCGACGGCATGGGCGGCCCCATCGCCTTCATGTACGACGGCACCGAGGTGCAGATCTGCTGCAAGGGGTGCATGAAGAAGTTCCTCGCGGATCCGGCGAAGTACCTGCCGAAGATCCGGGGAAATCCCAAGTAGCACCGGGCCCCAAGGACCATGCGTTCCCGCGTTCCGGGACGGAAGTCGAGTTCGCGCCGCTCGTCGGCAGAGCAGCGACCATGAGTGGTTCCTCGCGCAAGCAGCGAACGTCCGATCGGGAGTGGTACCGCCGCCACTGGAAGTCGGTCCTGATCGTATGGAGCAGCTTCATGGCGCTCATGGTCGCGATGGCATCCCTACTCTGGCTCATCTACTGGGCGCGCACTCCTCCCCCCCACGTCCACGTCGTCACCAGTCTCCAGGTGGTCGAGCCCTCCCCCGGCTACGACCGCACCTCCTGCCTCGTATGCGGGGAGCCGCTTCCTGCGCTGGCAAACCGCGTGGCCGTCCTCTACCAGGGGAGGGAGGTGCAGCTCAGCTGCGAGAACTGCCTCCCCAAGTTCGAGGCGGACCCGGGGAAGTACCTGCCGGACTCCGGGGCGAAGTCAAAGTAGGCGGTAGGACGCGTCCAGTCATGGTACGAGACGATAAACGTGGCCCTTCAACCCGCCGGCCCCTCGACTGTCCAACGAACCGGGGCAACTCCAGTCACTCGGAGGACATGATCAAGGGGGCCAAGTCCTGATCTACCGGCCTTGGCGCTCGCCGCCGCATTCGTGAGCGCTTGCCACGCAACCGCTTGCAGTTCCGCAGGCGGACGGGACGGTCACCGGCCGGTTCAGGGCCATGAGCGACAGCCCAACCAGGGAGGGCCCGATCACTGCGAACACCACAGCGGCCCAGAGCCAAAGGCCCCGACCCGACTCCGTGCTCCCGTTCATGACGTCCTCCTCCTCGAACCAACTCCATGGGTCCAAACGACTCCACTGCCACGCGACTCGCAGTCCGCGCCGAACATTTCCTGTTCCCAAGCAAGATCCGCGCCGCTCCACCACGCTCGGCATCTCGACGACCGCGTGGCATGTACCACAACCCCGCTGTGGGATCCGCCACGCTCGCGCCCCAGGGGTCCCTCCAGGTGCGGGAAGGCGGTCGCGCTACGGGGGGCATGCCGGTTGCTCCTCGCCCCCCAGTGGACAGGCCGGCGGCGCGGGACGCGAGGCTGCGTGCGAGGTGAGACATGCTGTGCAGGCCAGGAGTTCCCGGCGAGGGGAGCCCGACACCGACGGGCGAGGGGCATCGGCCTCGCCTCGCTACGATCCTGGTCGGGCTCGGCCTTCTGGCCGCATCGCCCGGGTGCACTGCTGCCACGCTGACAACCGAGGAGCGGGGACTGCCGGCGGAGGAAAGACGCATCATCGAGGCGTTCCGTCAATCCTGCCCCTCGGTCGTGTACGTCGAGACCCTCGCGGTGCAACGCGACCCGCAGCGGTTCAACGTCCTCGAGACACCCGCGGGGGTCGGGAGCGGCTTCGTGTGGGACACCGACGGCCACGTCGTCACGAACCTGCACGTGGTTCGAGGCAGCGACGAGGCGCGCGTGACCCTTCGGGACGGTCGCTCATGGCCTGCGCGGGTGATGGGAGGCGATCCAGCCACGGACATTGCGATCCTGATGATTGACGCGCCGCCGGATGCCCTAGTGCCCCTTGCCGTGGATCCGGAGACACCGATCGAGGTCGGGCAGACGGTGCTGGCGCTCGGCAACCCCTTCGGCCTCGACCATACGCTCACCGTCGGCGTGGTGAGCGCACTGCATCGCGAGATTCGGACGGACACCGGCACCACGATCAGGGGGCTCCTCCAGACCGATGCCGCTATCAACCCGGGGAACTCGGGGGGCCCCCTGCTCGACAGCTCCGGGCGGCTCGTCGGGGTCAACACCGCCATCGCGAGCCCCTCGGGAGCGTCCGCCGGCATCGGCTTCGCGGTGCCAGTCTCGACGGTCGCCAGGTCCGTCTCCAGCATCCTCGACCGGGCGTCCGCGCCGCGGCCCGGCCTCGGGCTCCGCGTCGCGGATGCCTCCTGGATGCGTGAGTTGGGCCTGTCGGGCGTCCTGGTCGTGGAGGTCTCGCCAGGCGGCGCAGCGGACCGGGCCGGTCTTCGGCCCACGAGGACCGGCGCTTCCGGAGAACTGGAACTGGGCGACCTCATCGTCGCGATCGATGGCGAGACAGTCCGCACTCCTGGGGATCTCTCTGCGGCGCTCTCGCGTCGATCTGTCGGGGATCAGGTCACCCTTCTCGTCCGCAGGGGTGAGGTCGAAACCCAGATCTCGGTGACGCTGGAGGTCGAGCGGCACTGAACTCCCGTCTCGACGACCGTTGGCCAGCGAGACCCCCCGGGCACCCGTTCAGGCGAGGACGCGCGCCACCGCTTCGATGGGCCTGGTCCCCTGGCCGAAGCGGGCCATGGCTTCCCTATTCCGTTCGAGCTCCCCGTAGGGGAGGAACCGGACTTGCAGGTCGGCGACCCTCCGGAAGGCGGGGCGGACGAGCTGTGCGCGCACCTCGTCCTCGCGGTCGTCGGGGGCCACGAGAAACAGGCCCCGCACCGCCTGGTCCGGGGCCCCGAGCGCGAGGTCCAGCAAGCGGACGATCCCCGAGTAGATGGATGTCGTGTGCTCGACCTCGAACGCCGCCGCCACCCGCCCCTCCGCCCTCTGGAGCCACAGGACATCGATGAGCCGCACGGCCTCCGCCCCGGGGACGGCGTCGATCCTCCCGGGCAGGGAGTCGAGGCAGCCGTCGGCAAGGCGACCCGCTCCGAAGGGGCGGCCTCGATCGTTGGCGGCGACCCACACGTCGAACCCCAGGGCACGCCCCAGGTCCCGGAGCCAGCCCTGGATCTCGGTATGCGTGCGGTCGGTCTCCCTGGCGGCCGCGGCGGACTTTCGATCGCGTGCGCTCTCCTCCCTCGCCCGGGCGAGGTCCTCCTCCCAGGCCGCGCGGGCCGCCGCATCGTCCCCGCCGGGAGGCGCCGCGTAGCGGCCGGACCCCACGTCGAAGAGGAAGCCCCCCGCCGCCCCGAGGTCGTTGGAGAGGAGGTCCCCGCAGCCGGCGTTCAGCCGGAGGATCCCCTCCCGCATCGCCAGGTACTCGTCCCAACTTCCGAGCTTCACGCGGGCGCCCGCCAGGGCGTTGTAGCCCTTCACGATGGCCGTGTTGAAGGGGGGCATCAGCGTCGGGTGGAGGAAGTACAGCAGGTTCGCGACCGCGGGGCCGAGCCCCTTGATCTTCCGGGCGTCCAGGCGGCGGATGGCCTCCACGAGGCGTTCCGCCCCGTCGCAGCACGCACAGGTCCCGAGGAACGCACCGAAGGATCTCTGGTTCTCCCGGTTCTCGTAGATGTCGGGGATCCGGAGCTTCGGCTTCCAGAGGAACGCGTGATCCGCCCCTCGGAACATCTGCCTCTGCTCGGCGATGGAGTGCACGACCGTCTCGAGGGAGGAGCCCTTGTAGGCCACGCCGAACGTGCCCTCCTCGATCTCCCGGACGACCTCGGCGACGCCGCGCCGGATGGAGCGGAAGTTCTTCAGCCGCTCCTCCCACAGAAACCAGGTCCGGTAGGTCGCGCCGGGGTCTTCCCGCCAGCGGGAGAGCAGGGTTCGGACGTCCCCGTCGTGCATGGTCCTCCACGGGCCCGGGCGGCCCCGCCTGTCGCCTCCCAAGTCTCGCAACGGATCATAGCCGCGACGACCGGAGCCTCCGTGGCATCCTTCCGCGGCGATTGTCTCACTCGACCCAATGGCTCAGCACATCGCTCCGGGGCGGAGCAGCAGACCACGAGTCGGAACTCGCTCGCGGCCAACTTCTGCTGTCACCTCCCCGCGCACAAGGGATCCCTCACCGCACGCACAGTGAGCGCGCATTCCTTCGGAAACACTCACCCGGTTAGGCCGCGCCGTCCACAGCCATGGGAAACCCCGGCTCAGTCACCCAGATCCACCTCTCCGCGAAGCCATCTGCGGGCGAAGTCGAGTTCCTTCAGCGCGTCCTCGGGACACTCCGGGTGGATGGTTGTGGCGACGGCCTCTCCCTGGGCGTCCGTCCAGACGATGGTGGGGAACTGCGTAATCCCGTAGGCGTCGACGAACCCGCTCTCTTCGTCCTTCTCCACGTACACGGGCACGAAGTCCCTGCAGGCCTCCCGCAGCAGGCGCCCGCCCTCGAGGGTCGCACGGACCCTCCTCTGGTTTGTGGTTCACCAGCTCGCCGCGAAGAGGAGCATCGCGCCGCGGCCCTCCTCCCGGGCCTTCGAGATGCCGACCACACCTCCACGGATGAACTCCTGCCCCACGAGACCCTCGTCCGGTGCGCTGCGCTCTTCCGCTTCATGGAGACCGGACGCGGTCGGATTCCGGTCTGCCACAGAAGTCGCGCCGCATCCCGCGAAGACTGCGGCCAGGAACATGCCTGCTCCAGCGAATGCGGCGGCCGACACCGGGGCGACCCTTGCCTCGCTCATGAGATCGCCTCCCTCATGCCGCACGGGCACCGGACGCCGCGCCCGTTCTGGCGGACTCTTCCCCCGCCGGCCTCGGCCGCACCAAGAGGCGAGCCGAGTTGAGGATGAAGGCCAGCTCGGAACTCACGTGGACGACTGCGGCGAAGATCGGGGTGAGCAACCCCATGGCCGCCAGAGCCATGGCCAGGGCGTCCACGCCGATCGTACCGGCGAAGTTGGCATAGATGATGCGACGGCACCGGCGCGCAATCCGGATCGTCTCCACCAGCCGCATCAGGTCGTCGCCGATGAGGACGGCCCCGGCGCACTCGCGGGCGACGTCGGTCCCGGTGCCCATGGCGATCCCAACGCTCGCCTCCACCAACGCGGGAGCGTCGTTCACGCCGTCCCCCACCATCGCCACGGTCCGGCCCGCCTTCACGAGGGCGCGCACCCTCTCCAGCTTGTCTTGGGGGAGCATCCCGGCCTCCACCTCGTCTACGCCCAGCCGCACTCCCACCTCCTCCGCGACTACCTTCACGTCCCCCGTCAGCAGGAGAGTGCGGATGCCCATGGCACGGAGGGCCGACACGGCCTCGGCCGCCTCCGGCCGCAGCGCGTCGGCGACCTCGATGGTCCCGAGGAGCCTGCCGGCGCGAGCGACGAGCACCTCCGTGCCCGTCGAAGGGGTGGCTCCGGGCGGTGGGAGGGGGATCCCCCGCTCCGCGAGGAAGGCCCGGCTGCCGGCGAGGATCTCGGTGCCGTCCACGGTCGCGCGGACACCCATGCCTGGGAGCGACTCGAACCTATCCGGGTCCCGCGTCGGCAGCCCCGCGGCCCTGGCGAGAATAGCCCGCGCGACGGGATGCTCGGACGGACGCTCGGCCATGGCCGCGGCCTCCAGCAGTTCGCCCTCCCCCATGCCCGCCGCGGGCCGGAGCGCGACGACCTCCGGCCGGCCGAAGGTGAGCGTTCCCGTCTTGTCCAGCACTACCGTGTCCGCGCGCCCCAGCACCTCCAGCGCGATACCCCCCTTGAGGATGGCACCCTCCCGTGCCGAACGGCCGACGGCGCCGAGGATCGCCAGCGGCGTCCCCGCGGCGATGCCGCACGCCCCCGCAGCAATGACCACGGAGATCGTCGCCCGGGCGTCCCCGGTGACGACGGCCGTGATGGCAGCCATGGCCAGCGTGAAGTAGACGAGGTACCCCGCGAGGCGATCGGCCGTCTTCTGGATGGGCGCGCGGGTCCTCTCCGCCCGTTCCACTGCAACGAGGATCTGGCCGAACGTCGTGTCCCTCCCCAGCCTCTCGGTACGGATCTCCAGGGAGCCTGCCTGGTTCATGGTCCCCGCGTAGGCCCCGGCCCCCGGGACCTTCTCCACCGGGAGGGACTCGCCGGTGATGGCCGACTGGTCCACCGAGGAGAGGCCCGCGACGACGGTCCCGTCGACGGGGACGCGGCTGCCGGGCTTCACGACGACGACGTCCCCTGGCCGCACCTCCTCCGCGTCGACCTCGCGGACCTCCCCGTCCCGGCGCACGAAGACCCTGCGGGGGAGGAAGGCGAGCAGCTCCTCGATGGCCCGACGCCCCCGCGAGACCGTGACCTTCTCGAGTTCCTCGGCGAACAGGACGAAGGCCACGATGACCAGCACCGTGAGGAACTCGCCGATCGCCAGCGCCGCCAGGAGGGCGATGGTCATGGAGAGTTCCATGGTCATGCGCCGCGCGGGGACCGCCTCCCAGGCCTCCTCAAGGATGGGGAAGCCCCCCACGGCGACCACCCCGACCGTCAGCGCGGCGGCCACCCACCCGCCGCCCACGACGCCGAGGCCCACGACCGCGGCCGCCCCGGCCACGAGCGCGATGCGCCCGATGGCGAGGCGGGTGAACGCCGGCTCGTGCTCCTCGACGGGGTCCCCCTCGCCGTGGACCGGCGCCTCCCCGGGTACGGACGGCGGCCGGGCGCTCAACGGAGGCTCATCCGGAACACGCGCGCCACCTCGTCGGCGCCCCTTCGCCGGTCCCCCTCGGACGAGGCTCCCGCCACGTGCGAGCGCAGGTGCTCGTCCAGGAGCTCCACCATGAGGGCGTGGATGGCTCCACGGCTCGCGGCGAGCGTGAGCATGACCTCCGCGCACCCGCGCTCCTCGGCCAGCGCACGCTCGACGGCCTCTACCTGACCACGGATGCGCCGAACGCGGTGCAGGAGGCTCTTCTTGCGCTGGATCGTGTGGCTCATGGGGTCCTCCGAACCGGCAGCATACCCCCCCTGGGTATATTCGCCCACAAGGGAACCCCAGGAGGAGCCTGTCGGCCAGGGATCGCGGAAGACGAGATCGCCGAGTTCCGGGCCGGCCGTCGCCGAACTGGCGGCGGTGCAGGAGCGCGGTCGGCGCCGTCCGCGGGGGGAGCCGCCAAGCCCTCCTTCGGGTACTGGCTCCACGTCGGCGATTGGATCACCCAGCCGAGGGACTGAACTCCACAGGCGGCCGGACTTCTGCTCGAAGGCACCACTGCCAAAGGTCTAGGTGGCGTCGCCGCTCCCGCAGGAGATCTGGGTAGTCCCCCACGACCGCGTCCCCGAGGGCGGCGACGGGGATGTCCACGACCTCCCCCGCGACGGAGAACCGCCGCTTCCCGGTGGGGGAGAGTCCGAGGTCCTGGGCGAGGAGGAGGGTGCCGGGGAACCGGCGCCCCCCTCCGTCGGTCCCTCCTGCCACGGACTACTTCCCCCCGGGCGGCGCGTCCCCCGACCCGCCGGCGGCTTCGCCGGTCCCCAGGCCCAGAGCCTTCCCCGCGGCCCGCGCGGTCCCGATGGCGGCTCCGGAGAGGTCGGCGTTGGCGTTCACTGGGGTCTCCAGCGTCGCGGACCCGCTCCCGCCCCGCTGGTCGGTCCCGACCTTCACGTCCTGGCGGCTGTAGAACAAATCGCCCACGCCTCCGGGGTTCCCCGCGGCGCCACGCGCCTGGACGAAGGCGGCGATCTGCTCCGGGGTCCAGCGGTCCATCCCGATGGGCCAGTCGGAGACCTGGACCTCGGTGCGGACGACGTCGGCCCTCTCGACGGCCAGCACGCCTGCGGACCACGACAGGGTGGGATTCGCGGCCCCGGCGTCGGCACGGCCAGTGGCGCACCCGGCGGCGAGTTGGGCGGCGATCACCACGACGGCGAGGAAGGCGAGACGCATGTGTCTCTCCTGGGGCTCAGCCCCGGTTGGCGGAGGCGAGCGCCTCCTGGGTGTCGTGCAGGACCTTCCGCGTGCGGGCGGCGTCCTCGATCTGCTGGTCGAGGGCCTGGCCCACGCGGCCGAGGGTCCGGTTCGTCTCGGTGATGAGGGCCCGGAACTCCTCGTCGCGCTCCTTGAGCGCCCCGAGAAAGCGGTTCACGAGGAGGACGAGGACCAGGAGCGCCGGGACCTGCTTGGCGACCTCGAGGAGGAGTTCTTCCATGGCGTGCCTCCCTACGCGCGTTCGTGCCTGGCCCGCTGGGGGTACCCCAGTCGCGCGGCGACGAGGACCACCCCGCCGACCTCCGCGAGGCCCGTTCGGTGGATCTCGATGGCAAGGAGGGCGCCGGGGGTGATGGGGTTCGCCGGGTCGTCGTGGTCGAGAACGAGGCGGCAGCGGTGGAGGGCCCCGTCCCCGGCGTTCGCCCCGATGTCCGTCAGGACCGGGACCACGAGCGTCGGAGGCCGCGTGACGGCGCTGCCAGCGGCGCCCGGGACGACCGCCACGAGGTCCGCCGCCCAGTCGATGTCGTCCCCTGAGGCCTCGGCCTGGTTCAGGACGCAGTCGAGGTCCAGCACGAGGTCCCCGGCGCCGGAGTAGTTCTTCGGGACGACCGCGACGACGGTCAGGGACTCCGCCGGGTCATCGAAGAGGTACCCCCGGACCGCGGGCGTGGCGCCCTTGGAGGCCGCTGTGGGCGGGGTCGCGCCGAGGACGACGGCGGTGAGGTCCACCTCGACCGAGTCGAGGGAGACCCCCGCGACCACCGACAGGAGGCACTTCCAGGCTCCGGACACTCCCTCGTCAGAAACGTAGACCTCTCCGTCGCCGAGGCGGAACACCAGCATTCCGCGGTTCGTCGGGGAGACGGCGGGGAGGGCGTTGCGGTTCTCGAGGCGCATCCCCTTCGCCTGGAAGGGCGCCAGGCGGTCGTCAACGATGGAGGGATCGAAGTTCAGGTCCGAGGGAAGCCGCGAGAGGGGCCCGAGAGGCTGCCACGCCGCCCCGCCCGCGTCGATCCGGGCGTAGACGTAGACCCGGTAGGGCGACGCCGAGTTGTCCACCCACAGCATCCCCTCGACGGGGTCCGCGGGGGGCGTGGGACCGATGGAGCAGGCCCGGACCTCGAAGGCCTGGCCCTCGAGGCGGAGGAAGGCCTGGGACCCGGGGAGGGTGGGCGTCGAGGAGAGGGGGGTCCAGGCGGCGGGCATGTCCGGAGTCTCGGGGGGCGGGAGGCTCGATCAACTCGGCGGGCCATGAAGCGGGACCACCCCGGGGCTACGCCTCGACTCGGAGTGCTGCCCTTGAACTTCGGCCGCTCCAAGTCCCGAGGACGAGCTCGGCCTGGACCTGCCAGAGCCCGGGCTGGTCCATCTCTCCGGGGAGGGTCGTGTAGACGAGGGCGCCGTCCCGGCCGTCAGTGAGGAAGCCCGCCTCCCGGACGACCTCGTTGCCATCGGGCTTCGTGAGGACGACCCTCTTCGAGGTTGCCGCGCTGAGGTCGAGCCGCCGAGCGCCTTCCCGCACCTTGAGCACGATCTGAGTTCCGGCGTCATTCACCTGGATGGGCATGGACGACCTCCTGGACGGTGCGGGCGGCGGACGCCCTCACCTCGACCTGGCGAGCGAGAGTGGAGACGCGGGCCGTGCGACGCTCGATGTGTGCGGTGATCTCGATCGGGCGGACGCCGGCCGCGGCGTGGCCGCCCGCCCCCGGTGCTGAGGCACTCCCGCCCTGGAGGGTGGTCCCGCCGGCGGCGGCCTCCCCGAGGCCCGACGCCCCAGCCTGGGCGAAGACCGAGAGATGGGAGAGTGCCGAGGCGCCTCCGACGCCGGGGGGCAACGCGGCACCGAGCGCGACCTGTGTCCCTCCGACGTAGAGGAGGCCGCCCCCCTCCGCGCGGGCGGCCCCGAAGGCCACCACACCGATGGCCTCCCCGACCGATCGGGAGTCGCCCGTGCCGGCGGTGGCCCCACTCGCACCCCTGATCGCCAGCGCGGCGGTGAGTCCGGTTCCCCGGCCCTCCTGAAGGGCGGCCCCGGCGCACAGGACGCATCCCTGGGAAGAGGAGCCAACAGGAGAGGCCGCGCGGGCGAGTCCCTCGGCCAGGGCCGTTCCGAGCGCCCGGTGGTCGCCCAGGGAGCCGCTCCCGGCGGTCCCGGGCTGGAGGCCCAGGGCCGCGGCTCCGGAGCCACCGGCCACCGCGGAGAGGGCTTCCCCGGCCGCCTCGACGAGGGGTGCGGCCAGTCCATCCCCGGTCGCTGCCACGGCCGACACGCCGACCGCCACGCCGATGCCGGCCGAGGAGGTCCCCCCCAGGCCCCCGCAGGTCCCCTCCCCCTGCGTGAGGACGGTGGGTACGGGCTGCGCGCCTCCCACCCCGTCGGCACCCGCGGAGCCGAGGGCGACCCCCTGTCTGGAGGAGGAGGCCTCGCCGAGCCCACCGACGGTCGCGGAGGCCAGCGCCAGGGCAAGTGCGGCCGCCGCGATTGCGCCGGCCCCTCCTGCGGTGGCCGAGGCCGTGATGACGAGGGGGCCGGAGTCGGACAGGAGGTCGGGGTCGAACCACCCCCCCGGAGCGAGCCCGGGGTCGAACGCCGCCTTCCTCAGGAGGCCCGGGTCGAAGGCTCCGAGGCGGGCCATGGGCGCCTATGAGTTGTTGTTGTCGAGGAAGAAGAGAGGCATCCCCCCGGTCCAGTTGGTGGGCTGCGCCGCGATGGTCGGAGCGGGGTCGGGGAGGGCGCCGCTCGTGACCGCGAACTGGGCGAGCCCGCCGTCCATGTAGCCCGCGTCGACGCTGAGGTTCCCCGGCCAGGTCTTGGGGAGGACGTTCACGGCGCCGGTCGTGGCTCCCGGCGTCGCGCCCATCGCCAGCACTCCGGCCGTGGTGCCGGTCGCGTTCACGGAGACGGCGATGAAGTAGAGCTGGTCCTTCGAGAGGGTGAGACCCAGGTTCGAGAAGACCTCTCCCCAGGCGTTCGCGACGGTCGTGAACGCCTGCTCCGCCGTGAGCCGGGCGAGCGAGTCCCCATCGTAGAGGGCGATCCGGTAGACGTTCGTGGTGGCGCCGACCCCGTAGTGGCGGACCTTGTTCACGACGATGTCGGCCGGAGGCCGGAAGTAGGAGAGGCGGGCCACGGAGGTCCCGATGTTCGTCGGGGTGGGAGCCACCGACCCGCCCATCGTCGCCATCCGCAGCATCTGCTGGGGGTCGCATCGGCCGTAGCAGGCGTAGAGGTTCCCGTGCCAGTCGAGGGGCGAGGCGAAGGTCTCCCGGATGAAGAACCCCGCCCCGTCGGTGTACTGGAGCACCGCCCCGGGGCCGAGGAGCGTCTCGTAGAGCTCGACCGCGGTGGTGCCGTCGGTGTGGACCACGGTCACCAGGACCGAGAGGGTCGCGTGGCGGTTCCGGATTTTCAGGCTCCGGACGTTCCGGTAGGTGCTCGCGCCCGGGGAGCCGACCACGTCCGTCGTGACCGCGGTCGAGATGGCGGTGTTCTTCCGCCCCGGCGTGACGTCGGTGCCGTTGTAGTCGAGGTAGGAGGCATGGACATCCACCGTGACGGCGGCGCCCGTCACGACCTGCAACTTGTCGCTCGTGCTGGTCAGGAGGAGGATGGCGTCCTCCTAGAAGAGGGGGAGCGTGAGGTTGCCCGTGGCGAAGCGGAAGGTGTCGCCCGCGTTCATGGTCTTCGCGACCACCTTCCGGACCTTCCCGGAGCCGACCGCGGTGATGTCCACGGCGGAGCCGCCCTGGCTCGTCGAGACCTTGAAGGTGTCGGTGGCGGCGTTGACGACCCAGTAGAGGGTCCCCGCGGAGAGCCCGGTCGGGAGCGTGCCCACGTCCTCGGCCTCGAAGGCGACGCGGTCGTCGTTCACGAACCCGTGCCCGGGGGAGCGGATGGTGTCGCCGGCAAGGTCGTCGGCGACGAAGGCCCGGACCACCGTGGAGAGCCAGCCCGTCCAGAGGCAGTTGCCCCCCGAAAGCGCATCCCAGATCCCGAACCCGACCACTGTGACCGCGGGCATGCCGGTGAAGTCGATGTTGGCGTCGTTCTGGACCTGGCCCGAGGCGGCGGCGCCGAAGGAGGCCGCCTGCCGCGCGTAGGAGCCCCCGCCCACCTCGTTCACCCCCGTCTCCCCGGGATCGGCGGTGTGGAGGGAGACGTAGGGCTGCGCGACGGCCAGCGAGACGTTGTTGAAGAGCGCGTCCAGGATCTTGTTCTCGGCCCAGTTGGCGATGCTCATCGAGGCGGGCCTCCGTGGGTGGGCGGGGACGGCACGCCCTCAGGGTCGGTCCACGGGATGCTCGATCCACTCCGTGGCTGAACGGGGCCTACGAGTACTCGTAGACGACCACGAGCCCCGGGGACCCGTTGCCGCCCGGAGAGTTGGTCCCGAGCTGTGCCCCGCCGCCGCTACCCCCCGCCCCGTAGCCTGCGGCGTTCATGCCCGGCCCGTTCACGACCACATCTCCGCCGCCCCCGTAGAGGCTGGAGGCTCCCGCACCCCCGACGCCCACCGTCGCCACGCCAAGGACGAGGCCCGCGTGCCCTGGCCCGCCCTGGCCGTTGATGTCGCCCCCCGTGCCGACGGCGCAGTTCGCCCCGGGGAACGCGCCGTCGGCCACCTGGTTGGGAACCCCCTGGCCGCCGCCGCCGCCGGGTGCCGTGACTGCCCCGCCCCCGCTCCCGAACCTCGACAGGCTCCCGTTCCCGCCAACGAGGCCGGGGCCGCCGCCAAGACCGCCCGCTCCCACGGTCACGGGGTAGCTCACCACCGGGCCCGTGATGGTCTTCCGCACGAAGGCCCCGGCCGCGCCGCCGCCTCCGCCCGCGGCTCCGCCAGGGGGGACGGGCATGGAGGCGGCGCCCCCGCCCCCTCCGCCCGCGCCGAGGATGTCCACGACCATCGTGTTGCAGCCGGTCGCCGTGGTGTGGGTCCCGTTGGCTGTGTAGACGGTGATGGCGAGGAGCGTCCCCGGAGGAGCGTTCGCCGCGGGAAGCCTTCCCGTCCCGTCGAGGGGGGCCACGCCGTTCGGGGCGTTCACGTCGTCCTCGGTGACCACCTGGCGCCAGCCGGCCATGGCCTACTCCTCGAGCTCCATCTGGCGGCGGCGGGGGTCCAGGGCGGCGAGGCGCAGCAGTTCCAGGGCCATGAGGAGGGTCTCGGGGCTCGGGCGGTGGCGGTTCACGACGTCGCCCAGGTCCTCGTAGAGGGTCCGGGTGAGGTCCTTCTGGGTGCCCGCCCGGTAGCCGGGGGATACCGGGGGCCCCGGATCCGGGAGGGCGGAGCGCGGCGCGGGAGGGGCCGCGAGGGCGAGGGAGGCGCCGAGCGGCGAGGGGGACTTCCGAGCCGGATGAGTGCCCTCCGCCACGACTACGGCACCCAGACCATCGGCCTCGCGATCGTGGTGTCGAAGATCAGCCGCCCGGCCGCAGCGGAGCCAGGCCGCGCCCCCGTGGTGTACCCCTTCGGCCGGAGGCCCACGACCTCGTTGTCGTTGAAGTCCCAGCCCGTCCCGCCCTGGGTGGCTGCGGGGACCCTGGTGTCGGCAAGCCGGCCGTCGTTCCCCGCGCAGGCCTGTTGGGCGCCCGTCCCCAGGGTCCGGAGGGAGGGGGTCCCGACCGCCCCGTCCTTGTTGGCGGCGGCGACGTGGGCGTCGGTGAGGCCGAGGGCCTTCACCCGGAGCGCGTCGGCGTTGATCTCCAGCGTGGAGCCGTCCACGTTCACGTCGAGGGTGTTCCCGGTCTTGGTGATGCCGTTCCCGCCGACGATGTCGCCGGCGCTGTTGAACTGGGTCCAAGTCAGCGCCGTGGTGCCGACCGTGATGGGGGCGTCGGTGGTGAGGGTCCAGAGCGTGTCGGCACTTGTCCCCTCTAGCACGAAGACCGAGGCCCCTAGGAGGTCGGCCTCGCTGTCGGCGTCCAGGGCCCGGGTCATGGCCACCGCGGCGCCGTTCCAGACCCAGATCCCGTTCTGGGAGGCGGTGGTCTGGTTCGAGATGAGGACCCGGTCCCCGGCGGCCATGGCGACCCCGTCCACATTGGCCCCCGGGGAAGCGGTGTTCACGTTCGAGCCGGAGCGGACCCGGACCGCCTCCTTCGGGGAGAGCCCTTGGGCGAGCGCGTCCACGTAGGCCTTGGTGGCGATGTCCTGAGGGTTCGAAGGATCGGCCGCGTTCGTCCCCTTGAACCCCCCGTGGTCGAGGTCACGCGTCAGCG
>JAKLKS010000069.1 GCA_023150535.1 Planctomycetota bacterium
GCGTGGAGGCGGCCGCCACCAGGAGCTCCCGCAGCCGGTCCCCGTGCTGGCGGACCGCGGCGGCGTCCTTCCGCTGCTCCGCGATCCGGAGCAGGATCCAACGCAGCTCCGCCTCCTCCGAGGGGCAGAAGCGCGCGGGATCGGCGCGGGGCGGCTCCGCCCCCCCGAGGAGGGCGAGGCGGGCCCTGGCCATGGCCTCGTGGCCGGGACGGCCGAGCCGCGCGGCCAGCTCCGCCGCCTCCCCCAGGGCGGCCCGCGCCTCCTCCGCGCGGCCGGCGTCCGCCAGGAGGTCCCCCTCCTGCAGCCGCCCGGTCATGACGCCGTGGGAGTACTGGAGGCTGCGGCGCAGCGAGAGCGCCTGCTCGACGAGCCGCAGCGCCCCCGCCGCGTCCCCGCGCTGGCGCGCGAGCTCGGCCAGGGATGCCAGGGCGTAGGACTCCCCTCGGGCGTCCCCCACGGAGCGGCAGGCCTCCAGGCTCTCCGAGAGGAGCCGCTCCGCGCCCTCGAAGTCCCCCCGCGCGGTCGCCAGCGCCCCGAGGCAGTTGAGCGCGATGGCCGCCCCCGCCCTGTCCCCGACGATGCGGTTGAGGCTGAGGGCCTCCTCGTGGTGCAGGCGCGCCTCGCCGAGGCGGCCCATGTCCTGGAGGATGAGCCCGAGGTTCGCCACGGAGTAGGCCTGGCCGCGGACGTCCCCGATGGAGCGGCGGATCTCCACGGCCCTGGAGTGGAGCCTCTCCGCCTCCGGCAGGCTCCCCTGCGCGTAGGCGACGTTGCCGAGGTTGTTGAGGGCCGTCGCCTCCCCGGCCCGGTCCCCGGACTGCCTCTTGATGAGGAGGGACTGCTCGTGGTAGCCCCGGGCCTCGTCGTAGCGCCCCAGGTAGTGGGCCACGGCTCCGAGGTTGTTGAGGGAGTTCGACTCCCCCTGCCGGTCGCCGACCTCCCGGCGGATCCGCAGCGCCTGCTCGTGGAACTCCCGCGCCTCCGCGTAGTGGCCGAGGTAGTAGGCGACGATGCCGAGGTTGCTGAGGGAGCGGGCCTCGCCGCTCCTGTTGCCGATCTCGCGCTGGATGCCGAGGGCCTTCTCGTTGAAGGCGCGCGCCCCCTCGTAGTCCCCGGTGTTCTGGGCCACGGTGCCCAGGTTGTTGAGGGCGTCGCCCTCCTCCCTCTGGTCGCCCATCTGGCGGGCGAGGGCGAGCGATCGCTCGTAGAGGGAGCGGGCGTCGTCGAGCCTCCCGAGGCTCCAGGCGACCATGCCGAGGCTCTTGCTGGCCCGCGTCTCGCCGCGGACGTCCCGGGCCTCCCGCGCCGCGCGCAGGGCGCTCTCCGCCGCCTGCCGCGCCTCCTCGAAGCGGCCGGTGTTGGCGTAGAGGAGGGAGAAGCAGTCGAAGAGCCTCGTGGCGCGGTCGGCCCCCCCGAGCCCTCCCATCGAGTCCCGGGCCTCGACGAGGCAGCGCTCCTGCTCCTCGCGGTGGCCGAGCCGGTCGAGGAACCCGGCGAGGTGGAGGATCACCTCGAAGCGGGTCGCCTCCGCCTCGGGGCCCGCGCCCTGCAGGGACCGGAGCCCGAGGCGGCAGAGGGCGGCGCCGTTCTCGTTCTGGAAGGCGGCCATGAGGCGCGCGATCCCCGGCAGGAGGTCCGGCAGCCCGTCGGCGGGCCGGCTGGAGCGGAAGAAGTGGGAGGCGACGACCTCCGGCGGGGCGGCCCGCTGGCGGAGCGCCTCCGCCACGAGCCGGTGGTACTCCTCGCGCAGCGCGGGGCCGAGGTCCTCGTAGATCATCTCGCGGACGAGGTGGTGGTCGAACCGGTAGCGGTACCCCAGGTGGCGCACGAGCCGGTGCCGCCGCTCCAGGGAGCCGAGCCGCTTGAGCACGGGGAGCCTGTCCGCCGCCAGGGAGTCCGCCACGACCTCGGGGTCGAACTCGAAGCCCTGGACCGCCGCCGCGTGGAGGACGTCCATGTCGTCCTCGTCCAGTTCGGCGAGGCGCAGCATCAGGAGGTCCCGGATGCTGCTGGGGACGTCCACCTCGGTGACCCCCATCTTGGCCGCCAGGGTCCCGTCCGGCTGGGCCGTGAGGGTGCCGCGCTCCCGGAGCCCGCGGACGATCTCGAAGATGAAGAAGGGGTTGCCGTCCGCCTTCTCGAGGATGCGCAGGCCGAGCTCGTCCACGGCCTTGGCCGCGCCGAAGTACTCGCGCAGCAGGGCCACGCTCTCCTTCGTCCCCAGGCGCCCCAGCGTGAGGCGCTTCCCCCCGGGGAGCATCTCCAGCCCCGAGAGGAACTCCGCGAGGCTCCGCTCCGGGCGGGCCGTGCAGACGAGCACCATGGGCAGGTCCTGGGCGAGGCGGGCGAGGTAGGCGAAGAGCCGCCGCGTCTCCTCGTCGGCGAAGTGCAGGTCGTCCACGACGAGGACGAGGGGGGCCTCGGCGGACAGCGCCCGGAAGACCTCGGCGGCCACGGTCAGCATGGAATCCCGCGTGAGGGGCTCCGCCCCGGCGGGGGGGGGGCCGCCCCTCAGGAAGGCGACGAAGGCGGGCACGAGGACCTTCATCCCGGGGAGGAGCCGCTCCAGGTCCGGGGCGAGCCTCTCCTCCTGCCCGAGGCGCTCGAGGAGGGCCTCGCTGAAGGGCTGGAGGGGGCGCACGGGCCCCTCGGGGGGGGTGCTCCCGTGGAGGTACTGGAAGGGGGCGTCCCCCGCCTCCAGGCGCGCGGCCAGCTCGTCGAGGAGCCGGGTCTTCCCGATGCCGGGCTCGCCGACGACCGCCACCACCTGCCCGTTCCCGCGCGAGGCCGCGCGGAAGCACTCCTCCAGGACCTCGATCTCCCGGTCCCGCCCGAACACGCCGGTCTCCCGGGGGACGCGGATGCGCCGCACGACGCGCAGCCCCGCGGGCTTGATGGACACGGTCTGCCGCGCCAGCCACCAGCGCGAGGAGGCCCCCTGCTCCAGGGCCTCCAGGAGCGCCCAGGCGGAGGGGAAGCGGTCGTCGCGCCTCTTCTCGAGGCAGGTCATCACCAGCTCCTCGAGGAGGTGGGAGATCTGGGGGTTGACCATGCCGGGCTTGTCGGGGATCACCTCCATGTGGCGGCGGATGGAGGCGAAGGGGTCCGCCGCGGCGAAGGGGTTGCGGCCGGTGAGCAGCTCGTAGAGGACGACGCCGAGCGAGTAGATGTCGGCGCGGGCGTCCACCTCCACCGTGCCCTCGAACTGCTCCGGGGCGGCGTAGGGGAGGGAGCCCAGGAACTCCCCGGTGTGGGAGATGCGGAGGGAGGCCTCCTGGATCCGGGCCACGCCGAGGTCCATGAGCTTGAGGCGGTGGTCGGCGGTGACGAGGAGGTTCTCGGGCTTCACGTCCCGGTGGACGATGCCGGCGTCGTGGACGGCGGCGAGGGCGGCCGCGGCCTGGCGCGCGAGGAGGAGGGCCAGGGGTTCGGGGAAGGGGCCGATCTCCCGCAGGAGCTCGCGCAGCGTCTGCCCGTGGACGACCTCCATGGCGAGCCAGCGGGTGGGGCCGCGGCCGGGCAGGTCCAGCGTGCCCGCGGAGAGGGTGCGCACGACGTGCTCGCTCTCGATGCGGGAGCCGAGGTCGGCCTCCTGGAGGAACCGCCTCTCGGTGTCGGCGTCCCCGTGGAGGTGGGAGTGGAAGAGCTTGAGGGCGGCGTGCCTCCCGGCCGGGAGGGCGTCCGTCGGCTCGAGGGCCTCCACGAGGTAGACCGTCCCCATGCCTCCCCGGCCGAGCTCGGAGAGGATGCGGAACGGGCCGACGACGGAACCGATCAAGGGGCGGGCCTCCGGGGAGTGGAGGATACGGGCGGCGCCCCCCGGCGGCAACGCGCGTCGGGGGGAGACGGGTCAGCGCTTCGCGTAGGAGCGGAGCAGGCCGCAGGCGGCGCAGCGGAAGGTCCGGATGGGGACCATGAGCCCGCGGTCCACCTTCGTCCCCGCGGGGAGCCCGAAGATCCTCGACTGCTCCGCCGGTCCGCGGTGCCAGTGGGACGGGAGGTAGGCGCCGTAGGTCGAGTCGGGGATGAACCCCTCCTCCATCCTCCCCCCGCACTCCTCGCACTTCGTCGGCTGGGCCATCGGCCGTCCCCCCGGGTACCGGCCGGAGGATACCCCGGTTCCCGGGAACCGGGAGCCCCCAATCCGCGTCCCATGGGACGACGGGCAGGAGGCGCGACCCGCCGGCCCCGAGAGGAGGTTCCCGTGAGGTTCCCCGCCGCCGCTCCCGCCGCGTCCCTCCTGGCCCTCGCCCTGCTCCTCGCCCCCTCCGGCGCCGCCGCCGGGGAGGAGGCGGCCCCGGCCTCCCTCCCCGCGAAGGAGGAGCGCCCCCGCATCGAGGTGGCCTTCGTGCTCGACACGACCGGCTCCATGGGGGGCCTCATCGAGACCGCGAAGCGGAAGGTCTGGTCCATCGCCAACGACCTCCTGCGGGCGAAGCCGACCCCGGACCTCCGCCTCGGGCTCGTCGCCTACCGGGACCGCGGGGACGAGTACGTCACCCGGATCACCCCGCTCGACGCCGACCTCGACCGGGTCTACGCGGACCTCACGGCCTTCCGCGCGGACGGCGGCGGGGACGGGCCGGAGAGCGTGAACCGGGCGCTCCGGGACGCGGTGACGAAGCTCTCCTGGACCGCGGGGGACCGGGTGCTGCGGGTGATCTTCCTCGTGGGGGACGCGCCGCCCCACATGGACTACGCGGAGGACGTGCCCTACGCACGGACCTGCGAGGAGGCGGTCCGCGCGGGGATCGTGATCAACACGCTGCGCTGCGGCGGCGCCGCCGACACGGAGAAGGTGTGGACGGAGATCGCGCGGCTCTCGGAGGGGACCTACGCCCCCATCCCGCAGGAGGGGAGCGAGGCCGTGGCGACCCCCTTCGACGGCCGCATCGCGGAGCTCGGCGGGAGGATGTCCGCGGGGTTCGTGGCCTATGGCGAGGACGAGGCGCGGGAGCGGGCGGAGGCGAAGGTGAGGAAGGCGGACGCGGCGGCGGGGGCGGCGGGGCCGGCCGCGGCGCCCGCCTCGGTGGCGGCGGACCGCTGGTCGGTGGTGGGGAGGAAGGAGTCCCTCGACGAGGAGGCCGACCTCGTCGGGCTCGTGGCCGCGGGGAAGCTGAAGGTCGAGGAGCTCGCGAAGGACCGGCTGCCGGAATCCCTGCGCGGGCTCTCCCCGGAGGCGCTGAAGGAGAGGGTCGCGGGGCTCGTGGCGGAGCGGGAGGCCCAGCGGAAGGAGCTCGCGGATCTCCAGGCGAAGCGGGCCGCCTTCCAGGCGGAGGCGGCGAAGAAGGCGGCCGCGGGCGGGAGGTCCTCCTTCGACCTCGAGGTCGGGAAGGCCCTCCGGGCGCAGGCGGCGCGGAAGGGGATCGCGCTGCCGGAGTAGGGGCGGTCGCGGGGAGGCGGGGCCCGGGCTGGCGGAGCGTCGACCCTTCCGGGTAACCTCCCGGGGTGCGGGATCGGGATCCCCGCTCTCCGGGAGGTGGATGATGAAGAACCTCACCTTCGCCCTTCTCCTCGTCCCCGCCGTCTTCGTCCTCCCTGCCGCCCTGGTCGCCGGGGGGGACCCCATCGCCGATGCCCGCGCCGCGGCACGATCGGGGGACGGGGCGAAGACGGGGGAACTCCTCGGTGAGGCCGTCGCCCGGGCCCACAGGGCGGGCGACCTCCTCGCGGAGCAGGAGGCCGCGGAGGCCTGGCGGGAGATCCTCTCGAAGCGCCGCCAGATGGCCACCGGCGACGCCCTCGAGGCGGCCCTCCTCGCGAAACTCGACCCGAAACGGTGCGGGGCCTTCTTCTCCGCGCCCGTCCTCGCGGGGGACCTCCTGCTCGAGTCCGCCGCCACGGGGGAGTGCCCCGACCTCCCGAAGCACGCCGCCATCCTCCGCCCCTTCATCAAGGGGGGCAAGTCGGGGACCGGGCTCGCGGTCCTCGCCCGGCTCGCCTCCGGCATGGTCGAGGCCCGCGGCGCCGCCCCGGACAAGGGGGTGGAGTTCCTCGATTCGGCCCTCAAGTCCGCGGGGGAGGAGGGATGGGCCGAAATCGGCGTGGCGGCGGGGGTGGAACTGGCGGCCCTCCACCTCAAGCAGGGCCGCGAGGATGCCGCCGCGGCTGCCGTCGGGGCCTTCGCCGCTCTCCTGACCGCCAGGTCGGGGAACCGGCTGAGGAACCTGGCCACGAAGGCGGTGGAGAAGCGCCTCGCCGGGGCACCGGAAAAGGTCCTCGCGCCATGGAAGAGCGCCCAGGAGTACCTGAGCCCGGCGACCTCCTCCGCCGGGGCCGACGGAGGGGCGGGTGCCGACGGCGCGTCCTCCCCCCATCCCGTCTCCCCCCTCGGGGAAGCGCTGAAGAAGCTCCCCGCCGGCCGGATCCTCGCCACGGTGGAACGCATCGACCGGGGGTTCGAGTTGCGGGTGTCGTGGGATCCGAGGTTCCGCGGAACCCTCAAGGAGGTCGAGGGGACGAAGTACCTCGACGACGGAGGCCTCACCGTCGGCCTGTCCGACGCCGGGGTGGCCCTGCGGATGACGGACCCGAGGGGGCTGGACGGGCAACCCGGAGCATCGAGCGAAAGGGAGGAGGGCCTCGCCTGGTACCGCCTCGCCCGGAAGGAGACCTGGAACCTGTCGAAGGACGGGGTCGTCACCATCACCGCGGGCCGCTGAGGCGGCGTCCCGCCGCCCCCGCCCCCGCCGCTACAGGAACAGGAACGTCACGACCACGAAGAGCGGGACGAGGATCCCCACGGACCAGGCCATGTACCCGAAGAAGGAGGGCATCTTCACCTTCTGGCTCTCGGCGATGGCCTTCACCATGAAGTTCGGGCCGTTCCCGATGTAGGAGTTGGCCCCCATGAACACCGAGCCCAGGGAGACCGCCGTCAGGAGCTGCACCCCGAGGGCCGCGGGGCCGGGGTACTTCGCCGGGTCGATGGTGAGGAGCCCCCCCAGGTTCTCCCCGGAGAGGGTCTCCCGCAGGGCAGGCTCCATCTGGTGCAGCAGCCCGACCGCGACGGAGCAGAAGGTGAGGTAGGTCGGCGCGTTGTCGAGGAAGGAGGAGAGGGAGCCGGAGGCCCAGAAGAAGTGCCAGGGCTCCCGGACGCCGAGCTCCGACCCGCGCGCCTCGAGGATCTTGAGCGCCGGGATCATGGCCACGAAGATCCCCGCGAACAGCACCGCCACCTCGACGATGGGCCCGAAGGAGAACCCGTTCCCCTCGCGCACCGGCTTCGCCGTCGTCTTCATGGAGAGGACCGCCAGCGCCACCATCCCGAGCTCCCGCCAGGGGACGCCCCGGTCGAGCCCCGGGACGAAGGCGACGCAGGCGACGACCCCGCAGAGGAGGGGGAGGTTGAGGAACCCCTGCACACCGATGGGCTCGATGCGGGTCTCGTCGAGGCGCACGTCCTCCGGCGCCTCCTTGCGGTGATGGAGGGTGTCCACGACGAAGTAGATGGCCAGGAGCGCGGCCATCATGAAGGCCCACTCCTTCCACAGCGCCAGCGTCCAGGCGAAGGGCACCCCCTTGATGAACCCGAGGAACAGCGGCGGGTCCCCGAGCGGCGTCAGGCAGCCCCCGACGTTGGACACGACGAAGATGAAGAAGATGACGGAGTGCACCGTCCGCTTCCTCTGGCTGTTGATGCGCAGGAGCGGCCGGATGAGGAGCATGCTCGCCCCGGTGGTGCCGATGAGGCTCGCCAGCAGCCCCCCGATGGCCAGCAGGACCGTGTTGTTCCGCGGCGTCGCGCGGATGTCCCCGGTCACCAGGACCCCCCCCGAGATCACGAAGAGGGAGCCGAGCAGGATGATGAAGGAGGCGTAGTCGAGCCCGGTGTGGAGGAGCTGCGTCCTCTGCCCCTCGAGGAGCAGCATCCCGAACACCGGCAGGGCCAGGACGCCCACCACGATCCCCTTGTTGCGGTTGCTCTCCCAGAAGTGGGGGGTCGCCAGGGGGAGGATCGCGATGGCCAGGAGGATGGCCGCGAAGGGGAGGACCCAGGCGACGGGGAGGTGCGCCCAGAAGGAGGCGGCCTCGGCGCCGCCGTGCTCCTGGGCGAGGGCGGCGGGGGAGGCGAGGAGGAGGGCGGCGGCGGCGAGGAGGCCGGCCGCGGCGACCCGGCGCGCTTTCATGGAAGTGCTCCCGCGGGGATCCGCGCGGCGGGCCCGGCGCGCGCGTTGGGGGAAACAGCCTAGCCTCGGGGGACGGACCGGGGAGGAGAATCCGGCCGCGGGGAGGGAGGGGGGAGGCCAGGGGCCGCACGGTGGGATCCGCCTCCTCCCCTCCTCCCCCGAGGAGGCCCGGGCCCTGCCGGGGAGCCGTGGATTCCGATGCAATCGGTTGTCGAGCATGGAGTTGCACTCGAGCCGCGGGTGCCGGGACGGGCCGGGCCCGGTTGGACATTGATTGACACCCGTCGCGGCCCCCGCTACCGTTTCGCGCTTTCCCGGGCGGCATCGCGCCCATTCCCCGTCGTCCCCCGGGGGGGCTCCCCACCCCCGTCGCGCCTCCTGCAGGAAGGGCAGGACACCATGGAATACCTCTACATGGCCCTCGGCTGCGGGCTCGCGGGCCTGCTGGCCGCGGCCGTCACCGCCGCCATCGTGCTGAAGAAGGACCCCGGCTCCGAGGCCCTCCAGGCCATCAGCCGCCTCATCCAGGAGGGCGCCATGGCCTTCCTGAGGCGCGAGTACACGATCCTCGCGGGCTTCGTGGCCATCATGGCGGTCGCGCTCGCGGTGGTCATCGACTACAACGTCTTCGGGAACGAGCGCATCGCCGAACTCAACGACATCGCCTACAACCAGAACAACTCCTACGGCACCGGCCCCTGGACCGCCATCGCCTACGTCTGCGGCGCCTTCTGCTCCGCGCTCACCGGCTGGATCGGGATGAGCATCGCGGTGCGCTCCAACTGCCGCACCACGGCGGCGGCCCAGCGGAGCCTCAACGAGGGCCTGCGCGTCGCCTTCGGCGCGGGCACGGTCATGGGGCTCTGCGTGGTCGGCGTCGGCCTCGTCGGCATCACGGCCATGTGGCTCGTCTTCCGCGACCCGAACATCGCCGCGGGCTTCGGCCTCGGCGCCTCCTCCATCGCGCTCTTCGCCCGCGTCGGCGGCGGCATCTACACCAAGGCGGCGGACGTCGGCGCCGACCTCGTGGGCAAGGTCGAGGCGGGCATCCCCGAGGACGACCCGCGCAACCCCGCGACCATCGCCGACAACGTGGGCGACAACGTGGGCGACGTGGCGGGCATGGGCGCGGACCTCTTCGAGTCCTACGTCGGCGGCATGGTCGCCGCGCTCTCGCTCGCGGCCGCCGCCGCCGCGGTGCCCGCCCTTGGCCTCGCGACGGATGCCTCGCGCCCCGGCTACCTCAACGGGACCACCTTCGACAGCACCGCCGCCCTCTTCACCCTCCCCCTCGCCCTCTCCGGGATCGGGATCCTCGCCTCCGTCCTCGGGACCTTCCTCGTGCGCACGGGGGAGCAGGCGAACATGTCGAAGCTCCTCTGGGCGCTCCGCCACGGCATCATCGGGGCCGGGATCCTCTTCCTCGTCGGGACCGCGGCGGTCATCGGCGCCATGGGCCTCCCCTTCAAGCTCTTCTGGGTCGTGGTGACCGGCCTCGCCTCCGGGCAGATCATCGCCACGGCGACGGAGTACTTCACCTCCTACGAGTACAAGCCGGTCCAGTGGATCGCGAAGCAGGCCAACACCGGCCCGGCCTCTGTCATCATCGCCGGCATCGCGGTGGGGATGATGAGCACCCTCATCCCGACCCTCTCGGTGTGCGCGGGGATCTGGTTCTCCTACGAGCTGGCCGGCCTCTACGGCGTGGCGCTGGCCGGTGTGGGGATGCTGGCGACCCTCGGGATCACGCTCGCGACGGACGCCTACGGCCCGGTGGCGGACAACGCCGGGGGCCTCGCCGAGCAGGCCCACCTCCCCCCCGAGGTGCGCGAGAAGACGGACGCGCTCGACTCCCTCGGCAACACGACGGCCGCCACGGGCAAGGGCTTCGCCATCGGCTCGGCGGTGCTGACGGCGCTCGGGCTGATGGCCTCCTACGTCACGGTCGTCGGCATCGATCCGGACACCATGTCCATCATGCACGTCCCGGTGATGGTGGGGCTGCTCCTCGGCGGCGTGCTCCCCTTCATCTTCTCCTCCATGACGATGCGCGCGGTGGGGGAGGCGGCGGGCGCGATGATCGAGGAGGTGCGCCGGCAGTTCCGGGAGATCCCCGGCCTCCGCGAGGGGAAGGAGGGCGTGAAGCCCGACGCCGCCCGCGCGGTGGACATCTCCACGCAGGGGGCGCTGCGGGCCATGGTCATGCCGGGCGTCATCGCGGTGCTCGCCCCCATCGTCGTCGGCGTTTCCCTGGGGGCCGAGGCCCTGGGCGGGATGCTGCTCGGCTCCATCACCAGCGGCTTCCTGCTCGCCGTCTTCATGGCCAACGCCGGCGGCGCCTGGGACAACGCGAAGAAGTACATCGAGGCGGGGAACCACGGCGGGAAGCGCTCCGAGGCCCACAAGGCGGCGGTGAGCGGCGACACCGTGGGGGACCCCTTCAAGGACACCTCCGGCCCCGCCATCAACATCCTCATCAAGCTGATGGCCATCGTGTCGGTGATCTTCGGGCCGCTCTTCCTGTAGAAGCGGCTTCGCGCACTCCGCCTTCCCGGGGCGGCCGCTCGAGCGGCCGCCCCGGTCGATTCCGGGGCCGCTAGATCCACTCCGCCGCCACGGTCCTCGCCCCCGGGCGGTCCCCGGTGTTCACCGTCGAGGCGGGCTCGAAGAGGAGGACCCGCACCTCCCCCTCGGCCGCCACGGGGCGGTGCTCGACGCCCCGCGGGATCACGAGGAGTTCCCCGGGCCGCAGGACGCGCGTCCCGTCCCGCAGCTCCATCCGGAGGGTCCCCCCGAGCACGAGGAACAGCTCGTCCTCGGCGGGGTGGCTGTGCCACTCGAAGGGGCCCTCGAGGCGGGCGAGTTTGACGTGCTGGCCGTTGAGCTCCGCGACGATGCGGGGCCGCCAGCGGTCGGAGAAGAGCGCGAACTTCGCCTCGAGGTTGACGACGTCCATGGATGCCTCCCGGCCGGGGCCGGGAGGCATCCTACCGCCGGCGGGACGGGTCCCGTGCTACCCGTGCCCGCAGCAGCCGGAGCAGCCGCCGGACGCCGGCCGGGGGACGTCGACGACGCCGTAGCGGGCGCAGAGGGCGTCGCGGATGGCGAGCATCCTCGTCATCACCGCCGGCCCGACGTCGGACGCCTCGACCCGGTCGAAGACGCCGAGCAGCCTCGCCTGCTCCTCCTCCGGGACGAGCCCGTCCGCCATGGGGAAGAGGACCTGGTCCTCCTTCAGGATGTGGTCGCGCAGGAGGTCGACGTAGGCCCGGGCCTCGCGGACGAAGTCGCCGGCGCGGTTCCGCTCCAGCGCCTCCCCCATGGCCCGGATGTGCGCCCGCCCCTCCACGTGCTCCGCCCGCATGACGGCCGTGGGCCCGACGTGCTCGGGGATGCCCCGGCGCTCCATGGCCGGGAACAGCTCCGCCTCCTCCTTGCCGTGGTGGAGGCGGTCGGCGTAGGTGCGCAGGAACTCCAGCGCGTCCGAGGCCGGCGCCGGGACGACGGCCCCCGCCTCCTCGAACTCCCCCGCCATCCGCTCCAGGCAGGCGAGCACCTTCTCGATGTTCCTGTGCTCCGCCGAGAGGATGCCCGTCGGCGTCCGGGCCGCGGTCCCCGCCGTCGCGATGCCCTTCATGGTCCACCTCCTCGTGTCGTCCGCGGGGGAGGGTACCCCCTCCCCCGCGGACCGTCGGTAACCGGGGTCACTCCCGGGACGCGGCCGCCGCCGGACGCCTTCCGGACCGGAGCCACGCCGCGACCAGCCAGGCCGCCCCCGCACCGAGCGGCAGGGCGACCAGGAGCGGGTGCACGCCCAGCACCGAGGGAAGGGTCGGCTTCCCGAGGGTCCATGGCTCCAGCAGGAGGGGCTTCACCGCATCGTAGGAGAAGGCGAAGATCGCCGTCCCGAGGAGCCCCCCGAGGACGACCGCCAGGGCGTCCCGCCGCCCCTCGCCGAGGGCGGCGATGGCCGACCCGGGGCAGTAGCCCGCGAGCGCGAAGCCGAGCCCGAAGATGCCGCCGCCGGCGAGGATCGCCGCGAGGTGGAGGGTCTTGACGCCGGTGTGCGCGAGCCCCCCCGCGTCGAGCAGCGCGATGCCGACGATCCCCGTCCCGAGGGCCGTGACGAGCACCTTGAGGAGCCGCAGGTCGCGCAGGCGGAGCATCTCGAGGAGGAGCCCCGGGTTGGAGAGCCCGGAGAGGGAGAGCGCGGCGCCGAAGGCCATGCCGACGAGGAGGCCGAGGAGGAGGGGGCTCATGCCGCACCTCCCCCGGCGCGGCCGGTCCCGTAGAGGGCGCGGGAGGCGAGGACCGCCGTCCCGAAGGCCGCGGCACCGAAGACGAGGCTGCTCACCGCCATCTGGGAGACGCCGGAGAGGATGTGCCCGCTCGTGCAGCCTCCCGCCAGGCGGGCGCCGAAGAGGAGGAGGGCGCCGCCGAGGGCCGCGCCGAGGATCCGCTTCCCGGCGGAGGGGCCGAAGCGCTCCGTCCAGGCGGCGGGGGCGGGGGGGGGCCGGCGCAGGCGGCCGGTCAGCAGGGTCGCGAGGAAGGCCCCCGGGAGGAGGCCGATGACGACCATCTCCTCGTAGCCGAACCTGACGCCCTCGGCCGTGAAGTAGGCGTTCGCCGCGCAGGTCCCCGGCGCCGCGAGGTCGCAGGCGGCACCCACCGCCCGCACGTACTGGGTGGAGACCCCCAGCGGCTTCACCAGGGCCACGGCCGCCAGCAGGACGCCGCCGAGCGCGAGCCCCCCCGCCCACCAGGGGAGGAAGGGCCGCTCCCCCCCGTCCTTCGAGACGCCGTCCCTCGCCATGGAGCACCTCCCGGGAGCGCCCGGCCCGGACCCCGGACCGCCGGCCTCCCGTCCCTTCGTGCCCGGTTCCCGGCGGAGGTTCCCGGGATTCCCGGGAATCCGGCGGGGGAGGGGCGCCCGGCCCCCTCCCCCGCCCTCGGCCCGACCCGGGGACCGCCTCAGGCGGCCACCACCTCCTCCCGCCGCCTCGCCGCCGCGGGCTTCCGCTCGATGGGCGTCTCCGGCCGGAGGTTCCTCCAGGCCCGGACGAGCCCGGCGCACAGCGGCAGGACGCCGAGCCCGATGAAGACCGTGTCGGGGAGGATGCGCAGCCACAGCAGCGTCTGCACCGTCCCCTGCCGGTAGAACTCCAGGCTCCGGGCCGACCAGAAGCCGGTCTCCGCCGCCTCCGCGACCTGCATCACCCCGATGGGCGTGAGCGTGAGGACGATCATCCCGAGGAGCCCCGCGTTGAGCCCCCAGAAGGAGAGCGTGAAGAGCCTCCCCGACCACGCGTCCTCGCGGACGACGTTCCGCGTGCACCAGAGCGCCAGCGCGACGGCCAGCATCCCGAAGACCCCCATGAGAGCGCCGTGCCCGTGGTTGGCGGTCAGGAAGGACCCGTGCTCGTAGTAGTTCACGACGGGGAGGTTGATGAGGAAGCCGAGGACCCCCGCCCCGAAGAGGTTCCAGGCCGCCACCGCGGTGAGGAAGAGGAAGGCGTGCCGGTGGGGGAAGGAGGCCCCGCCCCGCTCGACGACCAGCCACTGCTCCACCGCCTCGATGGCGAGCAGGGTGAGCGGGATGACCTCCAGCGCGCTGAAGACGCTGCCGAGCGCGATCCACATCTCCGTGGAGCCGATCCAGTAGTAGTGGTGCCCCGTCCCGATGATCCCGCTCCCGAGGAGGATGAGGAGCTGGAACTTCAGCGCCCGCACCGTCGAGGAGCGCGTCACGAGCCCCATCTGGACCATCATGAGGCCGAGGGCCACCACGGTGAACACCTCGAACATCCCCTCGACCCAGAGGTGGATGACCCACCAGCGCCAGTAGTCGGCCATGGAGAGGTGGGTCCCCGGCGTGATGAGGAAGGCCGCCCCGAAGAGCGCGGGGATGGCCACCGCCGTCGTCACGAAGAGGTGCACCAGCCCGCCCCGGTCCTTCTCCTCCCGGAGCGCGTCCCGGAGCGCCCGCACGAGGATGACGATCCAGAGCGCGAAGCCCGCGGCCAGCGCGATCTGCCAGGCCTTCCCCAGCTCCACGATCTCCCAGCCCGAGTGGCCGAGCCACCACCACCAGGAGCCGAGCCTCCCCTGGACGCCGAGCCACTCCCCGGCCATGGAGCCGAGCACCACCGCCACCACCGCGCCGAAGAGCACGTCCACGAGCAGCCCCTGCCGCGGCGGCTCCCTGCCCCCGACCATGGGCGCGACGTAGATCCCGAGCCCCATCCAGGCCGCCGCGATCCAGAAGACCGCGAGCTGGAGGTGCCAGGTCTTGGCCACGCAGAAGGGGAGCAGCGTCCCCAGCTCGACGCCGTAGAAGGAGGTCCCCTCCACGTAGGAGTGGGCCATGTAGCCTCCCAGCAGCGCCTGCAGGAGGAACAGCCCCGCCGCCGCGACGAAGAACTTCACGGCCTTGCGCTGGCTCGGGAAGACCGGGAGCCAGCGCGGGTCGAGGTCGGGGAACCTCCCCTCCTCGTAGGCGTCCTCCATGCGGTACTTCCCCCGGTGCCAGGCGAGCAGCACGAGGGGGAGGAGGAGCAGGAGGACCGCGACGGAGACGCCGCTCCAGAGCATCGCCCCGGAGGAGGCGGTGTTCCCGGCGTCGGGGTCGTGGGGCCAGTTGTTCGTGTAGGTGGTCCCGCCCTCCGGGCGCTCCGCGGCCGCGAGCCAGGAGGTCCACCAGAAGAAGGCCGCCAGCGGCCGCGCCGGGTCGCCGGCCCCGATCCACGCGTCGCTCCCGTCGGCGGTGTCCGCCTTGAGGGTCCTCGGCGGCAGGCCGCGCAGGGGCTCCCCCTTCTCGAAGCGCTCCCTCACCTCCTCCGCGATGGTCTCGAAGGCGGCCCCCTCGGCCGCGGAGACGGTGAGCGCGTCGGCCGCGGGGTCGTACCCGTTGGCCTTGAGGGACCGCTTCACGGCGTCGGCGACCGCCGCCCTGCCGCCGTCGTCGAGGTCGGCCCACCCCTTCCCGTGGGCCTCCCGCGCGCCGGCCTCCCGGAGCAGCTCGACGCGGCGGTGGAGGACCTCGGCCGTGAAGTCCGGCCCGAAGTAGGTCCCGTGGCCGAGCACCGAGCCCCAGTCCATGAGGCCGTGCTTCTGGTACACGGCCTGGCCGCTCCTGACGTCGGCGGCGGTGAAGAGCACCTTCCCGTCGGCGGTGCGCGTCTCGCCGGGCACGGGGGCGCGGCTGCGGAAGATGGAGTAGCCGCCGAGGAGGAGGATCGAGAAGCCCGCCACCACGGTCGCCACGAGCACCTTCCCGAGGGTGAGTCCCCTGAGGGCTCGCATGGGTCGTTCCTTTCGCTTTCCGCCGGGCGCACCCGCGACCGGCGGGCGGCATCCTCGCGGAAGGGGGGGTGGCGGTTCCTTGACCCGGATCAATTCCTGAATCGGGAGTCAGGATTGCGCGGGGCCCCGGCTGCGGGGGCGGCGGGGCTACAGCCCCGCGGCGGGGGAGGGGTCGCTGGCGATGGCCAGCAGCGTGTCGGCGTCGCGGAGCACCAGGGTCCGGCTCCCGTCGGCCTCGAGGAGGCCGCGGTCCTTCCACTTCCGCAGGAGCCGGGAGAGGGTCTCCGGCGTGATGCCGAGGAAGGCGGCCAGCTCCTTCTTCGGGATCGGGAGGTCCACGGAGAGGCGCCGCCCCTCCTCCCGCGCCGGGAGGTCGAGGAGGTAGCGGGCGAGGCGGGCCCCCGCGCTCATGACGGTCAGGTCCTCGACGCGGCCGACGAGCCGCACGAGCCAGGTGGAGAGGGAGGCGACCATGGCGCGGGCCAGCGCGCGGTCCTCCTCGAAGAGGCGGAGGAAGGCCTCCCCGCCGATCTCGAGGACCTCGGTCGGGGTCTCCGTCGCCTCCGCCCCCGCGGGGTACCTCCTCATGGTCAGGACCGCCGCCTCGGCGAAGGACTGCCCGGGGCGGAGGCGCTGGAGGAGCTGCTCCTTCCCGTCGGGGCCGACGCGGAAGATGCGCACGCCGCCGCCGAGGACGAGGAAGAACCCGCGGACCGGCTCCCCCTCGACCATGATCGCCTCCCCCTTCGCGAAGGAGGCGACGCGGGACCCCGCCGCGAGCAGCGCGAGGGTCGGGGGCGGGACGGAGGCGAAGGCGGGGGCGCGGCGGAGGAGCGCGGCGACGTCCGCGGGGGTCATGGAGGGACGATACCCGCGCGGCGGGCGGCGCGGGAGTTCGGGGGCGGGGGGCGCGGCGCTACCTCGCCGGGACCACGAAGCGGAAGCCGGCGTCCGCCTCCGCCTTCCCGACCCCGCCCTCCCTCGAGAGGGAGGCCTCCAGCCAGGAGCCTCC